>JAWLHW010000142.1:0-6036 GCA_041690155.1 Desulfomicrobium sp. | reverse complement strand
GCAGGGCCGGTCCCGTGTCTCCGCCGACAAAGGTCTGGCCTATGCGTTCGGGCACGGGGTGCGAATAGCGCTTCTGGGCGCTATCGCCGATGACCACGAACGATGCGCCGGTCTGGGTGCGGATGTTTTCGGCCAGGGTCTGGATTTCCCCTTGCGGATCGCCTTCGAGCAGCGCTTGCCTGATGCGCGGAATCTGGGCGATGGTTCTGGCTGTCTGCAGGGCTGTCTGGCCGATCTGTTCGTGCAGCATCTCCTCGGTCAGTCCGGAGATGACGTGCCAGCTGACGGCAATCTGGATGACGACCAGGGCCAGCACCATGTGGATCAGGTGTGCCTGGATGGTGGCGGGCCGCAGTCGGCTGATTATGTGGGGCCAGGATCGCATTTGTTTACCTCCGCGCTTGCGTCCCGGTCATCGCGGATTGCGGATGTCATGGCAAGAAGCTTCCTTTGAGGTCCGCATTGTGGTAGGGTGCGCAGTATCAATCAGGTTTGTCCTGGTTTGTCCGATCCAAGCAAAAAAATGTGGCCGCCCTCTTGTCAGGTGTACGCGTGACATTAATATTCAATAACAGTTTTTATTGACGATAGTTTATATTAGAGTATTGTTCGTTCCAAACATTAAATTCATTATGGAGGCACCTATGGCAAACATGGATTATCCGGGACCCTGCTTATCATGTTCCGCAATTGATGGCTGTGCGACTGAAGAAGCAAAAAAAATGGCTGTGAAAGGCTATTGCAAGGGCGTTGAACGTGAGCTTAATGCGTGGAAAGCGACTCTTTATGACGTCATGGCCGGTTTTCTGGATCTCGGGGACAAGGATAGAGGGGGCATGCTTGACGCTGTCGCCGAAATTAAGGCTCTGGTGCGCGAGATTGAAACGAAAACAGCCCAGCTTGAAGCGGAGTGCCCGCTGGAGATGGGACCTGTTGAGAAAGATCTGGGTGACAAGATGAACCAGCTCCGCGTGCACTACACCAAGGCCATGGAAGTAATTGGCGCGGGTTCCTTCGGAGGCTGAAGAAATACCCTGCTCCGTATCAATAAATCGATTGCGCCCGGTGTTTGTCACCGGGCGTTTTTGTTCCCGCTGTCCGTCAGCAGGCGGGCGTTTCGACTGGGCTGAACCTTGTGGACACGGGCGCTGCGTCTTCACCTCGGCCCGGCAGGGCAAGGGAAGGCTCCGGGGCAAGATTTGCAACCATGAGGGAGGTATGGTCATGAATCCTTTTTTTTGGCTCAAGCTCTATCTGTTCACCATCCCTGTCTTCTTTGCCATCGACATGGTCTGGCTCGGGTTTGTGGCCAGAAATTTCTACAAAACCAACCTGCATCATCTCCTGAGCCCCGAGGTCAACTGGCCTGCGGCGTTTGCCTTCTATTTCATCTATATCGCGGGAATCCTTATTTTTGCCGTCCGACCCGGTCTGGAAGCGCAGTCTCTGGTCCGGGCCTGCCTGTTTGGAGCTCTCTTCGGCTTTTTCACCTACGCCACGTATGACCTGACCAACCTCGCGACCTTGCGGGACTGGCCGGTGCTGGTCGTTGTGGTTGATATCGCCTGGGGCACGGTCCTGTGCACCCTGGTCGCCGCAGGCAGCTATCTCATTGGAGTGCGGCTGAACTAGAAACTTCAAGGAGGTCCAGGCTCATGACCGTCGTAATGCTTGGTGCGGCCGTGGCATTGCTTTTGACCATGAACACCATGTTCGTCATCGGGACGCGCGCCAGCGACAACAGCCTCATAGACATCGCCTATGGCCCGGCCTTTGTGTTGACCTGTCTCGGGGCCTGGCTCGCGGGTGGGGCGGAAATGCATTTCAGGCCGCTGCTGATGCTCTGCCTGCTGTGTGTCTGGGCCGCACGGCTGGGGCTGCACATTGGCCTCAGGCACCGGGGGCGCGGCGAGGATTTCCGCTACCGGAATTTTCGCCGGGCTTGGGGCGAGACCTTTGTCTGGCGCAGTTTTCTGCAGATCTACATGCTGCAGGGGCTGGTCGTGTTTCTGGTCGCCATGCCGGTTTTGCTGACCATTGCCCGGCCCGGGCCAGGATTGGTCTGGACCGATATTGTGGGCACAGCCCTTTTTGCAACAGGCTTTCTGTTTGAGGCCGTGGGTGACTGGCAACTCGCCCGTTTCAAGAAGAATCCGGACAGCAAGGGTCGCATCATGACCACCGGGCTATGGCGCTATACCCGCCATCCCAATTATTTCGGAGAGGCGGTGCTGTGGTGGGGTTTTTTCTTTCTCGGCCTTGGCTCCGAGCATGGCTGGTATGGTCTTGTAAGTCCTGTGCTCATCGCTTTTCTGCTTTTGAAGGTTTCGGGAATTCCCATGCTTGAAGAGAAGTACAAGGGGCAGCCCGAGTTTGAGGCCTATAAAAGCGCCACCAGCCCCTTTTTCCCCTGGCCCCCGCGTACTGCAGAAATCCGCCCCGCAGGCGGCGACGATTCGGAGCGTGCATGAAAGAAAACAGGACTGACGCCAAAAAGACAGTGGCCGTCATTGGCGGGGGCGTGGCCGGGATTGTGGCCGCGCATCTGCTGCAGGACAGCCGCGAGGTGACCATCTTCGAGAAGGAGAATTATCTTGGTGGCCACACCCATACCGTCTCCGTCCCGAACGGTCCGGACGAGGGGACGCCTGTGGATACGGGCTTTATTGTCTTCAATGAAGCCACCTACCCGTTTTTCATCAAATTTTTGCACGAGCTCGAAGTCCCGTCGCGGGAAACACAGATGTCGTTCGGACTCCATTGCAAACGCACAGGGCTGACCTATGCCGGTACGGATCTGGCCGGACTTTTCGCCCAGCGCTCCAATTTGTTTTCGGCGCGCTACTACCGTTTTCTGTTCGAGATTGCCCGTTTTTGCCGTCAGGGCAAGGCGGATCTCAAAGACGGCCAGGAGCTTGGCACCCTGGACGATTACGTGCGCCGCCATCGCTTTTCGCCCTACATGGTCGAGAACTATCTTCTGCCCATGGCCGCAGCCATCTGGTCGACTCCGGCCGGGCGGGTGGGGCAGTTTCCGGCCCTTTCCTTTCTGCGTTTCTTCAACAATCATGGCCTCCTTTCCCTGCTTGACCGTCCGCGCTGGAGAACGGTTTCCGGCGGCAGCAGCAGCTATGTCCGGGCATTTTCGCGCCGTTTTCGCGGAACGGTCAGGCTTGATGCACCCATTGCCAGGGTTCTGCGCACCGCTGCGGGGGTGAGTGTTGAAGTAGTTGGCGAGGAGCCCCGCATTTTTGACGATGTCTTCATCGCGGCTCATGCCGATCAGGCTCTGCGTCTTTTGGGCGATCCTTCGCCCGAGGAGTCGCGGCTTCTGGGGGCGTGGCGTTACGAGGAGAATACGACTGTCCTGCATACGGACGTCTCGGTGTTGCCTCCTGCGCCCAAGGCCTGGGCCTGCTGGAATTTTCGGCGGGAGGCTGAGGAGGAATCGCGGGTTTTTGTCACCTACGCCATGAATCTTTTGCAGGGCCTGGCCGCACAGAAACAGTATCTGGTGACCCTCAACCGGCCGAGCCTTCATGATCAGTCCCATGTTCTGGCCAGTCTGGTCTATCATCACCCGGTGTACACCAGGGAATCCATGGAAACCCAGAGCTCGCTTTCGTCCCTGAACGGACGCCGTAATACGTATTTTTGCGGCAGCTATTTCGGCTTCGGATTCCACGAGGACGCAGTCCGCTCCAGTCATGAGGCGGTGGGGCAATTCAGGAGGGATGGATGAATTCGCGGATTTATGTCGGGACTCTGAGCCATGCGCGTACCCATGAAGCCATGCATGGCTTTGATTACGATCTGCATCTGTATGCATTGGATATTGACGAACTGGATCGACTGGATGGCACCACCCGCTGGTTCGGACACAATCGTGTGCGCCCCCTGGCATTGCATGACCGCGATTATTTGCATCACGGGGAAGCGGGGCTGCGGGACAAGGTGCTGCGGGCCCTGCGGGAGAACGGGGTGGAGCTTGCACCCTCGCGCATCGTGCTGATCACGGCCCTGCGCCAATTTCATTACGTCTTCAATCCGGCCAGCTTCTTTTACTGTTATGATGCCTCTGGCCGCCGTGCCTGTGTTCTGGCGCAGGTCAACAATACCTTTGGCGAGACCCACCTCTACGTGCTCACTCCCGAGGGCGAGCAGAGGAGTTTTGGCGCGGGGAAGGCTTTTCACGTCTCCCCGTTTTTTCCGCGTCGTGGGCGCTACGAGTTCACGTTCTCCGAGCCCGACGAAGAGCTTGCCATTTCCATCACGTATTTTCTTGACGAACAGCCGGCTCTCACGGCCTCGTTCACCGGTAAGGCCCGGCCCATGACCAGCCGCAATCTGGCGCTGATGGTCCTGGGGCATCCCCTGCGGGCCGCCCTGACCTTCCCGCGTATCGTCGCCCAGGCGGTGCGGCTTTATTTCCGCAAGAAGCTTGCGGTCCATCCGAAGCCTGAGCCAGCTTCGCCCATGACGATCCGTCAGGCTCCGCCCTCGGTGCTTGAGGCCCTTGGCAAAAGGGCTTTGGGACGTTTTTTACGGAAACTGGATCATGGACAATTGACCATGGCTCTGCCGGACGGAGGTGAAGAAAATTTCGGTCTGCCCGGCAGCAAACCCCGGGCCGAACTGCTGGTGCACAGATCGCGTTTTTTCAGCCGCGTCATGCTGTCCGGGGATATCGGTTTTGGAGAGGCCTATGTCGACGGCGACTGGAGCAGCCCGGAGCTGGTCCGTCTGCTCTGCCTGCTGGCCCAGCGGGAAGATGTCCTCAATGATCGGCGCTTCTGGCCTGCTCTGGCGGGCAGAGCGCTCAATTTCGTGACGCACCTGCGCCGCCCCAACACCATCGCCGGGAGCCGGCGCAACATTGGCGAACATTATGATTTGGGAAATGATTTTTATCGGCTCTTTTTGGACCCGACCATGTCCTATTCCGGGGGCATCTTCAAAAGCGCGGAGGATTCCCTTGAGGATTCCCAACTCGCCAAGATGCACGCCATCATCGACATGGCCGGTCTTGGTCCGCAGGACCACGTGCTCGAGATCGGCTGCGGCTGGGGCGGCTTTGCCCTGGAGGCGGTGCGACGCACAGGTTGCCGGGTGACGGGCATCACCATTTCAAAGGAGCAGTTCGAGTGGGCCACGCACAGGGTGCAGGAAGAGGGCATGGAGGATAAAATCAGCATTCTGCTGACCGACTATCGCCATGTGCAGGGCAGTTTCAGCGCCATTGTTTCCATCGAGATGCTTGAGGCCGTGGGACATCGCAATCTGCCCCTGTATTTTCAGACTCTTGAGCGCCTGCTCGCTCCGGACGGGCGGGCCGTGCTGCAGGTCATCACCATGCCCGACCAGAAATACCAGGCGTACCGTCTGGGATCGGACTGGATCCGCAAGCACATTTTTCCCGGCGGCCATTTGCCGTCCATTGGGGCCATGGCCCAGGCCATGGGTGCACGAAGCAGGCTGGGTATCACGCGCATGGAGGATATCGGGCTGGATTACGCTCGAACCCTGGAGCTGTGGCGTCTGGCGCTCATGTCCCGCGGCGATGAGGCCATGAAGCTGGGCTTTGATCAGAAGTTTTTGCGCAAGTGGGAGTACTATTTCAGCTATTGCGAGGCTGGTTTCCGCAGCCGCACGGTGCGCAACTATCAGCTCCTGCTTTCACGTATGGGTGAATCGAGCGGGGCTTGCCGCGCATGAGGCAGGGGCTGGTGTGGACGAAACTGGTCAATTTCGGCCTGTTTCAGGCGGGCTGGTTTGCCTGCGTGCTGGGCGCCGCTTACGGTCAGGTTTGGCTCGGGACCGGCCTCGGGGTGGTGCTTGTGTTGATCCATGTGGCCCTGGTGCCGAGTCGCGCAGGGGAGGTGCGGCTTTTAACCGTCGCCCTTTGCGTCGGCCTGGTTGTCGATTCCGTGCACATAAGCACCGGCGCGCTCGTTTTCTTCGCGGGCAGTGTTTTTCCGGGACTGGCTCCACCCTGGATTCTTGTCTTGTGGATGCAGATCGCCTCCATACTGCGTT
>JAWLHW010000141.1:0-6109 GCA_041690155.1 Desulfomicrobium sp. | reverse complement strand
CGGAAACTGGGAGAAAACAGGACTTATCGCCTGGATAGACAAAAACAATGACGGCATCATCACCTATCGCGGCGGCGCAGCCTTCGCCGGCAAGCCCGCGTTCAGCGGGGAAACCGGTGCACACGGACAGCGACTGGTCAGCAACACGCCTCTCGACAATGCCAACGAATTATACATAGACAACGACATCATGGTCCTGGCCACACCCGAAATCTCCCAACTTCCGCCCTGGGTCATCGCGCTGGTTGCAGCGGGCGGACTGGCTGCGGCCCTGTCCACAGCGGCCGGACTGCTTCTGGTCATCGCCTCGTCCATCTCCCATGACCTTTATTACCGCATCATCAATCGCGGCGCCTCGGAAAAAATACGCCTGCTCGTGGGCCGGGTCATGATCGGCGTAGGAGTCATCATCGCGGGTTACTTCGGCATCAACCCCCCGGGCTTCGTGGCCCAGGTGGTGGCGCTGGCCTTCGGACTTGCTTCATCCTCCTTTTTCCCCATCATCGTGCTCGGCATCTTCTGGAAGCGCGCGACCAAGGAGGGAGCCATCTGCGGCATGATCAGCGGCATCGGATTCACCATGCTCTACATCGTGCAGACCAAGTTCATGGGCGTGTCTCCCTGGTTTTTCGGCATCAGTCCCGAAGGCATCGGCTCTGTGGGCATGGTCATCAATTTCGCGATGACTGTCGGCGTGTCCCTGATCACCAAGGCCCCGCCGGCCGCCGTGCAGGAAATGGTCGAGAGCGTGCGCATCCCTCGCGGTGCAGGCGCAGCCATAGATCACTAATCCGTTCAAACAGGGGCCGGGAAACCGGCCCCGCAACCCAAGGACAACGCCATGAACGCGGGAATCCAGCCTGCGGGATACGATAGCATCATCACCTTTCTTGAGAGCACTCTGCCATTTTCCGAACTGGAACGGCAGAGCCTGATCCGCCTGGCCCGCAGCTGCCTGGTAGATTTCTTTCCGGCCGGGACGAGGCTCTTGCGCCGGGGGGTGAGTGAGATGGACGGCCTCTATCTGGTCCAAAAAGGGGCCATCCGCCTTTTTCTGGAAGACGAGGGCATTCTCATGGACATCCGTACGGAAGGGGCTTCCCTGGGCGCCCTTTCCCTCTTCAACGGCGAAAAAGCGGCCATGGACGCCGAAACCGTGGAAGACACCTTCGTCATCAAGATTCCTCGCGATCGCTTTTTCGAAGCCGTGCATCTCAATCCCGCCATCCCACGCTTCTATCTCAAATCCTTTGCCGACACTTTTCTCTCCAAGGCCTTTGAGGAGATGCGCTGCAAAACCCTGCCCGCCCACGAGGATCACAGCCTGCATCTTTTCAGTAACCCGGTGGGGGGCCTTGTCACTCGCGAACCGGTCAGCGTGCCCTTTGGCCTCAGCATACAGGCCGCGGCCAAGGAGATGATCCGCCACAACACCGGCTCGCTCCTTTTCCGCGAGCCCTCGGGCGAAATCTGCGGCATCATCACGGACACGGATCTGCGAAAAGCCATGGCCCTCGGCCTCGACCTGCAGGCTCCGGCCGAAACCGTCATGAGCACGCCGGTGGAAAGCATCGATGCGGGCGCAGTCTGCTTTGACGCCCTTTTGACCATGATGTCCAAGAACATCCACCACCTCGTGGTCAAATCCAACAACAGGCTGCAGGGAGTCATCAGTTCCCACGACATCATGCTCCTGCAGGGGCGCTCGCCCATGTCCGTGTTCCGGGAAATCGCCTCCCGCAACACCATCGCCGGGCTCTATCCCCTGCACGACAGCATCACCCCGGTCATCCGCACCCTGGTCCAGCAGGGAGCCAAGGCGGGCAATATCACCCGCATGATCGCCATTTTAAACGACCAGATCATGTCCAAACTCCTGGACCTGATGCTGCGCGAACTGGGTCCGCCTCCGGTCAAATTCTGCCTGCTCCTCATGGGCAGCGAGGGCCGCCGCGAGCAGACCTTCGCCACGGACCAGGACAACGCGCTGATCACTGAGAACTGCGGAGTGGATTTTCTGGAAAGGGCTGCCGAAACGTATTTCTCTGCCTTCACGGAGCGCATGGTGGGGCATCTCATAAACTGCGGCTTCCCGCGCTGCCCAGGCGACATGATGGCCTCGAACCCCAAATGGAGGGGCTCCCTTGATACATGGAAGGAACGGGTCGGCACATGGACGGCCGCGCCCGAACCCGAACGCGTCCTGGCCAGTTCCGTGTTTTTTGATTTCAGGGGCGTCTACGGTCACAAGGATCTGGCCGAAAACCTGCGCCAGCACGTCACCAACGCCTGCGCCGGAAAGGACCTCTTCCTGCGCTACCTGGCCGCCGACTGCCTGAATTCCAAGCCGCCGCTGACCTTCTTCAAGAATTTCATGGTCGAAAAAGACGGTGCGCACAAAAACACCCTGGACATCAAAACCCGGGGACTCCTGCCGTTCATGGACTTTGCGCGGGTCATGGCCCTGTACCACGGAATCCGCGAAACCAGCACCCTTGGCAGGCTCGAACTGCTGCATCAGGAAGGACACCTGTCGCGTGATCTGTTCCATGAAGCGCGGGAGGCCTTCGAGTTCCTGCTGCATTCGCGGCTCATGCACCAGCTCGAACAAATGGAGCAGGGCGTGGCCCCGGACAACCGCCTTGATCCGGGCACCCTTTCGGCCCTGGAAAAAAGAACCCTGCGCGAAGCCTTCAATGTGATCACCCCGCTACACGGAGTGTTGCGCGAAGTCTTCCGGCTGAACATGGCGTGAATATGAATCCTGCCACACCGAAAAGTCTGCTCGCCCTGCTTGGGCTTGGCCCCAAAGCCGCGACCCTGCCCGTGCTGGAGGAGAACAACCGCCTGTGCCGGTCCCTGGATCAGACCCGCCCTCTGGAGGACTATGTCTACACGGTCCTGGATACGGAACTGACCGGCCTCTCCGCCCGCAGGGAAGAGATCGTTTCCATCGGGGCCGTTCGTGTACGCGGACTGGCCATCATGCCGGGCGAAAGCTTCAGCATCCTGGTGCGGCCCAGCATCCCGCTACCCAAGACAAGCACCCTCATCCACCGCATCACTCCCGAGGCCATCGCCGAGGCCCCACCCCTGGCCCAGGTTCTTCCCGAACTGATCGAGTTCTGCAAAGGCACGCTTATCGTCGGCCACCACGTGGGTCTGGACATGAGTTTTTTGAACCGCGCCTGCAAGAAATACCACGGCAAACCTTTGGCCAACCCTTGCCTGGATACCATGCGCATGGCCATGCTGTGGCGCGAGAAGCGCACGCCCTCGCATTATGAACAGTACAATCTCAGCATCTCCTACGTACTGACCGACCTGGCCCGCGAATTCGACCTGCCCCTCTTCACGGCCCACGAAGCCCTGGGTGACGCCCTGCAGACGGCCTACCTCTTCATCTATCTGGCCAAAAAGATCGCCGGAAACTCATCCCTCACGCTGCGCGAACTGTTCCGGGCCGGACAAAGCTGGCGCTGGTACATGTGACGAAACTCTCCGACCCACCCCTCCGGGCTTTCTTGTGCGGAACCAAACTCGGTAGTATTCAGTACGCATAAATCAACGAAACGGGATTGCAAAAATTTATGCCACGTCTCTTGTGCACCATACTGCTCGTCATGTTCATGATTCCCAGCGCCCACGCCCTGACGCTGGCCGTGGAAGACGCATGGGAGCCATACGCCAACCCAGACGGAACGGGAATGTCCGTCGAGATCGTCAGGGCCGCGTTCAACGCCGTGGACACCCAGGTGACTATCGAGGCAATTCCGTATGCGCGCCTGGTGCAGGAAGTCCAACTCGGAAAATATGTCGGCGGATTTAATGTGGCCAGGGAGCCTTCGCGTGAAGACCAGTTCTTGTGGGGCGACGAGATGCTTTTCCTGGCCAGGGCCCACTACTATCATTGCCGGCAGCGGCCCTTACGGGCTTCCAGCGCGAAAGAGCTGCAAAATGGCGAGAAGGTCGGGGTGATTCGGGGATATGAATACGGACAGCTTTTCCACGACAACACCCGCATATCCAAAATCTGGGGCAAGAGACATGACCAGATAATCAGGATGATGCTGGCCGGGCGTATGGACACCGTCATTCTTTTTGAAAAGACCGCCAACCTGCTGCTCGATGAAATGAAACTGCGTGGCGACGTCTTTGCCGCCTTTTCCAGCGAACCCAGCAGAATCTACGTGGCTTTTTCCAAGCGGCATCCCGATGCAAGGCAGTATATGCAAAAACTTGACGAAGGACTTGCCCGCATCAAAGCCAACGGCACATACCAATCCATCCTGAACAAATACTGAAATCTTTGTATCCATACTGGCCGGATCGAAGCCAATTCCCTGAGCGCCCGGCAAAAGGATCTGCTCCGCTGACGGCCGCAAGCAGCGACTGCAGACCGGGCGCCCGGGCCAAAAAAAATCGCAACAGCCACCCGGTGCGGGCAAAGCTGTTGCGAAATGTTGCAGATCTCGGGCTTTACGGCTCTGAAGTCTGCCTTATCGCGATGAACGAAGCGGGCCTGTTACCAAAGGGAAATGAACATCTTCGTGCCCACCAGGAAAAGAATCAGCGCAAACACCCGCTTCAGTTTGTCCACTGGAAGGCTGTGGGCCAGACGTACTCCAAGCGGTGCCGTGATGACGCTCATGACCGCAATGGAAATCAAGGCTACCATGGAGACATAACCCAGGGAATAGGGCGGCAAGGTGTCCACGTTCCAGCCGTTCATGATGTAGCCAACTGTTCCTGCCACGGCGATGGGAAAGCCGATGGCGGCGGAAGTGCCTATGGCCTTGTGGATGGGAATGTTGTGCCAGACCATGAACGGCACGGAAAGTGTGCCTCCGCCTATGCCGACCAGGCTCGAAACCACCCCGATGACATTGCCCGCTCCGAACATTCCGGCCGCTCCCGGCATCACGCGCGACGGTTTGGGCTTCTTGCCGGAGAGCATCTGGTAACAGACGTAGTAAAGAAAAATGACGAAGAATATCTTGAGCGCGCCGGTACTCAGCTGCGCAGCTACCCAGGCACCAAGGAACGTGCCCACCAGGATGCCCGCCACGATGCGCCTGACCACGTTCCACTCCACCGCGCCCCGGCGATGATGGGCCATGAAGCTCGAAACCGAGGTGAACATGATGCTGGCCATGGAAGTCCCCAGCGCCATATGCATGATCAGCTCCTGAGGCAGATTCTGCAATTCCATGCAAAAAACCAGCATTGGCACGATGACAAGTCCGCCCCCAATGCCCAGCAATCCGGCCAAAACGCCAGCCACCGCGCCCACGGCCAGATACAAAGCGATCACTTCAAACATGAGACCCTCCTGATGGAGGCCGCGCAGGACATGCCGCGTACGACCCGATAAAAATTGGTAGGACCAATATCTGGACCAGTCTGACGTGCTTGTCAACGGCCCGCGGCACAAAAGAGTGGATTCAGGCTTGCAATTCCGGAGGAGTCGGGGGAATCATCGCCCATCAATTGCACGACGTGCGCACATCAAGCGCGCATCGAGCGCGCAACCAGGGATCATCATGGGACACATCGCCAGCAAGGACATCTTCCGCAAACTCGGACACCGCCTCGACCAGGCCCCGGTGCGCACACCGTGGACAAAGGTTTTCAGGCAATTGGTCGAAGAGCTGTACTCACGCCCCGAGGCCGAACTGGTCGCGCGCATGCCCTACCGCCCATCCACCCTGGAGCGCATCTCGGCCATGCTGGGTGAACCCGAAGACGCCCTGCGGCCCATGATCGAGGGGCTCTGCACAAAAGGGCTGGTCATCGATATCTGGGACGGCGCCCGCTACCAGTACATGGTCAGCCCCATTGTCATCGGCTTCTTCGAATTCACCATGATGCGCACCGGACCGGACCTGCCGCGCGCACGCTGGGCGGAACTTTTTCAGGCCTACATGTTCGGGGACAAGGAGTTCCTGCACGCCAATTTCGGGGACGGGCAGGCCACCTCGGTCATGCGCGCCTTGCCGCACGAGGAGGCGCTGGGAGAACATGTGGAGATTCTGGATTACGAGAAGGCTTCCGCGCTCATCGAGGAACATACGGAATTTTCACTGGGACTGTGCTCCTGCCGACACGA
>JAWLHW010000140.1:0-6151 GCA_041690155.1 Desulfomicrobium sp. | reverse complement strand
ATCTTGGAAAAATTGCGTTTGCAGCAGGCTTCATTTCACTCTTCTTTCTGCCGAAAGGACTTTTAGGGAAGCTGAAGAACAGCGTGCCGTTTGCACATTATCTGTTCCTGCTGTTCATCATGGCAATGGTGAGCGTTCCCTTCAGCGTCTGGGGTACCGGGGCTTTGAACAGCCTGCTCTCTTTCAGCAGGATTCTCTTTTTTGCAGGCTGCCTGGTGCTGCTTTCAGCAGCCGGACATTTGAATCAATACAGGGCGGCGCTCATTTACGGCGTCTCCTTGCTGGCTGCGGTAATGATCATGAGCACGGGTGCCGGGAGGATGTCCGCCGGCTTTACGTACGACCCGAACGACATCGCGCTCCTGTTTGTCACGTTCATGCCCGTTGTTCTGGCCGAGGCCCTGAACGGAAACATGGTCCGGCGCGGTTTTTATCTGGGGCTGGGCGCCATGGTCCTGCTCGGACTTGTCCTGACCGGTTCGCGCGGTGCGATCATCGCGATTGGCGTCCAGGCCCTGTATTTCGTCCTGACCGCCAAAAAGTACAGGCTCCTGGCTATTGGACTGGTCTGTGCGGCCGGTCTGGTTGTTGTGGCGACTGCCGAGCAGTCGTTGTGGGATCGGTTTGCGAGTCTCACCGCAGAGGGCGAAGCCGCCGATTACAATCTCGAGGACCGGGCCGGTCGTATGGAGATTTGGAAAAACGGCCTGAAAATCGTGGCCGACAATCCGGTGCTCGGGGTGGGCGTTGGAATGTTCGGGACGGCGCACTTTCTGCTTGATGGGAAGATCGGGCTCACAGCGCACAATACCTATCTTCAGTTTGCCGCCGAACTGGGGCTCCCCGGGTTCATTCTGTATCTGGCCCTGCTTTGCAGTGCCTGGCAGATGATCACGAGGCATGTCGAGGAAGATGATAACATCGGCGTCCGTGCCCGCTGGATTGCCTTGAAGGTTGGGATTGTCGGTTTTGGAACGGCGAGTTTCTTCATTTCTGCAGGGTACTCCTCGACGCTGTACTATCTGCTCGGATTGGCTGCGGTCATGCATTTCCACCATATCGAATCAAGCGGCGCGCCTGTTCCGCAAAAAGCCCGCGCAAACGCTCCGTTCAGATATCCTCCGCAGAGTGCGCTGCAGGTGCGGCAGCAAAAGGTGCGCCTGTGAAAATGGTTCACTATCTCATACGCAACTCCACGTTGCGCTTGGTTTCCTTCGGGGTGGGGATAATCTTTGCCCTGTTTGTGACGCCGGTCATAATAAATGCCATAGGCCAGGCCTCCTACGGAGTCTGGGTGCTGATCAGCGCCACTGTGGCCAACTATCTCATGCTCGATTTCGGTCTCTCCCAGGCAGTCTCCAAGTTTGTGGCCGCGGCCCTGGCGCGTAAAGACCAGAAGGCGGTTGATCGCATTTGTTCGACCGGAATCGCACTGAACGTCGCGTCGTGTCTCGTGGCGTTCGTGGTCACGATTGCCCTGCTGCAGTTCGGCAAGAACCATATCCCGCAGGGAACTGATTTCGCGCAGGTTCAGACGTATTTCGCCATCTATGCCGGTACATTTTCCCTGCTCTTCCTTTTTCGGACCTGGAACGGCGTGCTGGCGGCCGAGATGCGCTGGACCCTGCTGGCCTTGGTTTCCATGGTCAAGAATGTGGTCGTGAGTCTTTCGGTCCTGATCTGGATTTCCGGGGAAAACGGTCTGATGTTCCTGTCCGTAGTCAATGGCGTGGGTTTTCTTCTGGAAGGCCTCGCCTACTGGGTTTTCGCCCGGCGCGGCTTTTCGGTGAGCATCCGGCCTCAATATGTCGATTGGAAGCTGGGCGGAGAAATGCTCAAGTTCGGTTTCACCTCTCTGGTGGCGCAATTGGGACAGGCCATGCGGTTTCGGTCTCAGCCATACATCATTGTCAAAACCATCGGCGCGGAAGGAGTTGCTGTTTTTTCAATAGCCACCCAGCTGATATCCTATTTCACCAACCTTATTCGCAGCGCGTTCGGCATATTCATTCCCCTGTTCAGCCGTCTTCAGGCTCAAGGGGATTCCGAGGGGATCAGACAATCCATGCTGAGCTCGCTTTGGCTCAGTTACAGGGTCTCATCCTATGTCGGGCTTTGTCTTGTCTTTTACGGAGGACAGTTCATCGAGCTGTGGCTCGGGCCCGATTTTCGGGACGTGCAACTCGCCCTCATCCCCATGGCGCTCGGGACAATTTTTTCCACGAGCATAATTCCCGCACAAGAATATCTGATGGGTATTTCCCAGCATAGAATAACCGCGATTTGCAATATCGGAGAAGGGGTTTGCGTGGTCTTTTCGTCAATGATCCTGGTCAGCTCCTGGGGAATTGTCGGAGTCGGGTGGTCATTTTTTGTCTGCGCGTTCGTTTTTCGAGCATGCCTGCTGCCGTACTTCGCGTTCCGCCAGGCCAGTTTGTCTCTTTGGGATTATGCGCAGCTGATCGCGTACGTTTTGCTGACTCATGTCTTGCCGCAATGGCTCGTCTGGATTGCGGTCAGGGATTACATGGGAACGGGGTATCTGTCCCTGTTCGGGATGGCGGTTCTGCAGGGCCTGACAGCCATAGTCGCGCAATACGGGCTCTTTCGCCTGGATCGCAGACTGGTCGGATTCGGAGACGCGGTATGGACATGAAAGACATGCGTTTGGTGCTTAATCCGTCTCTGGCCATCAAAGACGCATGGAGATTAGCATGATCACCGGCAAGGATTTTCTCGTTATTTCAGATGACTGGGGGAGACATCCCTTCAGCTGTCAGCACATCATGCAGCATTTTCTGCCGGGCAACAGGGTGCTGTGGGTCAACACTATCGGCATGCGCCTGCCCCGGTTTACACTCTACGATTGCAGACGCGCCATGGGCAAATTGAATTCGTGGATGAGCAAATCCGAACGCGTTGATCTGCCAGCGGGTCTGCACGTTATTTCGCCTGTCATGATCCCCTTCAACCACATTGCGGCCGTGCGTTCCTTCAACAGGCGCAGCGTAATCTCCTGCGTGAAGGCATCGATGCGGGAACTGGGCATGGAAAACCTGCTCCTGCTTGCGACCTTGCCCATGGCGTCGGACTATGTCGGCAAAGCGGGGGAGAGCATGGTCATCTATTACTGCGTCGATGATTTTGCGAACTGGCCGGACATGAACGCAGGCCCCATGATTTTCGCCATGGAGGAAGCGCTTCTCGACCAGGCCGACCTGGTTGTGGCCGTGTCCGAACATCTGCTGGGGACCAGGGCTGCCCGCAAGGGCGTCACCCGTCTGCTGACCCATGGCGTGGATGTGGATCATTTCAGGCAAGCCCGGATTGATCGTCGCCCTTCGGAAATCCTCGCGTCTCTGCCTCGGCCCGTGATCGGATTTTTCGGATTGCTCGACAACAGGATGGATTGGGAGCTCGTGCAGACCATCCTTGAGCAGCGTCCGGACTGGTCCCTGGTGTTCATCGGCAATGCCCAAGTGCCCCTGGATCGCTTCAGCGCTTATAAAAATTTCATTCACGTGCCAGCTGTGCCCTATGCGGACCTGCCCCGACACGCGGCCGGGTTTGACGTGGCGGTGCTCCCGTACGTGGTCAACCGGACCACGGCAGGCATCAATCCCCTGAAGCTCAAGGAATACCTCGCTCTTGGACTGCCTGTGGTGACGACGCCGCTGCCGGGTGTGATGGAGTTCGACGACTGCCTGCATATCGCTTCCGGGCCTGAAGCCTTTATGAAGGCGGTGGAATCCGCGCTTGCCGAGGGAGAAAACCTGGCGGGTCTTGCGCGGCTGACGGGTGAATCCTGGAGTGAAAAGGCAGAGCTTTTGTCGTCCTGGATTGAGGACGAGCTGGCAAAAAACAACACGTTGCGGGTCGCGTCGTGAAGCCGCGCATTTTCATCGCCATGGCCTCCGGGATCCTCGGGGGACCGGGGAAGGGGCTGGTGCAATTCCTGCGCAACGGCGGATTGGAAGCCTGCCAGCCGGTGATCATCAACTATGCGACAGCATCGGAGCAAGACACCGAGTTCACGCGGGCTTTTCGGGAGGTTGGTGCCAAAGTCTTCTCAGTACGTCAGTACCGTGTGCTGGACTTCGGGCTGATCCGGCAAGGATTGGCCATCGCGCGCAACGAGGGCTGCGACATCCTGCAATCGCACGGATACAAGAGCCACGTCCTGTGCGCGGCCATTCACCTTGTCACGAAAATTCCGTGGATTGCATTTGTCCATGGTTGGACGAGCGAAGACTTCAAAGTGCGCTGCTATCATGCTTTGGAAAAATGCCTGGTGCCGATGGCCACCCGCGTTGTGACGGTCTCGGAGTCGCTGAAGTCGCGTCTTCCACAGGCTGCCCGGCGCAAGACGGTGGTGATTCCCAATGCCGTGGACCGCGCCGAGGTCGAGCCTGGGTCGCAGGCGCGCGATGTGCGGGCAGAGTTCGGCATTGCGGACCAGGCCGTGGTGGCCGGGGTGGTCGGGCGCTTGAGTCCTGAAAAAGGGCAGCTCTGTTTTTTGAGGGCCTTGGACCTGGTTCGTCTGGAGTTTCCGCAGGTGGTGGGTCTGCTTGTCGGCGACGGACAGGACCGGGCCATGCTTGAAGCCGAAGCAAAAGAATTGGGGCTGGAAAAAGCCGTGTTCTTTGCGGGTCACACCGGATGTGTTGGAGATTTCTACCGGGCCATGGATGTGCTGGTCATGCCATCCTTGAGCGAGGGTATGCCCAATGTGGCCCTGGAAGCCATGATGTTCGCAAAGCCGGTGGTCGCGAGCCGGGTTGGCGGGGTGCCCGAGGTGGTGGTTGATGGCGAGACGGGTTTCATGGCCAAGGCGGGTGATGTCGACGCATTGGCTTTGGCGCTCATCCGCATGCTGACATCGCCTCGTGGCATGCAGGTCATGGGGGAAGCGGGACGCCGCCGCGCGCTCGAAAATTTTTCACCAACGGTCAGAGTGGAGCGTATGCTGGCGCTCTATGAGCAGCTCTTCTCGGCACGAAATTTTGCAGGAAACAAAAATGCGTAATTTTTCTGAATTCAAATTGGCAATCAGGCGTCGCGAAACTCCATTTCATTCAAAGCTCTATGACATTGCAAAGAAATTTTATGGAGTATCAGTTCCTGTAATACCTGGTATCCATAAATTTTTGTATCACGAATGGGCATGCCGAACTTCAGTGTGGCATGATTTCTGGCGTGTTGTTTACTACGAACCCATGTTCAAATCGATGTGCAAAGAAGTCGGACCAGGTTTCAAAATGTATTACGGTGGAAATGGAATAACACGAATAATAGGAGATTTGCAAATATATCTTGGATCAAATGTAACAATATTTGATAATACAGCTTTTGTTGGATTAAAAGTGCTTAATAAGCCTGAACTTCATGTTGGAAGCAATACTTATATAGGTCCTGATGTAAAATTTCGTGTTGGCAAGAAGATTAAAATTGGAAAAAATTGTTTTATTTCATCTAGATTTATATCCGACAATCCAGGACATTCATTAGATGACGCCTTAGATCGGATGCAAAGTGGGGGAGGGAGTCCACGTCCTGCAGAAATTCGTTCTATTGAAATTGGTGATTTATGCTGGCTGACACTCGGTACAGCAGTCTATCCTGGTACAACTATTGGAGATGGCGTGGTTGCCAAATTAGGGACACACTTGAGTAAAACAGTGCCTCCATTTTGTCTGGTGAGTGGGAATCCTTGGAAAGTTGAAAAAAAACTACCCATACCAGAAGAGTTGAAGGAATGTTTCGGGGAAGATCGATTCCGGATGTGGAAAGAGCAACAGGGCGCAGTTGTCATATAGTATGAATTTTTCAAAAGTCTTTTGGTCGCTTGCACACATAGCTATGGGTTGGTGATATATGATCAAGAAATTATTCCATGCAGTTTTTCTTATTATAGCAATAATTCCCTATGTCATATATCGAATAGGATCTTTTATTATCGGAAAAAACGGCGCATTCATAAGCATGTCGCAATTTTTATCTCTTTTTCCAGGTTTTTTTGGTTCTTATATTCGCGGCGGATTTTATCATATTACGATGAATGATTTTCCGCAAAGCTGTGCGGTTGGATTTCTGACGACGTTCTCGTCACCGGATATCACAATCGGCAACAACACGGACTTCAGCACGGGCG
>JAWLHW010000139.1:4598-6205 GCA_041690155.1 Desulfomicrobium sp. | reverse complement strand
GGCGCGCCATTATGTGGGCTCGCCCTTCACGGTGGTGGTCAGCGCAGGCTTTAAGTTCTGAGCGTCTCGGCAGCATGGCAAAAGCCCCGGCTCCCGCAATAAGCGGAACCGGGGCTTTTTTGTCCCAAACTTCTTGGCTACTTGGCGCCCCATGTTTCGTTATGGATCAGTTCCGGCCGGAAGCGGTTCACGGCTTCGAATTGCCCGTCAGGCCAGCCTATTGGAATCAGGGCGAAGGGGATGATGTTTTCCGGGATGCCCAGGAGCTTACGGAAGCCCTCCATGCGCTCCTTTTCCGGATAGACGCCGACCCAGACCGTGCCCAGGCCAAGATCGCGGGCGGTCAGGAGCATGTTCTGGGTGGCGGCGCTCAGGTCCTGATCCCAGAAGGTCGGCCATTTTTTGCCGTCCGGGTCGCCGCAGAGCAGGATGGCGGCCGGGGTTTGCAGAACCATTTTGCTGTAGGGATGAAAATTGGGGATGGCGTCCAGTTTGGCCCGATCCGTAATGACTATGAAATGCCAGGGCTGCTGGTTCCCCGCCGAGGGCGCGGCCATGGCGGCCTTGAGTATGGTTTCGATCATTTCCGGCGAAACGGGCTTGTCGAGATATTTGCGGATGCTGCGACGGGTGTGGATGGCTTCTTTTAGTTCCATTTCATTGCTCCGGTTTGCTGGTTGCGCGATGTTCCCGAAATTGGCTAATCTGATCATGTATGCATCGGGGTTTGGGATGCCAAGAGGCGGATAACATTTTTTCGGAAAAAGAGAGGTGCGCATGCAGCGTCTTGTCAGTGAAAGATTGCCTGAATTCCTTGAGCTTCTTGGATTGACGGAGCCGCCCATGGCCCTGGTCTGGAGTGATCAGGAGCCTGAAGGCTTTACGCCGCAAGCCGGCATTTCGCCTACGTGCGAGCGCGAAGCAAAGGGCGAGATCGACTGGGAGGGGGTCTTCGGAAATTTTTCCTGCGTCATAGGTCACATCTGGCGGGCGCGCAGAAAACAGTGCGCGGCATACTTTTCGGCCGAACACTATGGCTGTCCGGGCGGGAGCTTTTTTCTGGGCTTTCACAAACCCCAGACCCGGACCATCATCAATTACGTGTCCTCGGGCACTCCGGGGTGGAGCGAGGGGGAGCGTTATTGTGAGTCGCCCGAGGCGCTGAGCCGAATTTTCGAGACCATCGATCCCGTGGCGGCTCCGGCCAAATACTGCGTGATCAAGCCCGTGACCCTCCTGCAGGTGGATGAAACTCCGGAACTGATCATGTTCTTTGCGCGGCCGGAATCCTTGTGCGGCCTGCACCAGCTGGCCTGCTTCGTGACCAACGACCCCGAAGTGGTGGCCTCTCCCTGGGCCGCCGCGTGCGGTGGCATCGTGACCTGGCCGCGCACCTACCTTGCCCGTGGACAAGACCGGGCTGTGGTCGGCGGCTGGGACCCGTCGGCACGAAAGTTTTATAAGACCGACGAGCTTTCCTTCACCGTGCCATGGGGGATGTTTGAGGACATGCTCGCGCGTTACCCCGAGTCGTTTCTGAAGATGCACACCTGGGAGACGACGCGAAAAAAAATCGCCCGCAGCCGTAAAGCCTGGGGCGAGGAGAA
>JAWLHW010000139.1:0-4498 GCA_041690155.1 Desulfomicrobium sp. | reverse complement strand
TGGTGAATGGAAAGAGCGGAAGTTGGTTGCGTTACTTCAGCCCTTGCATGGCGCCAATCAGCGGGCCAAGGTCCGGCCTTGAGTTGATGTCGTGTACGTCGATGTAGCGGATGATTCCTTCCTTATCGATGAGGAACAGTGCGCGCTCCGTCTCCCCCGTTGAACGCAGGATGCCCAGCGCCTCGGCCAGTTCGCCGTGCGGATAAAAATCCGAGGCCACAGTGAACCACACTCCGCCCATCTCCTGCACCCAGGCATGCAGGGTCGGGACGTTGTCTGCGCTGATGCCTATGAGGTGGGTGCCTGTCTGCTCGAACATGTCCTGCACGATGTTGTAGCCGGGCCACTGGCCCGAACAGACCGGGGTCCAGGCCGCCGGCACGAAGGACAGGACCACGTTTTTCTTGCCGCGAAAATCGGACAGGGCGACTCTGCCGCCGTCGATGGTCGGCAGGGAGAATTCCGGGGCCGGGTCTCCGACCTTGACCTTGAGCACACTGTCCAGGGGCTTGAGCTGCCCTGTTTGATAAATCCTGTCCTTGGGTATTGAAGCCTCCTGGGCCAGAACCAGGGACGGGACAATGGCCAGCAAGACAGGGACGATCAGGTAAGCGAGCGGTAATCGTGTCATGTGTCTATTTTCCTTTGTCACAGGCTTTCAAAGCCTGTTCAAGAAAGGTTTCCGCCGATTCCATGCGGCCCAGCAGCGTCTTGGCTACACGGATTTCCTTTTTGTCCGGGTTCATGGCCAGCACATAGAAGAACGGGGTCCCGACTTCGCCGATCTCCTTGTTGACCGTGAAATCCGGGTCGGAAAAGAGGGGGAAGGTGGTGGCGTACTTGTCGCGGAAAACCTGTACCTCGAAGTCCGAGTTCCCGATGCCCACTCCGATGAGTTTGACATCTTCGCTCAGGCCCCGGCTTGCGATCAGGGTGTTCAGTTCGTTGAGGGCCGGGGCTTCGCGCTGGCAGTGGGGACAGTACATGCTGAACGCCACAAGGATGACTGTCTTGGCATCTATTTCGGAAAGATGCCGCGGCGCGGGACCTTTGAGCCCCAGATGGTCCAGATGTTCCTGGCTCAGTTCGCCGCGCAGGAGCAGGTCCGGCATGGTGGCGCCTACGGGCAGCGGGTGGGAATCCGCGTTGTCCGAGGCCTCCATGGCCAAGGCGCTGCCGGGGAGCAGAAGAAAGAGAAGAAAAGTGAATACGATTCTGATTCGCATAAAGACTCCTTGAGTCAGGCTTGGACGTATAGGCTCAGTTGCCCGTGAGGATATGAATTGCCTGGGAATTCATGAATATTTGGGGGAACATTACCAAGATCTGGCTGCCCCAGCAAATGACTTTCAATTACTCAGGGTTTTGCACCGGAGAAAAAAGGAAAAATCCCCGCCGGCAGGAGGCCAGCGGGGATCATTTCAGACGGGGCGGGATAGCGGAGCCAGCCGGCACAAGGTGACGTTTCTTGAGCCATGAGTGCCGCCTCGGGGGCTCAAGAGGCCTGAGCGACTGTGGGTGGCTGCCCGCTAGTTACATGTTTGATGCGGTCGTGTCTTTGGGTTTTGATTCGGCTGTGATGTCGATCACTTCCGGTTCGCTCAGTCCTCTTTTGAAATTGAAGATGGCCCGGCCCATGTTGGTGCCGAGAAGCGGGAGATTTTTCGCCCCAAAGACAAAAAGGGCGATGACCAGAATGATGAGCAGTTCCTGAACGCCTATTCCGAACATGAGAGCCTCCGCGAGAGGTGCTGGAAAAATGGTTTGACGCGTTTGAAGCCGGGACTACACATGAAAAAGGCGCGGTGCGGCATGGAGATTTGATGCCGGCCGGTCACAACCAAGGCCTTTTCGGACGTTGGGTGCGGACATCCATATCAGGGGACCCGGGCAAGTGAAAGTGGGAAGATGCGTGCAGAAAATCAGGGCAGTCTTTTGGCTGCAATCTTGTATACCGCGCTGCGTTCACGCTTTCCCACCGCGATCACGACAATGACCACTTCATGGTCGCGGACTTCATATACCAGCCTGTAACCGGCGCTCCGAAGCTTGATCTTGTAGCAATTGGGCATGCCCGAGAGTCGGGCGCTGTCTACTCTTGGGTGCTCGCGCCGCTGGAGCAGTTTTTTTGCGAAATTCTCGCGGATGACGGGATCAAGCCTGTCCCATTCCTTTTTGGCCTCTTCCTTGAAGCGCAGGCTATAGATCATCCCAGCCCACTTCGATTTCCGGTTGATCCTTGCGGGCGACGACCAGGGCTGCAAGCTCCATGTCTTCGAGTTTCTCAATGAGAATTTCGTATGCATGAGCCGGCACACAGTAGAACACCGGTTCGTTGTGGTTGAGGATGGCTACGGGGAAACCCTCACCCGCAGCCACGGTGGCCATGGGATTTTTCTTGAGTTCCGACACGCTGGCCGCCACATCGGCAAGTATCATGTTGGGCACGGTGCCTCCTTTTTTAGTGCTTTTTATAGCCCTGTAATTAGGTTTTTATTTGGTAGTGGTCAAGGCGGCAAGTGTGGAAACAAAAGCGCTGGAAGGTTTGGTCTCAAACGTGCGCAGCGGTCAGGACTGTATCGTCCTGACCGCTGCGGCATTTCAAACTCACTGGTTCGTGAAACGGGAGTCCTTGTCCGGCCTCAATCCGTACACTCGTCCACCAGATAGAGGATGTTGCGAAACGGGATGCCGCCGTGCAGGGCCAGGCCGATTTCGCAGGTGAGGCTGGTGGAATAGCCTTCGCTGCAGTCCTCGACCTTTTCGGCCAGGGTCCTGAGCGCCGAAGCGTTCAGTTCCGGCACCGAGAAGCCCTTGTCTCCGGCAAAGCCGCAGCAGAAGATGTCATCAGGCACGACCACCTTGGCGGCGCATTTTTTTGCCACTTCCAGCAGTTTGCCCTCAAGGCCCAGCTTGCGGGACGTGCAGGTCACATGCAGGGCCACGCGTTTGTCCTTTTGGGTGAAGGACAGCTTGTCCTGCAGGAACTCCAGCACAAACACGCTTGGATCATGGATCTTGAGCCTCGGGTCCAGCACCTCCTGCATGCGCTTGAGGCACGGGCTTGTATCGCACAGCACAGGCAGTGCCCCGTTTCGACTTGCGGCCAGGAGCGCCTCTTCAAGCTGGGCGCTCTTGACGTCGGCCTGGGCCACGAAACCCTTGCTCTCAAAGGCCTGCCCGCAGCACAGCGCGGCCATGTTCTCGGGGAAGATGACTTCGTAACCGGCCTTGCGCAGGACCCGCACCGTGGTTTCGGGCAGAGGGCGGATCTTGTCGCATCTGGAGGGTCCCATGTTCCGGGCCACACAGCTCGGGAAGTAGACCACTTTCAGCGGATTGTCCTCGTTCACCTTTTCGCGGCGGATGCGGCGGATTCCTCCCGGCATCCGTTCATTCCAACGTGGAACACGTTTGCCCGTCATGCGATGCAGGGTCTCGGAGGACACGTCCATGAATCTGGTCCCGGTCACGGCATGCACCGCATCCACGACCTGCAGCACCCCGGAAACGGTTCGGGCCACGCCAGCGAAGTGTTCACCAATCCAGTCGGCGGCTTTCTTTTGCCGGATGGTCGCGCTTTCGGCGCGCAGGGCCTTGGTCATCTTGCCCGTGTCGATGCCCACGGGGCAGCGTGTGCCGCACAGACCGTCCGTGGCGCAGGTGTCGTCGCCCTGGTAGCCATAGGCTTTCAAGAGTTTGGCTACCTGCGCCTTGTGTTCGGGCTTGTCTTTCAAACGCTGGATTTCGCGCCAGGACGTGATGCGCTGGCGCGGGGACAGGGTTATGTGCTTGGAGGGGCAGATGGGTTCGCAGAACCCGCATTCGATGCACTTGTCGACCAGTTCGTTGGCGGCGGGCAGTGGTTTCAAGTCCTTCAGGTGGGCCTTGGGGTCCGGGTTCAGGATGACGCCGGGGTTCAAGAGCGTGAGCGGATCGAAGATGCGCTTTACGTCCTGCATGAGCCGGTACGCGTCCTGCCCCCATTCCATCTCGACAAAAGGCGCCATGTTGCGGCCCGTGCCGTGCTCGGCCTTGAGGGAGCCGTCATACTTGTCCACGACCATGGTGGCCACGTCGTCCATGAGCGTGCTGTAGCGCTCGATTTCCTTAGGGTCTCCGAAATCCTGGGTGAAGACGAAGTGCAGGTTCCCCTCCAGCGCATGGCCGAAGATGATGGCCTCGGAGTAGTCGTATTTATTGAGCAGCCCCTGCAGCTCCAGGGTCGCGTCGGCCAGGCGTTCGATGGGAAAAGCCACGTCCTCGATGATGACCGTGGTGCCGGTGGCGCGCACCGAGCCGACAGCCGGGAAAAGGCCCTTGCGGATGTTCCACAGCTTGGCGAATTCCTGGGGCACGGGCGTGAACTCGATCTCACGGACCATGTTCACACCAATGAGGGCGTCCTTGATGGTCTTTATCTGGGCGTCGAGTCCGGCCTTGTCCTCGGCCCGGGTCTCCACCAGCAGGGCGGCGGCCGTATCGCTCAGTTCGCGCA
>JAWLHW010000138.1:0-6252 GCA_041690155.1 Desulfomicrobium sp. | reverse complement strand
CTTTTCGGCCAGAAAACACCACAGGTTCATGTTGACAACAGTCAGGGCCGGTTGCAGATTCCGCGTCACCGCCATGGCGTTTTCGTCGCCGTCCCAATATATTTCGCGCAGCGGCAGGCCGCTCAGGCGTTCGGCTTTTTTCCACAGGTCCATGGCCTCGGACCAGTGTTCAGCCAGATCCCGGCCCATTCCGGGTTCTTGCGACCCCTGGCCGGGAAAAATGATGCTTTGTGTACTCATTGTTCCTCCAATCAAAAAACTGTGCTGCTTGTATCCGCAGCCCCCACGCAGGTAAAGGGAAAATCCCCCGGGGCTGCGCCTTCCGGGCAGTGTCCTTCAAGGCAGGCTCCTGAAAAGCGACGACGTTTTGCTGAGTCCCTTCCTGCCGTGAACAAGGAATGCATATGAATTCTCATCCCGAAGCCCGTGAAGTCGCGGTCAGGGCCAAAGGCCTGGGGCGTATCCTG
This sequence comes from Desulfomicrobium sp., assembly GCA_041690155.1. Classification (GTDB taxonomy): domain Bacteria; phylum Desulfobacterota; class Desulfovibrionia; order Desulfovibrionales; family Desulfomicrobiaceae; genus Desulfomicrobium. The sequence continues at coordinate 5,785 of JAWLHW010000138.1, read as the reverse complement.
ACCGATGACCAGGCGCGTCTTTTAAGCGTCTATCTTGGCCTTCTCGTCAAATGGAACGCCCGCATGAATCTGGTCGGGCCCGCGACCTGGACCGAAATCCTCGATACCTTGATCCAGGACTCCTGGCATCTGGCCGACCTGTTGCACACCTTGCAGGCCCAGCCCGCACAGACGCTGGATCTGGGCGCGGGAGCCGGTCTTCCGGGCATCCCGCTGCGTGTCTTCTGGCAGTCGGGCGAATATTATCTGGTGGAACCAAGGCAAAAACGCGCCATCTTCATGGAACAGGCCGTGGCGCACATGAAGCTGCCGCTGACCAAGGTCATCTGCGCCCGCATGGAGGCCCTGCCCCCGGCGCGGCGTGAGGCGGACCTCATTGTCAGCCGCGCCTTCATGCCATGGCAGAAGCTTCTTGTCGCTGTGAAGGGCTATCTTGCCCCGCAGGGGCGGGTGCTGGTCATGAGCAACGACACATCCACCGACACCGTGGAAGGCTACAGCCTGGAGCTGGTTCGGGAATACCCGGTGGCCGGGAAAAAACGCTATTTCCGGCTATTCGCCCTTGGCGGGCATGACTTCTGAGAGATGGGGCATGAGCAGGCGCGTGGCAACCTTGTCGACCTCCTCGGCCAGGTCCATGAACCGTTCGAGATATTCCAGGATCTCGATCTTGCGGTCCTCGGCGGAGTAGCCGTAGTCTTCTTCCAGTTGGCCGGAGGTCAGATATTCTTCAAATTCGTTCAGGAATTTTTCACTCAGCATAGGGCCTTCCTTGGACGTGCGGTTTCAATCGGCCCTACCTGCCACAAGAGTTGTGCATGGTCAAAGCGCTAGCAGTGGGGGAGAGGGCCCCGGCGGAGTGAAAAAAAAGTAGAGTCCCGATTTTTTATGCGACTCCAAGGAAAGATGATTCAGCAGGATGGTTGGTAGTGTAAATAAAAAACGGCAGATCTTGTAACAAGATCCGCCGTTGATGAATTCGATCAGATTAACGGGATCGGCTTATTTTTGCATATTCACCCCGCGTATTGCTCTGCTTTTTCGAACCATAATGTCACTGCCCTTCGTCTTGGTTCATGTCCTGCTGATATCTGTTTCCCCGGGTATCATCGGCAGGCTGATCATAATCAAAGATTTCACCTTTCTGTCCGGGGCTTTCCAAGGGCTCCTGCTCGGGCATTTCACAGGCCAGTCCGGCAAAAGCCAAGACAACGCTCACAAGAATGGTCAGAATACGCTTTTTCATTATAAGTGTCCTTTCTTGTATTTTTGCTATTACCGTTTTTATGTCAGTCAGTTAACATGATTCTTCATAGACACGACAGGTGTCTGCATGTGGAGAATACTGCTAGTTTTGTTGTTTCTGAATCTCTGCATTAACCTTATTTCTCAGATCCTCGTCCTCGTTCATCTGCTTTGCTATGGCATTGTATGTTTCCACATCAAGTCCCTCGTCTTGGAGTGCAGTGATAACCTCTTGCTGCATTTCTTGCTGTATTTCCATTGCCTTTTCCCGATCCTGAACCGATTGCAGTTGTGCGGCAAACTTGTTCTGAATGGTGCCAAGTTCAATGATGGCTGCAGCGAAATTTGTGAGCGTCTGGTCGTTAACTTGTGGAGCAGGTTGCGATTGCTCCATGCCCAAAGTCCCTTCCTGTTCGCCTTCACTATAAGGGGACTGCGCCATGGCAGGAAGAGAAACAAGGAGAAGAGCGGCTAAAATAACGCTGCAGGTCATGGACTTGAAGATGGTAGGTGTAGAGACATTCATTTGAACCTCCGATGGTTTGTGATTCAATGTGGCGCAAGCGCTCCCAACGAACGCTTTCATATAAATTTTGCAAGTATGACTTGCCGTTTCTATGAACGGCATAGGCAATGGGCGTGCCAAATGCTGACTGGTTTTGTTATTTTTTATAACAAGCTGAAATTTAATGTTTTTTATTCTAAAAAAACGAAAGTGCTCGTTGTTTGATCAACAGAGAAAAGTGTGTAAAAAATAGACATGTCTATTTTTAAGCGAGGAGCGACTGGTGTTTAGATTATTTCGTGAAGGACTGAGCCTTCGATTTTCCCTTCTGTTCTTTCTTGTAATCCCCCTTATCGGGATCTGCGGGGCTGGCGGGGTCTATAGCCTGAAGCTTCTTGAAGCGCAGATTGAGGAACGGATGCAGGACGATATTGAATTGATAGCCAGAGCCATCAGTGGACCTCTTGGGTATGCTCTTGAACAGGGACGGGAAGGAAGTCTTTCCCAGGCTCTGGACTCTGTTTTTCGCTTCGAGCGTGTTTACGGAGCTTATGTGTACGACACAAAAGGGCGCAGGATCGCTCGGAGCGGTCCGCGCAAGGCCGGGATCGAAGGTCGACATGTAGCCGAACTTGCCGCCGGAGGGGACCACATCGGCGAATACCAGGAATCCGACGGCAAGCAGATGTATTCCTTTTTTATTCCCCTGTCTGATTCTTTGGGCAGAAATATGGGGCTGCTCCAACTGACCCGGGATGGCGCAGATTTTCAGGAATACATCCAGCAGGTCCGCTTTCAGGGTCTGATGCTGCTTCTGCTGCTTTCAATCGCGTTGCCGGGCATTGTTGTCTACGGACATCATCGGGTCATTGGTCGGAATCTTGGTCTGCTGGTAGGCAGTATGGCGCGTATCGAGAACGGCCATCGGGAGCACCGTGCAAATCTCTCCGGCCCGCGCGAGATTCGGCATTTGGCAGAAGGCATGAATTCCATGCTCGATAGTATTGCGCGAGCGGAAGCGAAACTGGAGCAGCAGCGACAGGAACAATCCCTGCTTGAGCATCAATTGCAACTGTCCCGTAAAATGGCCGCCATAGGGCAGCTGGCAGCGGGTGTAGCCCACGAACTTGGCACGCCCTTGAGCGTGGTCTTGGGCAAAGCCCAACGACTTCTCCGCAGATCCGACCTGCCCGAACCGGCCGTGCAAGCCTTTCAACAGATCCGAGTCGCTGTGCAGCGAATGGAACAGATTGTTCGCCAGCTTCTTGATTACGGCAGGAGCAATCCATTGCGGCTGCGACCGAGGAGGCTGAATGATCTTGTCCAGTGCGCCGTTGCGCATCTGCAAAAGGAGACTGAGGATCTTTCCGTGACCATGACCCTTCACGGACCTGACCCCGCACCCATGCTGGAAGTGGACTCCGTAAGGATGGAGCAGGCCCTGATAAATCTGCTGCGTAACGGCATCCAGGCTGCTGGACCAGGAGGAACCGTGTCGATCGAATGGTTTGAGACTCGGAATAGTCTTGGAATTCATGTCGCTGACGATGGTCCCGGAGTTCCCGAGGAGCTTTATTCTAAATTGTTTGAACCGTTTTTTACGACCAAGTCTGTGGATCAGGGTACGGGACTCGGACTTTCCGTCGCTCAGTCCGCGACCCGTGACCATGGAGGACGTCTGGAAGTGGGACGTTCCGCGCTTGGCGGTGCACGATTCAGCATGATTTTCAAAAAGCGAACGACTCAAGAAGAGGAAACGGCTCATGCCCTCAAAAATGCTCGATAAGATATTGGTTGTTGAAGACGATGCCGCCCTGCGCAAGCTCATCGAGGAAGAGTTCGTTGATGCCGGTCTTAGGGTGCGTGTCGCCTCTGATGCGGAGAATGCACTTGAAACGTTGCATCACTGGGCACCGGATATTGTGATCTGTGATTTGCGTTTACCGGGAGCGGACGGCATGTGGCTTTTATCCAGAATACGGGAAATGGAGCCGACACCCGGCTTCATCATCATGACCGCATTCGGGACTATTCCACAGGCAGTGGAGGCACTCAAAAATGGGGCGGACGATTTTCTGACTAAGCCTCTGGATTTCGATCATCTTCATTTGTGTGTTCAGCGGACCCTTGAAACCCGGCGATTGCGCAAGGATGTACAACGGTTCCGACAGATTCTCGGCAGTCCCGATTTTCATGGAATCATCGGCCGCAGTGCGGCTATGCGTTCCCTGTTCGCCACCTTGAAGCAGGTTGCCAGGGCCTCGGGACCCGTGCTCATCACCGGGGAAAGCGGCACGGGAAAAGACCTCGCCGCCAGAGCGGTTCATTTGGAAAGCCCCCGTCGGGACAAGCCGTTCATTGCAGTTAACTGCGCGGCCATTCCGGCGCAGCTGCAGGAAAGTGAATTTTTTGGCCATACTGCCGGAGCATTCACGGGAGCTGGGAGTTCAAGAAAGGGGCTGTTTTCCGAAGCAGAGGGGGGGACCCTGTTTCTCGATGAAATTGGGGAGATGCCGATTGAGCTGCAGGCCAAGTTGCTGCGCATTTTACAGGACGGAATGGTCCGTCCGGTGGGTGCCAATCGGGAAAGCCGGGTCGATGTGCGCATTATTGCGGCCACGAACAAGGACCTCAAGAAGCAGGTGTCATTGGGGCAGTTTCGCGAGGACCTCTATTTTCGGCTGGAGACGTTTTCCCTGATCATGCCGCCGCTTCGTCAACGAGGAGAGGATCTCGACCTTCTTGTCGCGCGGTTCCTCAATCTTCTGAGTGCGAAAATGGGGCGGGATGTTCCTGAATTATCCAGTTCTGCCCTCAAACTCTTGCAGGGGTATTCATTCCCCGGAAACGTGCGGGAATTGCGCAATGCCCTTGAGCGGGCCATTGCTTTTTGCAACGGCAGGGAAATTCTTCCTTCTTGCCTGCCTGAGAGAATTCGTCGCAAACAACAGGAGCCTTCTGGCAACAACAGTTCCGACATGTTCGAAGCGCTCATCAGACAGGCAGAGCTGCCTACCCTCGAAGAAATGGGCAACCGCTACACTTCATACGTGCTGGGCCGCTTCGGAGGTAACAAACGGCGCACTGCCCAGGTTCTTGATATCTGCCGGGCAACTCTCTACCGCCGACTGGGGCTTCAGGAGGAGAAGTAGGTTCTGCATTGGCAATCGCGTTTGTCGTAAGAGCTGGTCGAAAAGAAAAGAATAGCAAGTCCGCCTTAGACTTGCCTTCCCTCGAAGCCGCGACAAGGAGTTTGCCGCAAACTCCATTCGTTTGAAGTTCCATTGCGACTGCAAATTTTAGCAGAGGAACCAAGGGTAAGATGACAAAAAAAGGGTTAGCGGCCTGTTAAGCTGCTAACCCTTTGATTTTTAATGGTACCGGAGGCGAGACTCGAACTCGCAAGGGGTTGCCCCCGGTGGATTTTGAGTCCACTGCGTCTACCATTCCACCACTCCGGCGTGAGGAGACGTTCTTAGTGAAGCCGTATTCCAAAGTCAATCGGATTCTTGGAAATAATTCTCCGTCGCTGGAGGATTTGTGTCGGCTTTCTTCAGTTATTCTCAGCGTAGGTAGTCCTTCCGGCAGAATTTCATGGCCTTTGCAATGCCTACCCTAGGCACCGCGTATCTTATCAGCCAAACTCATTTTCCAGTCGTCGGATATACTTGCAGATGCACGCTTCCGCCCTCGAAACGGCCCGGCTCGCCCTGACAGAAAAATCCTTGTAGCGCTCACAATCCGGCCCGGCCTCGCATAGAACAGACACACATTGCTCATTCTCTTTCACGTCTTCCAAATTTGCAAGGTGCAAACGAGGGCCGCCTAACTTTGAAACCGTGCGCTCACAAAGGGTTCGTACATATTCATCTCGGAGTTGGCGAAGTTCCTTGCACACTTCTGAAAATTCAATACCCCAACTTCCTCCATCCAGCATTTGTTGGCATTCGAACAGTACGGACAGGGGCGCGATCAGTGCTTGAGTGCAGCCCGCCAAAAGCATCACTTCGTGATCCGAATTGGTCCCGGGTTTTT
>JAWLHW010000137.1:0-6279 GCA_041690155.1 Desulfomicrobium sp. | reverse complement strand
GGCCGGGAAGCATTACGAGGCCAGCGAAGGAGTTCCGGCAGACCTTGCCCGAACCCCGACGGCCTGCGCGCCCCCGCATAAAAAGATGCCTCCGGCGGGCAGGGAACGCGTCCCATGCCCACCTAAAATTCTTAACGCCCTTTCCGCACCGTCTCAAGCAGGTCGGCGGGGTTCGGACGAGGGCTGTCGGCTGTCTGAATGAGCCAGGCATCGTTTGCTTCCCGGCCGTTCACCGCACGAAGCACAACAGAATGCCCAAACCTCAAGGCCGGGAAGCATTACGAGGCCAGCGAAGGAGTTCCGGCAGACCTTGCCCGAACCCCGACGGCCCGCGCGCCCCCGCATAAAAAGATACCTCCGGCGGGCAGGAAACACGTCCCCTGCACCCCTTACATTTTCAACACCCTTTCCGCACCACCTCAAGCAGGCCAGCGGCGTTCGGGCGAAGGCTGTCGGCTGTCTGACTGAGCCAGGCATCGTTTGCTTCCCGGCCGTTCACCGCACGAAGCACAACAGAATGCCCAAACCCCAAGGCCGGGAAGCATTACGAGGCCCGCGAAGGAGTTCCGGCAGACCTTGCCCGAACCCCGACGGCCTGCGTCCCTTCGCATTCGACTCCAAAGCCGGGACCCGTCCGGAAAGAAAAAAAACCATTTTTTTAATTGACAGCCAGCACCGCCCTTTATAAACACTTTTCCTCGTTGAGCGGGAGTAACTCAGTGGTAGAGTGCAACCTTGCCAAGGTTGAAGTCGCGAGTTCAAATCTCGTTTCCCGCTCCACAACGAAGGCGGCATAGCCAAGTGGTAAGGCAGAGGTCTGCAAAACCTCCATTCTCCAGTTCAAATCTGGATGCCGCCTCCAAGCACCCGCGGGAGTAACTCAGTGGTAGAGTGCAACCTTGCCAAGGTTGAAGTCGCGAGTTCAAATCTCGTTTCCCGCTCCAAATTTTTCGGCCGGTCCCTGACCGGCCTTTCCTTTCAGCCGGACCGCCACGCAAAAAATGCTTGCTTCATGCCGGTCTTCTGATTAGGACTGCCTCACTTCGAGCGCGGGAGTAACTCAGTGGTAGAGTGCAACCTTGCCAAGGTTGAAGTCGCGAGTTCAAATCTCGTTTCCCGCTCCACAAAAAATTAAGGTCGGTCTGTCCGGCCTTTTTCTTTTTCTCCGCCCAGGTTTCGCTGCAAACAACCGCCATCCCACTGAACCTGGGGACTTCATGCATGCCTTTCTGACTACCTGAAAAGAAACATATTCCCGCCTTCGCGGGAATGACGCTCAGGTTTTTTCGCTACTTCTTGCAGCGCCCGCGCCCAGCAATTTCTCCACCACCCGCAGACAAAGCCTTCCTGAAAAAATGAAGGCACATGGCAGGCATCAACGCTTCCTGCCAAAAAGCGACCCCAGCACTCCGCGCAGTATCTCCCGGCCAAGCTGGGTTCCGATGGTCCGCACCGTACTCTTGACCAGAGCCTCCGCCACCCCCTGTCTGCGTCCCGACCCCGAAAACCAGCCGCCGTCCTTCTGCTCAGCCTTCGCTTTTGTCTTGGCCTCTTTGGCCTCCTCCGCCTGGAGCATGGACTCGCGCGCCCTGACCTGCAGAAGCTCGAAAGCCGATTCCCGATCCATGGCCACGTCGTAACGCCCCTTTAAAGGAGATCGCGACATGATGGTCCCCCGCTCCTGCGCCGTCAGCGGACCGATGCGCGAGTAAGGCGGGCGGACAAGAATCCGCTCGACCATGCACGGCCGACCCTTTTCGTCCAGAGTGGAAACCATGGCCTCACCAGTGCCAAGACTGACAATGGCCTCACCGGTGTCGAAAGCGGGATTGGCCCGAAAACTCTCGGCCACGGAACGCACGGCCTTTTGCTCTTTTGGCGTGTAGGCGCGCAGGGCGTGCTGGATCTTGAGCCCCAGCTGCCCCAGAATCTGCTCCGGGACATCGGATGGACTCTGGCTGATAAAATAGATGCCCACACCCTTGGAGCGGATCAGACGCACGACCTGCTCGATCTTGTCCACCAGGGCCTTGGGCGCACTGTCGAAAAGCAGGTGCGCTTCATCAAAGAAAAAAACCATGACGGGTTTGTCCGGATTGCCAACCTCCGGCAACTGCTCGAAAAGCTCGGCCAGAAGCCAGAGCAGAAATGTGGCGTAAATCTTCGGCGAGCGGGCCATGAGACTTGAAGCATCCAGAATGGAAATGACGCCGTTGCCCGAAAAATCGACATGCATGAGATCGGCCAGATTCACCGCTGGCTCGCCAAAAAAGATGTCTCCGCCCTGCTCCTCCAGCACCAAAAGCTGCCGCTGCAAGGCCCCCACGCTGGCGGCGCTGATGTTGCCGTACGTCCCGCGAAGCTGGGCCGCGTTGTCTGCCATGAACTGCAGCATGGCCCGCAGGTCCTTCAGATCAAGAAGCAGCAGGCCCTGTTCGTCGGCGATGCGGAAACAGGCATACAAAATTCCGCTCTGGGTTTCGTTCACCCCCAGGAGCGAGGACAGAAGCAAAGGCCCCATCTCGGAGATCGTGCTGCGCAAGGGATGACCACTCTGCCCGAAGACGTCCCAGAAAACCACGGGGCAGCCCTGAAAGGCGAAGCCTTCGGCGGGCATGACGGCCAAACGCTCGTCGATCCTGGGATGGGGCGTGCCAGCCGTGGCGATGCCCGAAAGATCGCCCTTGATGTCCGCCGCGAAGACCGGAACACCCATCCGCGCATAGCTCTCCGCCAGCACCTGCAGCGTGACGGTCTTGCCCGTACCCGTGGCTCCCGTGACCAGGCCATGGCGATTGCCCATGCTTCCAAGCTGATACAGTCCTTTTCCATCGGCTCCGCCGATCAAAAAATCCACTGCGCTCATGACCCCTCCTTGCGGGTTTACCGTTTTATCCTGACCGCCTGCGCATACCAAAGTGAACCCGAAAAACAAAGGCCATTGACTTGCTCTAAAAGCCCCGCCACAACGACCCTCTACAAGCCGTTTCTCCGTGCACCGTCACCGCTTTGCATGGATGAACCCGAAAGTAACCCTAACCCGCCATAATTCGGACCAATATGATCGAAATACACTCCTGCCCCAAGGGCTATATCGCGGATCTGGACAAAACCTGTACCCCGGAAGAAACCGTGGCCACGGCGCGCGAAGCCCTGACCCGGTCTGGCAAACGCATCCTGGCCCAGACCCGGCGCATCGACACCGGACGACTTGGCATCCCGGTTTTCATGTCGCTCTGCGGCGAGGACGCCCTGGGCATCATGCCCACCCGCAAGCAGATGGGCAAAGGCGCTTCCGCCCCTCAGGCCGAGGCCTCGGCGCTGATGGAGCTGGTGGAAAGATTCAGCTATTTCTCCTACTGGGACAACCCCGAAAACTTTCAGCCCATGACCTGGTCGCAGGCGCGGGAAGCGTTTGGCGACAGGCTCCTGCCCATACCCTACATGATCCAGTCCGTAACGGACGGCGTCAGCGAAGATGACGCGGCGCGCATCCTTGACCTTTTGCCCTGGCGTTTCGCCCCGGTCACTGACTTGGGAGCCGGGCAGGAATTCATGGCACCGCTGGACTGGTTCAAGAAACTCAATGAATTCAATGGCTCCTCCGCCGGAAACACCCTGGAAGAGTCCATGCTGCAGGGCGGCTGCGAACTGGTCGAGCGCCATGTCTGCGCTGTCGTCGACCGCACCCGGCAGGAGACGCCCAGCATCGATCCTGCCTCCTTCACCGACCCGGTCCTGATCGAGCTGTACGAAAAATTCTCCGCCAACGGCCTTAAAGTCATTCTCAAGGATTTCAGCCTTGGTCTGCCCGTGCCCACGGTGGCGGCCCTGGTCATGGACCCGGCTACCTTCCCGCACAAAAGCGAGATCGTCTTCACTGCGGGCACGGCTTCCTCGCCCGAAAAGGCGGCCATCCGCGCCCTGACGGAAATCGCCCAGCTCGGCGGAGATTTCGAGACCGGCAGCAATTACGAAGCCTCGGGCCTGCCCAAATTCACCCATCCGGAGCAGTGCGCATGGCTGACTGCCGGAGACGTGGTCTCCATCCACTCCCTGCCTTCAAACCAGGACGCGGACATCGCCACGGAGCTTGTCAATTTCTGCGCACGGCTCAAGAGCCAGGGCTTCACGTTCTTTTCCGTGGACACCACGGTTCCGGAACTGGGCATCTCCGCCAACTACAACTTCGTGCCGGGCTTCCTGTTCCGGGAGCGCACCCCGATGGCCTCACTGGGGCTTTTCGTTGGCCGCGTGCTGGCCGAGGACATGGACCCGGAAGAGGCTCTGGCGGGACTTGAAGTTCTGCAGGAAATCTACCCCGATGCCCACTACCTGCCATTTTTCCGGGGTCTTGTGGCCTTGCGCCAGGGCGAGATTGACCAGGCTGCGTCCTGGTTCGCCCGGGCCGAACCCCTGCAGCCCGAAGCCGACGACCGGGGTCTGGCCGCCTTTTACCAGGCCTACGCCTTGTCCCAGCAGGGCCAGTGGACCGAGACCATCCCCCACCTGGACCGGGCCGTTACGCACTGCCCCGAGGTCAAGGAGTACTTCAACCTGCGCGGTGTGGCCTATTTCAAACAGCAGCAGTACGCTGGCGCAGCGGCCAACTTCGAACTGGCTCTGGCTCTTGACAGCGGATCGGCCATGGACCTGGCCAATCTGGGTTTGTGTCATAAATTCATGAACAATGCGGACAAGGCGCGGGAACTTCTCGGCGAGGCGCTGGCTCTTGATCCGAGCCTGGAATTCGCCCGCACCCATCTCAGCGAACTGTAGCGAAGGAGAAAAAAACATGGATATCAGCAAAAAGATCGCGGAACTCAAAACCATCCCCGGTTTCGGAGAAAACGTGGGCATGATCCTGGTGCACAACGGCGTGGTCCGGGCCTGGTCGCGCAAGGACAAATCCAAGGTCGGCCGGGTCAAGATCGAGGTCGATCAGGCCAAGGTCGAGGCCATTCGGGCCGAATTCGAAGCGCGTCCCGGCATCTTTAAAGTCGTGGCCGAGGCCCGAAGCGGCGAATACGTGCCCGGTGACGACCTGCTCTTTTTGATCGTGGCCGGCGACATCCGCGAAAACGTCAAGCCCGCCCTGAGCGACCTGCTGGACCGCATCAAGTCCGAAGCGGTCAGCAAGCAGGAACTCGCCCAATAAAGGGAGCCCACCAAACGATGAAGCGTCAAACCCTGTTCACGTTGATCATCCCGGTCATTCTTGGCGCCTTCCTGGCCGCATCCGTGTCCGTCATGGCGGCCACGGACGCGCCAATACCCACCGGCGGCACAGCCTTCGACTACGCATGGCTCAAAGGCCGCGCCCGGGCCCTGGCCGCCACGCCCCATGTCAGCCACGAAGGCGAACTGCCCAAGGTTTTGCAGAACCTGACCTGGGACGACTACATGCAGCTCTCCTTCGATTCGGAGCATGCCTTGTGGCAGGACGGAAAGTCCCTTTTCCGGGCCGAGCTTTTCCATCTGGGGCTGTATTTCAGGACCCCCATCACCATCTATGAACTCGAAGAAGGGAAGGTCAAAGAGCTCGACTATACTCCGGACCTCTTCAAATACGGAAACTCCGGAATCAAGGGCAAGGACCTGCCCAAAAATCTCGGCTTCGCCGGATTTCGCTTCCGCTACCATACCGACTGGGCCCGTGACCTGGTCGCTTTCCTGGGCGCGAGCTATTTTCGCGCCGTGGGGGGCGAGATGCAGTACGGACTGTCCGCCCGTGGTCTGGCCGTGGACACGGCCCTGCCGCGAGCCGAGGAATTTCCGCTCTTCACGCACTTCTGGCTGGAAAAACCCCGCCCTGGAAGCGACACCGCCACGGTCTACGCCCTGCTCGACTCGCCCAGCGTGACCGGGGCGTACCGCTTCGACATCCGCCCGGGCCAGACCACGGCCATGAAGGTGGACGCGGCCCTCTATCCGCGCAAACCCATCGAACGCCTCGGCGTGGCGCCGCTGACCAGCATGTTCCTGCACGGCGAGAACGACCGCCGCATGGGCTACGACTGGCGGCCGGAAATCCACGATTCCGACGGACTGGCCATTCACAACGGCAACGGCGAATGGATCTGGCGGCCTCTGGAAAACCCGCCCTTCCTGCGTTTCAACGCCTTCATGGACCAGAACCCGCGCGGCTTCGGCCTGTTCCAGCGCGACCAGAACTTCGACCACTACCAGGATGACGGCGTGTTCTACGACAAACGCCCCAGCGTCTGGGTGGAACCCGTGGGTGACTGGGGCGCAGGTTCGGTGCAACTGGTCGAGATC
>JAWLHW010000136.1:0-6296 GCA_041690155.1 Desulfomicrobium sp. | reverse complement strand
AAATCCCCCGAGGCCACACCCCGGATCACGAATTTCCTGGCCTCCTCGACCAGCATCATCTTCATGGGCTGGCTGGCGGCCGATCCGGACTCCCGGGCCAGGCCGCCCGAAAGCATCTCCATGAGGGGATCGCCCTCGCCTCCCGGAGGATTGGCCGCGTAATCGGCCACAAACTGATCAACGCCGCGTGCGATGATGCCGCGCAGATCGATATATTTCTCAAGCAGGACGTGATCATTGCCATCAATGGCGCGCTGGATGTTCGCCAGGCTTGCGGCCGGGGGCTCGACTGCCCATGCGCCACCGGCCCAAAAGACAAGAAGCATTACAATATACCATTTGCATCGGACCATAGGGGTTTCTCCTTTCGTTGTGCGGCATCTATTCCAACCACAGCCCGGCCGTCCACAATCAACCACGTTGAAAAACCAAAAATATCCTTCCCCCGGCGGCTGTCCGCTCTAATCGAGCCCGATCAAATATCTTCCTTCCGATGAGACGCCATGCAAAAAGCCCCCACACAGACACCTGCGGCGCGGAGGCTTAAATCAAAACTCATGCAAGGCGCATGATCTGCGCCGCGACTCAAGAATTTTTAAATTCCGGATATCCTGACGATACTTGAAAACATCAGCCTTTTTTGACCTCAAGGGCATCCTCGAAAAACGCGGTCAGAACAAAATGACTGCCGCCGATGTTCACCGTTTCGGTCTGGTTGGGAAAAAGCTCCATGGTCGGCTCAAAGCTGCTGCCGATAAAAATCGCCTTGGCCTCGCCGTTGCTTTCCCAGCGAACTTCATTGCCGTCATCCAGAACAAGCAGTTCACCATCGTGTACCTTAACGGGCAGGTCTTTCTCTGAATACTGCATCGAACACCTCCATAACTGGTTGAATGGTCGGAAATATTTTGCTTCATCATACCAGAGCAGGGGACGGGGTCAAGGGAACATCCGGATTTTCGCCAATTTGAAAGCCTTGGCGGGTTCCTTGACTGTTCCCATGATCACGCCTACTGCCTCGTAGGCCCTTAAGCGAGGGTTACACAGCATTTGGAGAGGATATGAGCGCACTGGCAAGAGAAATACGACAGAATGTGGAAAAACGCCGCACGTTCGGCATCATCAGTCACCCCGACGCGGGCAAGACGACCCTGACCGAAAAACTGCTTCTTTTTGGCGGAGCCATCAGCCTCGCCGGCACGGTCAAGTCGCGCAAGGCCACCCGGCATGCGACCTCGGACTGGATGAAGATGGAGCAGGAGCGCGGCATATCCGTGACCACCTCGGTCATGAAGTTCGAATACGGCGGGTACGACATCAACCTGCTCGACACCCCCGGCCACGAAGATTTTTCAGAAGACACCTATCGCGTGCTGACCGCCGTGGACTCTGCCCTCCTGGTCATCGACAGCGCAAAGGGCGTCGAGGCCCAGACCAAGAAGCTGATGGATGTCTGCCGCATGCGCAACACGCCCATCATGACCTTCATCAACAAGCTCGACCGAGACGGCCTGGATCCGCTCGATCTGTTGGCCGACATCGAGGACCATCTGGGCATCGAATGCGCCCCCCTGAGCTGGCCCATCGGCATGGGCAAGAGCTTCAAGGGCACATATTCCATCTACAAAAAACAGATCCATCTTTTTTCGGCCACCCACGGTGGACGTATCCAGCAGGGCGTGGTCATCGACGACGTGAACGACCCCAAGCTCGACGAGATGCTCGGCCTGCAGGTGCACGACCTGCGCCGGGACCTGGAACTGCTCGAAGGCGCGGGCACCCCATTTTCCGTGGAACGCTACCTGGCCGGAACCCAGACCCCGGTCTTCTTCGGCAGCGCCATCAACAATTTCGGCGTACAGGAAATGCTGGGCACCTTCGTGGAGCTGGCGCCCTGCCCGCGCCCGCGGGCGACCCTGACCCGCGAGGTTTCACCTTTCGAGGAAGAATTCTCGGGCGTGGTCTTCAAGATCCAGGCGAACATGGACAAGGCCCATCGCGACCGCATCGCCTTCATGCGCATCTGTTCGGGAAAATACGAAAAAGGCATGAAGATCCGCCACCACCGCATCGGCAAGGATGTGCAGATCAGTAACGCCACCATCTTCATGGCCCAGGACCGCACCGGCGTGGAGGAAGCCTTCGCCGGGGACATCATCGGCCTGCACAACCACGGAACCATCAAGATCGGCGATACCTTCAGCCTGAAGGAAGAGCTCAAGTTCACGGGCATCCCGAGCTTTGCGCCCGAACATTTCCGCAAGGTCCTCTTAAAAAGTCCGCTCAAGACCAAGCAGTTGCAAAAGGGCCTCCAGCAACTGGCCGAAGAGGGCGCGGTGCAGGTGTTCCGCCCCATGCTCGGCAATGAGTATATTCTGGGCGCGGTGGGCGTCCTGCAGTTTGACGTGATCATTTCACGTCTTAAAGATGAGTATGCCGTTGACGCCATCTACACGCCGGTCAACCTTTCGGCGGCGAGATGGGTTCATTCGGATGACAAGGCCCTGTTTGATCGTTTCCAGAAAGAGCTCAACTCTTCCCTGGCTACGGACTCCGAAGGCAACCTGGCCCTGCTGGCTGACAGCACCTGGAGACTTGAGTACATCATGGAGCAGTGGCCGGACGTCACCTTCCATACCACACGGGAAAAAAACTGAGCGCAACTGGCGATATATGGCTTTATTACTGGCTTTTTTTCTTCTGCTCCTGCTCCCCGGCGAGGCCCTCGCCTGGGGGCCAGGGGTCCACATGGCCATCGGCAACCATGTCTTGACCCACCTGCACCTTCTCGCTCCGGCAGTCGCCGCCGTGCTGGTGGCGCATCCTGAGCAGTTTCTGTACGGATGCCTGTCGGCCGACATTTTCATCGGCAAGGGCAGCAAGTTCACGCCCACCCATTCCCATAACTGGGATACGGGCAAGGCCCTCCTGCGCCAGGCCGAGGACCTGAAGGCCCAGGCCTACGCCTACGGTTACCTGTCACATCTGGCTGCCGACGTCATTGCGCACAACTATCTGGTCCCGAACATGCTCGGCTTCTCCGCCGGACGGGGCAAATTCGCCCACACTTACGTGGAGATGCTGGCCGACCTGCAGGTCGAATGGCCCCGCAAGCAGGCCTCGCGTATATTTCGCATCCCCAACCCCGAGGCCGACAATTCCCTGGTGCTGACCATGGGGCAGAAAAAGTTGCCATTTTCCATCAAAAAAAGCATCTTCCGCCAGAGTTTGCATGTGGTGGAAGAGAAATCCTACAAACGCTCCCTGCGCATGGTCCGGGGCCTTCTGCCCTTTGCCCGCAAGAAGGCGTTCATCACCGAAGCCATTGCCTACGCCCGGGACATGGTCATGAATCTGCTCCAGAATCCCCAACGCTCGCCGGTTCTGGAGTGCGACCCCATCGGCAGCATGAACCTGGATCAGGTGCGCAGATTCCAGCGCAAGCAGCGCTCCTATTACACCGCGCGCGGTGAGGGCATCATTTTCCCCCTGGACACCCGTCTTGAACCCTGTCTGCAAGATTTCGGAGGCCCCCATGACCGATTTTCTTAATTTCCTGCGCGATCAGATCCGGCAAGTGCGGGACATCGAAAGCACGGCGCACGACCTGCTGCACAACGCAGGCGACGATGCCGGATACCGCGAGACCATGCAGCGCAAGGCGGAACTGCTGGCCAATCTGTCCGCAAGTGCGGCCCCTTTTCTGGATGCGCTGAGCCTTGAAAGGCGCCCCATGATCGAACACAAGCTGGACATGTTTTCCCAGAGCGCCAGGCGCAGCCTGGACATCGGCAGCGTCTTCTACATGTCCGCGCTACTCTACCCCGACGACCACAAGCCAGGAGAGCCAAACACCCTTGAAACCTGGCTTGCGGAACTCGAGCGGTCCAAATAAAACCAGCAACCTTAAATTCAAAGGAAGTATCATGACACTTGAAGCTGGAACCAAAGTACTGGTTCATTACACAGGCACGCTCGACGACGGCACTCAGTTCGACTCGTCCCGGGAGCGCGATCCCCTGGAGATCACCCTTGGCCAGGACATGGTCATCCCCGGCTTTGAAAAAGCCATCCTCGACCTTGAGCCCGGCCAGAGCGTCACCGTGACCATCCCGGAGGAAGAGGCCTACGGCCCGCACAATGAAGAAATGGTAATCCGCGTCCCCAAGGCGTCCTTTCCCCCGGAAATTGTCCCCACCGTCGGCGAACAGCTGGTGCTGCGTTCTCCCGACGGCAATGAGCTCCCGGCCCTCATCGTCGATGTCGATGACGAGGAGGCGACTCTGGACGCCAACCACCCCCTGGCCGGATTCGCTCTGACCTTTGAGATTGAATTGGTCAGCGTTGGCTGAACCCTGGCATTCCGGGCAAAAGGCATGGATTCCCGCCTGCGCGGGAATGACGTCGGGACAGAGCGACGGACAGCTCCTCCAAACGGTACTGCAACGCCGTTGTCATCCCCGTGAAGACGGGGATCCAGGCCTTTTGCCAGCATTCTCCATCCACCCCCGGTTCACAATCCGTCCAAACTCCAAAAAAAAGGGATTCCGAGCTTTCCCCGAAATCCCTCGCCCTGGTCGGACAGTCCGTCCTCAGCCCGCCGAAGACCGTGTCACTTCCTGCACAGCCTCAAGATTCCGCAATTTTTCGATGATGGCGTAAAGCTGGGTCGTGGTCTTGACCTCGATGACGAAATCAAGCTCCGACATCCCGTCCACGGCAGAGGTGAACTTTCCGGAATCGATATTGATCCCCTCCTTGGCCAGAAGGCCGCTGACCAGGCCCAGAACGCCGCGCTGGTTCTTGCAGAGAACCTTGATCTTGGCCGGCAGGGGTTTGGTTTCCTCCTGGCCGCCCCAGCTCACGTCAAGCAGACGTTCGTGCTCCATGTTGGCCACGTTCGGACAATCCTGGGTGTGAACCGTCACCCCGAGGCCACGGCTTATGTAGCCCACGATGGGGTCTCCGGGCAACGGATTGCAGCACTGGGCATAACGGATGAGTACCCCGTCCACACCCTGAATACTGATGGAGTCAGGAGACTGGGGCTTGGCCTGGGGCGCGGCTGGACCGGTGGATTTACGTTCCTCGGGTTTCTGCTCCTCTTTGGGCAGAAGCTTTCTGAGCACCTGCCGGGCAGTGATGCGGCCATGACCCACGGCGGAAAAAAGGTCGTCGAGCTGGCGGAAAGAGAATTCCTTGATCACAGGCTCGAAATCGCCGTTCTTGATGGCCTTGCCCACATTGATGCCCATGCGCCGGCCTTCCTTTTCCAGGAGTTCCTTGGCCAGCGACAGGCTGCGCGCCCGCTCCTCGGTGCCGATCCAGTGCTTGATGCGTGACCTGGCCTTGCCGGATTTGACGAACTGGAGCCAGTCGCGGCTGGGGTTGCGGGAGGCGTCGGTGATGATCTCCACCGTGTCACCGTTCTTGAGCGGCGTGTTGAGCGGAACGATGCGTCCGTTGACCTTGGCTCCGGCGCAGTGATTGCCGACCTCGGTGTGGATCAGATAGGCAAAATCAACAGGCGTACCGCCTTCAGGCAGTTCCTTGACCTGGCCGCGCGGCGTGAAGACGTAGACCTCGTCCTGGAACAGATCGAGGCTGAGCGTCGACATGAAATCCCTGGAATCCTTCAGATCCCCCTGCCAGTCCAGAATCTGGCGCAGCCAGCTGAAACGGTCCGCCTCCTGGGCCTTCTTGCTACCGTGCTCCTTGTAGGACCAGTGCGCGGCCACGCCGTTCTCGGCCAGCTGATGCATCTCCTCCGTGCGAATCTGGATCTCGATGCGCTCACCCTCGGGGCCGATGACCGTCGAGTGCAGGCTCTGGTACATGTTGGCCTTGGGCATGGATATGTAATCCTTGAACTTGCCCGGCACCGGCTTCCACAAAGAATGCACGAGTCCCAGCACCGTGTAGCATTCCCGCAAGTTGTTCACGATGACCCGAAAAGCGATCATGTCGAAGATCTGATCCAGGGTCAGGCCGCGCTGCTTCATCTTGTGATAGATGGAATAGACGTGTTTTATGCGGCCCTTGACCCGACCATTGATCTCGTTTTCGTGCAGCACGTCCTGAACCATGGCGCTGACCTTGTCGATGTACGCCTGGCCTTGGTCCTGGTAACGATTGATACCCTCGGAAATCTGTGCGTACACGTCGGGCTTCATGTATCTGAGGCCGTAGTTTTCGAGTTGCACCTTGATGCGGTACAGGCCCAAACGGTTGGCCAGCGGCGCATAGATGCCCAAAGTTTCCTGGGCAATGGCGCGCTGTTTGTATTCCTTCTGGAA
>JAWLHW010000135.1:0-6307 GCA_041690155.1 Desulfomicrobium sp. | reverse complement strand
CACGGCCAGGAACAGGGTACGTTTCATTTGTGTCCTCGTGTTTCAAAGTTGTGTGGAAATGAGCCGGACACGGTGAAGCACCATGCGTGCCAGCCGATGCCGACAGTCGCGGCGTACAGAATTTGCGATTAGGCCGGTCTGGAGGCCGGGCTTTGTGTCATACGGCTGATGCCCAATTGGACCAATTTTGTCCATAAAAAAGGAACAGCCGCGTGGTTCTCCATTGTCCGGGTTGAGGTGCCGACGCTGCTGCGAAGGGGTTTGGCTGGAAGCTTAATGACAATATCGGCAAGAGATTGAACGAAAATGAAAAAGAGGACAGGCGGAATGCGTTTTGCGATTTGCGGCAGGAAGTCGGTCAGAGCTGGCGGGAGGCTTCTGCCGGGATTCAACTCGTCATTTTGCCGCAGATTGCCCTCTACTTGCCGGAGTTGTACTTTCCCAAGTAACGCAAGCAGCAACACAGCCGGGAGGCTCCTGACTAGAGACATCCGTGAGGCATTTTAGCAAGAGAGGAACACTATGACTTCATTTGGTTTTTTGTGTCGGGTTGTCGTCTGCACGGTGCTATTCGCCGTGTTGCCAGGCCCGTTGCCCGCAGCGGAACAGACGTCCCTGCGCGGCATGATCGGGCAGATGCTGCTGGTCGGGTTTCGAGGAACTTCTGTTGATGCGGACTCCACCATCCTGCGTGACATCCGTGAACATAATCTGGGAGGCGTGATCCTCTTTGATCGTGACGTGCAGCTGCAAAGCCCGGAACGCAACATTCAGAGCCCCGGGCAGGTTCAGGCCCTGACCGCGACCCTGCAGGCAAATGCCGGAACCACGCTCTTTGTCGCTGTGGATCAGGAAGGCGGACGGGTGCGGCGCTTCCGCGAGGACCGGGGCTTTGCTCCGAGTCCCTCGGCGAAGGCAATGGGGCAGGGCAGTCCGGAGCAGACCAGACTTGAAGGCGAGCGAACCGGAAGGCTGCTGGCGGGCCTTGGCGTGAACCTGAACTTCGCGCCTGTGGCGGACGTGGACGTCAATCCGCAGAGTCCGGCCATCGGCGCCCTGGAACGAAGCTTTTCCGCGGATCCGGACCTGGTCGCGCTCCATGCCCATGCGTTCAGCCGGGGGCTCATGGCGCAGGGCGTCCTGCCCTGTCTCAAGCATTTTCCCGGACATGGCAGCGCAACTGCGGATTCGCATCTCGGACTGACCGACATCAGCAAAACCTGGACCCCGACGGAGCTGCGGCCCTATGAGTTGCTGATTCCGCTGAAGGCCAGCCCCCTGATCATGACCGGGCATCTCTTTTTGCGCCAGTTCGACGAAGCGCACCCGTGCACCCTCTCAAAGACAGTGCTGACGGGACTTTTGAGGCAGCGCCTGGGATTTGATGGCGTGATTGTTTCCGATGACATGCAGATGCGGGCCATTGCCGGACATTATGGTCTGGACGAAGCGATCCTTCTGGCTGTCGAAGCCGGAGTGGATATTCTGGTTTTCGGCAACAACCTGGACTACGATCCGGACATCGTGCCCAGAGCCATTGATATTCTGGTCAAGGCCGTAGAGGAGGGGCGCCTCTCCGTGGAACAAATCGCGGCCTCGCATCGGCGCATTCAGGCCGTCAAGCAGCAGCTGCGCATCAGCCTTGCCTTGGGTC
The DNA here is from genome assembly GCA_041690155.1 of Desulfomicrobium sp. GTDB lineage: Bacteria > Desulfobacterota > Desulfovibrionia > Desulfovibrionales > Desulfomicrobiaceae > Desulfomicrobium. The sequence goes on along the minus strand of JAWLHW010000135.1, from coordinate 4,653 downwards.
CGCAGCAACGGCCATGATTTCGTGCCGCGAGTTGCGGCGGCGAAAAAACAACGGCGAAAATCTTCACCATGCCAGGCAGGACATGAGATGAAACGAACTTTGAAGGAATTGCTGGCCAAGGCCACGCCGCTGCGTTCGGGCGATGTCCTGGCGGGCGTGGCCGCGGTCACGGAGGAGGAGCGGGTCCTGGCCCAGATGGAGCTGGCCGGTGTGCCGCTGACCCGCTTTCTGGAGGAGCACGTCATCCCTTACGAGGAAGACGAGGTCACCCGGCTCATCATTGACTCTCACGACAAGGACGCCTTCGCCCCGATCCGCAGCCTGACCGTGGGCGAATTTCGGGACTGGCTCCTGACCGACGAGGCCGACAGCGCGGTCCTGGCCCGCCTGGCCCCGGGCGTGACCCCGGAGATGGCCGCAGCCGTGTCCAAGCTCATGCGCCTGCAGGACCTGGTTCTGGTCGGCTCCAAGTGCCGGGTCACGACCCGCTTCCGCAACACCATCGGCCTGCCGGGCACGTTTTCGGTCCGCCTGCAGCCCAACCATCCCACCGATGACCTCAAGGGCATCGCGGCCTCGACCCTGGACGGTCTGTGCTATGGCTGCGGGGATGCGGTCATCGGCGTCAACCCGGCCACGGACAGCCTGGACAACATCTGCCGCATCTCGGACATGCTCGGCGGGCTGGTCTCGCGCTACGCCATCCCGACCCAGACCTGCGTGCTGACCCACGTGACCACGACCATGGAGGCCATCGAACGCGGCGCGCCCGTGGACCTGTGCTTCCAGTCCATCGCCGGGACCGAGGCCGCCAACGCGAGCTTCGGCGTGACGCTCTCCCTGCTGCAGGAGGCGCTGGAGGCCACGCGGTCCCTTGCGCGCGGCACCGTGGGCGACAACGTCATGTATTTCGAGACCGGGCAGGGCAGCGCCCTCTCGGCCGGGGCACACCACGGGGTGGATCAGCAGACCGTGGAATGCCGCGCCTACGCCGTGGCACGCCGGTTTGAGCCGCTGCTGGTCAACACGGTGGTCGGGTTCATCGGGCCCGAGTACCTGCTGAACGGCAAGCAGATCACCCGCGCCGGGCTTGAAGACCATTTCTGCGGCAAGCTCCTGGGCCTGCCCATGGGCGTTGACGTCTGCTATACCAACCACGCCGAGGCCGACCAGGACGACATGGACGCGCTCCTGACCCTGCTGGGCGCGGCGGGCTGCACCTTTGTCATGGGCGTGCCCGGGGCCGACGACATCATGCTCAATTATCAGTCCACCTCCTTTCACGATGCAGCCTATCTGCGAAAATTGCTGGACCGCAAGCCTGCACCGGAATTCGCGGCCTGGCTTGAGTCTTCCGGCGTCATGGACGGGGCCGGACGGCTTCGGCCCATCGGAAAGGAAAACCGCCTGCTGGGGCTGCCGGGCGCAATCCGGGAGGAATCATGAACGATCCGAGTCCGGCACTGTTGACGGTCAGCGAAGATCCGTGGACGGAACTCAAGCGTTTCACCGCAGCCCGTATCGCCGTGGGCCGAAGCGGTTCAAGCCTGCCGCTGACCGAAAGTCTGTCCTTTCGGCTGGATCACGCCCGGGCCAGGGATGCCGTGCATACACCGTTCAAACGGGCAGAGCTGGCCGGTCGCCTGCGCGGAGCCGGAATCGCCTGCGTCGAGCTGGAATCCGGCGTGACCAGTCGCGAGGAATACCTCACACGTCCGGACAAGGGGCGGCAATTGAGCACAAGATCAGCCGACGTGCTGCGGGCGCGGAAGAAGGGCTTCGACATCTGCCTGGTCGTGGGCGACGGCCTCTCGGCCCGGGCCATCCACGAGAACGCCCCGGACTTCGTGCCGGCCTGCGTACGCATGTTCGGGCAGGCCGGCTTAAGCGTGGCCCCGGTCTGCCTGGTGGAAAACGCGCGAGTGGCCGTGGCCGACGAGATCGGGGAAATCCTTCAGGCCCGCCTGTCCGTCATCCTCATCGGCGAACGCCCGGGCCTGTCCTCGCCCAATTCCATGGGAGTCTACCTGACCATGAACCCGCGCGTGGGCACCACGGACGAGGCCCGTAACTGCATCTCCAACGTGCGCGACGGCGGCCTGAGTCTGGCCGAAGGCGTGCGCAAGCTGGGGTATCTGGTGGAGCAGGCGCTGATGCTCGGGCTGAGCGGCGTGGGGCTCAAGGACAGGATGGGGGCGGAATATCTGCCTTTCGGTCTGCCGGAGTCGGCGCTTACGGGCGGAATGCCGAAAAGCTGAGGGGGCAGGCTGTGGCTGCGCCGGTTTTCGCTCCGGCAACTCCCTGCCGCAATTCAAGATTTTGTGTACTCCGCATAGCTGAACAACCTGCTGCGTTTGCGGGCCATGATTTTCCTGACGATGCCGAGCCGTTCACGTTCAAAAGTCCGGGATCGCCCGCCACCACGCGGCCCTTGCCGCCCGCGCCGGGCTGCCGTAGCGTGTCTGCATGAACGAATTCGCTCTTCACCCCACCCTGGCCGCGGACTGCCATGAGCTCGGAAGCTGGCGCAAGATCCGCCTTCTCCTGCACCGGGACGCGCAGGTGCGCTGGCTGATCCTCGTGCCGGAAACTCCGGCCACGGAGTGGCATGAACTTCCGTCGGCCATGCGTGAACGGCTTGTGGAGGCCTCTTCGGCCCTGTCGGCCATGCTGCGGACAGAACTTTACTGCGACAAGGTCAACATCGCGGCCATCGGCAACCTGGTGCCCCAGTTCCATTTCCATGTCATCGGCCGCTGGAGGACGGATCCCTACTGGCCCGGCGTGGTCTGGGGCCGCGTCGAACCGGGGCGCGTCTATGGCGAGCGCGAGGTCGAGGACATGCGCAACCGTTCCCTGGCCTGCATGGCCGACTCCGGAGAGAGCTGAATGCCGCAGCCCGCCGCTCCGACACCCGGCCGCAGGTCCGCCTGGCGTGCGTGGGTGCAGGCCGCGCGCCTGCCGTCGCAGATGTACATCTTCTGGCCCCTGCTCCTGGGGCAGGCCCAGGCCATGGGCGAGGGGTTCTCCTGGGAGATCGTCCTGGCCTGCCATTTCTACGGTCTGGCCAGCCAGCTCTACATCGTCTTTGCCAACGACGTGGCCGACATGGCCACGGACCGCAGGAATTTCACGTTCACGCTGTTCTCGGGAGGCTCAAGGGTCCTGGTGGACGGGCTCCTGACCAGGCGGCAGCTGGGCAGGGCGGCCGTGCTGTGCGCCGCGCTCTCGGCACTGACCGGGGTGTTTCTGGGCGTCCGTCACGGTGCCTGGCTGCCCCTGCCGCTCATCCTCTTCGGACTGGCGTTGCTGTGGGCGTACAGCTATCCCCCCTTTCGCCTGTCCTATCGGGGCGGCGGGGAGTACCTGCAGATGATCGGGGTCGGGCTCGTGCTGCCCATGATCGGTTTCAGCGCTCACGCCGGAACTCTGGCCGGGCTGCGCTGGACGGTCATGCCGCTCATGCTCGCCCTGTCACTGTCCTGCGCCCTGGCCACGGCCCTGCCCGATGAGCCGTCCGACCGGGCCGACGGCAAGCGAACGCATGCCGTGAGGTTCGGCATTGCGGCCACCCAGCGCTCCATCCTGCGGCTGAACGCTCTGGCTCTGGCCTGGTTCCTGCTCGTTCCGCTTCAGGGGGCGTCGCTGGCCGCGAGGGCCCTGCTGGTTCTGCCGTGTCTGGCGCTCTGGCTGGTCTGCCGGCGACTGACCGACGTGCGCCCCGGGGAGCGGGGCATGCTCCTCTTCGTCACAGCGCAGGTGGCCTTTACCCTGACGCCCATGATCGGCCTGGCCATCCTGTTCCTGGTTTCCTGATTCTCGCCGGCATCAATGGGGCCGGCATTTCGTTTCAAAACTCGTCCAAGAGCCCGGATTGATCGCGCCAGCGGCGACGCACGGGTGCGCCCTGCGATCACGCGTCCTCAATGGCTGTCTTGCAGGACCAGGGCGAGGCTCTCGCGCACGCCCATGTGCCGGATATGGCCGAACAGTTCTCTGCATTGCTCCGTGTCCAGATCATTGACGATCTGCAGAACCAGGGCTTCGGCGTCCATGTGCGGGTAGGCCGAGGCGGATTCGAAGGTCTCGTCCTTTTCCATAAGCCGGTTGTAGACCACGGCGCGCGCGGCCAGAAGAGCCTCTTGGGCGGGGTTGCGCGGTGCTCCGAGGAGGTGGCGAAAGGTCAGCAGGTCTCCGGGTGGGATCTGGCGGCGCCTGCCGTACCTGGCCAGACAGACCTCCTCCATGAGGTGGACCGCTTTGACCCGGCCGTGGCCGAGCGTTCTGATCATGAGTTTGACCATGTCGTGGTGGATCGCCCCGCACTCGATGTAGACCGGGCCATGGGCGGGGAGGATTTCCGCCAGGGCTGCGGCGCGGTCTGCGTCCATGTCGGATATTTTGGCGGCGTCGGCCATGGCGAAGTCGTTGATGCTTTCCAGGATGGCTCCGAAGTCCTTCTTTCCGGCCGCCTTGTAGAAAGCCAGCAGCCTGGCGCTCCAGTCCCGCTCTCGTGCATACACGGCCCAGGCCCGGCCGTCTCCGGGGATGTCGCCGGGTCCGTGGCCGGCGGCGAAGAACTCGTGGATGCCTACAAGTTCGTCCATCCAGGGGTGGACCTGCAACACGGTGGCACCGGAAGCATGGAGGGAC
>JAWLHW010000134.1:0-6364 GCA_041690155.1 Desulfomicrobium sp. | reverse complement strand
GACAGTTCCGGGTTTTCCTGCCAGGGGGCCTTCATGTAACTCCAGACCTTGCTGTTCACGAGGCGGTCGATCTCATGATAGAAGTTGACCGCGCCCTGAAAACCGGCATAGGGGCCGCCGGAATCGTAGCTGTGCAGCTGCTTCATGGGGATGCCCAGCTTCTGGATGGAGAACTTTTCCTTGATGCCCGCGCAGAAAACATCGGGTTTGATGATTTCGACCAGCTTTTCGGCCTCGTACTGGTTGAGGTCGTCGATAACGAGGGTCTGGTGATCCATGTCCGGGATCAGGCCGTCGTACTCCTTGAACTTCAGTCCGGCGGCTTCGAGCTTGGCCAGCTCTTCGGAGGTCTTGCGCGGGGCATAACGCTTCTCGTCGGGCTTGACCTCGATCTCCTCGATGTTGCGGCTGTCGGCGTCGACTTTGAGGTTCGGGATGACATGACGGCCTTCGTAGTCGTCGCGGTGGGCGAATTCGTAGCCTGCGGCCAGGGTCTTCATGCCCATCTCGGCAAAGAGATCCTGGTAGTGATGGGCGCGGGAACCGCCGACGAACAACATGGCCGTCTTGCCCTTGGTGCGGGGCAGCACGTCGTCCAGGACGGCGTCAACGGCGGGCATCTCTTCGGCGATGACTTCTTCCACGCGGGCGGTCAGGCCCGGATCACCGAAGTACTCCGCGATCTTGCGCAGGGACTTGGCCGTGGACTTCGCACCGATGAAGTTGACCTTGATCCACGGGATGCCGAACTTGGTTTCGAGCATGTCGGCCACGTAGTTGATGGAACGATGGCACATGACCGCGGACAGATCGGCCTTGTGCGCCGAAGCGAACTGGTCGTAGGTCGAATTGCCGGAGAAGGTGGAGATGTTGGTGATACCGCATTTCTTGAGGATGCGGTCGATCTCGAACCCGTCTCCGCCGATGTTGTATTCGCCCAGAAGGTTGATCTTGAACTCGCCGGGCTTCTCGGCATCGTTCTCGCCCACCACTTCACTGAAGATCTTGTTGTTGGCGATGTGGTGACCGGCGGACTGGCTGACGCCCTTGTAGCCTTCGCAGCTGAAGGCAAAGACGTTGCAGTCGCCGAACTTGGCCTTCATCTTGCGGGCCACTGCGTGGATATCGTCGCCGATGAGACCCACGGGACAGGTGGCGAAGATGGCGATGGCCTTGGGACGGAAGAGTTCATAGGCTTCCTCGATGGCAGCCTGGAGCTTCTTTTCGCCGCCGAAGATGATGTCCTGGTCCTGCATGTCCGTGGAAAAGCAGTACGGCATGAAATTCTCGTCGCCCTCGCCTGACGCGTCGGTCTGGTTGCGGCGGGTCAGCCAGGAGTAGAAACCGCAGCCGATGGGGCCGTGGGTGATGTTGACGATGTCGCGGGTGGGCCCCAGGATGACGCCCTTGCAGCCTGCGTAGGTGCAGCCGCGCATGGTGATTATGCCTGGAATGGTGCGCACGTTGGCGGATATTTCAGGGGTCTCGTTGCCCAGGGCCTCGTTGACGAAGATCTGGGAGGCACGCTTTCTGGCCACCTTGGGCGGATACTTGGCGAGCATGTCCGCTTTTACGTCGGTGGGCGTCCAGTTGACGAGCTTCTTGGCAGATGATGGCATGATGTTCTCCTTCGTGTGTCCTGGTTTCAATGGATGAAACCGGCTCTATTCAATGGACTTGACGCCCTTTTCTCCGGTCCTGACCCGTACCGCGTCGATCATGGGCAAAACGAAAATCTTGCCGTCACCGGGCTGGCCGGTCCTGTTGACGTCGGTGATGACCTTTACCACTTCGGGCACCAGATCATCGGTGACCACGACGGTCAGCATGCGTTTGGGGTAAAGCTTGCCCTTCTCCCCCAGCACCGCCACCGCTTCCTCGATTCCCTTCCTGGCCCCTTCAAGAGGCTTCAGGTCCACCAGGCCCTTGCCGCGACCAAATGCTTCGTGGGCGAAGAAAGCGACCACGCCCGCGTCCTGCAAAGCCTTCTTGGTCTTGTTCATCGTGTTCATGCGGATGACCGCGATCACTTCTTTCATGGCTATGCTCCCGCAGGGGCGCTGTCGCAGATGCCGGAGCTGATGGTGTACACGTCGCCCACTTCGCTCACGAAAATCTTGCCGTCGCCGAATGCGCCCTTGGCCCCGCTGCGCGCTGCCTTCATGATGACGCTGATGACAAAGTCCTTGTCCTCGGCCTTGACCACGCTCATGAGCATGGTCTTTGGGATCTCATCGTAGGTCACTTCGCCGATCTTGATGCCGCGCTGCTTGCCGCGACCGGCCACGGAATATTTGGTCACCGCCGGGAAACCCGCATCCATGAGTGCTGCCAGGACGTCATCGGACTTTTCGGGACGAACGATTGCTCTGACCATGATCATATGTTTTCTCTCCTTCGTTTATTCTGTAAGTCTTGTTATTCTTTAATTTTCACGCCAAGGTCGTTCAAAAATTCGTTGTGGCAAGGCGCGAGCCGATTTTGAAGGGTGAAGTGTAGCCGACTACATGAACCCTTCGAAATCGGGGAGCAACGCAGTCCAGAACGGATTATTGGACGACCGCCTAGACGGCTTCGAGCAGGCCGAAGTCCATCAGGAGCTGCTCCAGTTCCTCGATTTCAAGGGGCTTCGGCACGACGAACATCTTGTTCTGGTCGATGGCCTTGGCCAGATTGCGGTAGTGATCGGCCTGGGGCGCATCCGGCTTCCACTCGATGACGGTCATGCGGTTGATCTCGGCGCGCTGCACGTCATTGTCGCGGGGCACGAAATAGATCATCTGCGTGCCGATCTTCTTGGCCAGCTCTTCGATCATCTCGCGTTCGTTATCGACGTTACGGGAGTTGCAGATCAGGCCGCCCAGGCGCACTCCGCCGGACTCGGCGTATTTCATGATGCCCTTGCAGATGTTGTTGGCCGCATACATGGCCATCATCTCGCCGGAACAGACGATGTAGATTTCCTCGGCCTTGCCGTCGCGGATGGGCATGGCGAACCCGCCGCACACAACGTCACCCAGAACATCGTAGAACGCGTAATCCAGGGCTTCGGATTCGTGGTAAGCGCCCAGCGACTCGAGCATGTTGATGGACGTAATGATGCCGCGTCCTGCGCAACCTACGCCCGGCTCGGGACCGCCTGATTCGACACACCAGGTACCGCTGAAACCGGCCTTGCGGATGTCGGCCAATTCAACGTCTTCGCCTTCGTCGCGCAGGGTATCCAGCACCGACTTCTGGGCCAGACCGCCGAGGAGCAGACGGGTGGAGTCGGCCTTTGGGTCACAGCCGACAACCATGATCTTCTTGCCCATCTCGGCCAGGCCCGCGACCGTGTTCTGCGTTGTAGTGGATTTGCCGATGCCGCCTTTGCCGTAAATTGCGATCTTCCTCATGACGTGTGCTCCTTTATGTGAGAGTTTTTGGTGTAGTTGTGTGCCGTACCTGAACCTCCCTAGGGCAACGCGCGTGCCAAAAATCACCGCACAATATAATTATCTGAAAACAATGGGGAATTAAAAACGAAACCTAACATGCCACACGGAATCCTACACAAACAACAAACACAAAAATGTAGGCTGCGACATTCCTGTCGACATATTCACGGGTCCCCTTGGAATGGACAAAACCTTAAAATTCAGCATGATGAGATAATTTCAACGGCTGGCACCGACCGTGCATTGAGAAATGGCAAACACGGGAGGACGCATGCTTATCGACACGACACTCAGAGAAGGGGCGCAAATGTTCGGAACCTGTATCCCCAAGCAAATTGGAATCGAAATCGCCTGCCGCATCGCGGACATGGGCGTGGAAGAAATAGAGATCGGCTGGATGGGACAGAAGGGGCTTGAGGAGCTGGTGCGAACCCTGCGGCACAGGGGAGCTACCTGCGACCTGAGCGTGTGGTCTCCGTGCCGCACGGTGGATGTGTACCGGGCAGCAGGCCTTGGCATCGACACGATCAACATCGGTCTGCCAGTATCGGATCTGCACATCGCCGAGCGTCTGCGCACGGACCGGGACGGCCTGACCACCATGCTGCGCGAAACCGTGGGCCTGGCCCACTCCTGCGGCATCCGCCGCATCAGCATCGGCCTTGAGGACGTGACCCGGGCCGATCAGGACTTTGCCCTGTCCATGGCGCGCATGGCCAAAGAACTCGGCGCGGTGCGCATCCGCCTGGCCGACACTCTGGGCGTCATGACCCCGACCCGCATCGCGGAGCTGGTGCGCTTTTTTTCGACTGGCGTGGACATGGAGATCGCCATCCATTGCCACAACGACTTCGGCATGGCCACGGCCAACGCCATCACGGCACTGGAAGCGGGCGCGCATTGGGCCGATGTTTCGGTACTGGGGATAGGTGAGCGTTCGGGCATCTCCGCCCTGGAAGAAGTGGCCGGACACCTGCGTCTGGTGCAGGGCTACGATATCTACGACATGAATCTGGTGCGTGGCCTTTGCGATCTTGTGGCCGAACACGCCCGCATCCCGGTGGCCCGCAACCGGCCGGTTGCGGGAGTCGATATCTTTGCGGCCGAATCAGGCCTGCATGTTGACGGTATTTTGAAGAACCCGTCCCTGTTCGAACCCTACGACCCGGCCCAGACCGGAGCCAAACGCATCCTGGCCCTGGGAGCCAAGGCAGGACGGGGAGCGGTCAGGTCCATGCTGCGGCAGGTTGGGCTGGAAGGACCGCTGCACACCGTTACCAACCTGGTGGATACCATTCGCCAGCGGGCTCACAGTGCAGGCCGTCCCTTGACCCAAGGCGAAGTACAGGCCCTGGCCAAGCATCAGGAGTGCCTGGATGGAGGGAGTTGCTGAGCATAAACGCTGCAATCCTGCCCTCCTAATCACGACGAACATCTTGAAGTCATCTGCACAGCGCCCTTGTTCCAAGGGCGCTGTGAAAGTCACTGACCCTTTTGAAAAATCTCCAGAAATCTCCTGCCAAGTCTTCAATTTACGGCTTTCTGCATGAGCCCTTCGGAAGAAAAACGACGTTGATCATCAGTGCAATATCGTTTAAAACTTAAAAAATGGCTCATTGAATCCAGCAGTCTGATTCCGCCTTCCCGTCATGACGAACAGCTTTCATGTGTCCTAAGTAACAGACTGCTCCAGACAACCATTCACGTGACGGGGATTGCTTCACCCATAGATCAGGAGGTTCCATGCGTTTACTGAAAACACTGGTCATTTTCGTTGTCATGTGTCTTCTTCCCATCACAGTGCTGGCCAAGCCCATCCGTTTTGGAGTGCCACCCTGGCCAGGAGTCACCGTCAAAACGGAAGTGGTCTGTCAAATCCTCGAGGCCATGGGGTACAAAACCACACAGCTCGAAGTCGGTCCGCCCGTCATATACAAGGGCCTGACCACCGACGACATCGACGCCTACGTGGCTGGCTGGATTCCGCAGCAGAACGAAATGTTTCTGCCCCTCAAGGAAAAAAAGGCCATCGACATCATCGGCGTCAACGTCGACCAGGCCGACACGGGCCTGGCCGTGCCGACCTATGTATGGGAAGCCGGGGTGCGCTCCGTGGCCGACCTGGACAAACATGCCGATAAATTCGACCGCACCATCTACGCCATCGAAGTGGGTAGCGGCATGCACAGCAGCACCGACGAAATGATCAAAAATGATGTGGCCGGACTGGGGGACTGGGAACTGGTTGGCAGCACAACGCCAGTGATGCTCAGTGCAGTGGACGACCGCGTCCGCCAGAACAAATGGGTTGTTTTCCACGCCTGGCGTCCCCATTGGATGACTATAAAAATCGATATGAAGTTCCTGGAAGGCGTGCCCGGCAGCGAGAAGCTCATCAGTTCAAGCCTCGTCTACACCGTGGCCAGCAACGATTTCGCTGCAAGATATCCCCAGGCACGGGCCTTCCTTAACAACTTCTACGTTCCTGCGGATGTCCAGAGCGCCTGGATCAACAGTTTCAGCTACGAAAAAAATGATCCCGTCGATGTGGCCAGGAAATGGATCATCGAAAATCCCGAAACCGTGGCCAAATGGCTGGAAGGCGTGAAAACTGTCGACGGCAAACCCGCCTTTGATGTGGTGAGGGAAAAGATCAACTAAGACGCATTGCCCAGCTTTTAGTCCGGCCTCAAAAGCAAAACAGCGGATTCATGGTTTTATGCAAAGTTGAAATTGCATTCAGGCATGAGTCCGCTGTCACTTTTCAAGCATTGGAAACAATTGGATAAAACAAGAATATCTTTTTGTATCATTCCTGCTTAGAGCCGATTTTTGCGAGAATTGTCTTGGCTCGTTCGAAGTTCGGATCACATTTCAATGCTGCTTTCATGAAACGCTCCACTTCCTGCAGGCGGTTCATCTGAAAA
>JAWLHW010000133.1:0-6389 GCA_041690155.1 Desulfomicrobium sp. | reverse complement strand
CCGCCTTTTTCAATGACCCCGGCGGCCAGCGGGATGTCGGTGGTGATGACCAGATCCCCGTCACGGGCCTGCTCCACGATGGCCAGGTCCGCCTTGTCGAAGCCCGCTCCGACCTGCATGAAATCGATGAACTCCGACCTTGGGATTTCAAAGCGTGAATTGGCCACCAGCGTCAGGCGGACTTTGCGCCGCTCGGCCGCACGGTAGAGGACGTCCTTGATGACCCTGGGGCAGGCGTCGGCGTCGACCCAGATGCGCAGTGGTGTTTCGGTCATGGATCAGCCTCCCTGGCTGTTGTAGACGCCGGGATGGTGGGCGCGCAGGAACATGCCCGCTTCAAGGCCCGGATAGGCGCAGCGCAGCATTACCTGCATCCCGCCATGGACCGTGGGCAGCCGCTCGCCCTCGGTGTTTTCCACGCCGTAGTCTCCCGCTTTCAGAACCGGGCGGCGCAGGCCGGGGAGCAGGATTTCAAGGGGCGAGTGGGTCTCGAAGCGGTGCTTGACGTCCATGACCCATAAGTCATCTCCGGCGGGCTCCACCAGTCTGCCCACGATGTTCTTGGTCAGCGATCTGGACAGGGCCGGAAGCAGGGTTACGGGCTTGGGAGTGAAGAAGGCCGAGGACAGCGGGCGGGTGGCCAGCTGCTGCAATTCCTCCAGGTAGAGCTCGGGGCGGAAGGTTCCGGCGGCCAGATCGTCAAGGGCCGTGCGATATACGTCCGTGACCTGGGCCAGGTAGGAGGGGGTCTTCATGCGACCTTCAATCTTGAGGCTGGCCACGCCGTTTTGACGGAACCAGTTCAGGTACTTGATCAGGCAAAGATCCTCGGCAGCCATGACCTGACTGAATTCTCCTCCGCACTGGATCTCCCAGGTGTCCTCGCCCGGGCGCAGGCGCTCTTCCAGTCGCACGGCAGTGGTCCTGTAGTCGAAACGGCAGGGGTGTGTGCACTGGCCCAGGTTGCCCGAGCGTTTGGTCAGGTGGGAGGAGAGCAGGCAGCGTCCGGACACGGCCATGCACATGGCTCCGTGCACGAAGATCTCAAATTCCAGGTCCGGAACTTTTCGCACCATGGCCCGGATGCGGGCGGCTCCAAGTTCGCGGGCCACGTTGACGCGGCGCGCGCCAAGGTCGCGCCAGAACGCGGCCGTGGCGGAATTGGAGGTGTTGGCCTGGGTCGAGACATGGACCGGGATGTGCGGGACGCGCTTCAAGGCCATGGCCATGATGCCGGGGTCGGCGATGATGAGCCCGTCCACGTCAATGCCTGCAAGCTCTTCCAGATAGGCTTCCACGCCGGGCAGGTGCTCCTCCCAGGCCAGCAGATTCAGGGCGAAATAGACTTTGGTGCCGCCTGCGTGAGCCAGTTTCACGGCATCGCGAAGTTCTGAAAAGGAAAAACCGTCGGTCTTGGCGCGCAGGCTCAAGGCCTGGCCGCCGAGATATACGGCGTCGGCTCCGTAGCGCAGGGCCGTGCCGAGTTTGTCCGGGCTTCCGACAGGGACGAGGAGTTCGGGCAATGATTTCATGGATTACGAGCAGACAGGAAGTTGAAAACCGAGCTGTGTGCGCAGTTCTTTCATGCGCAGCACCAGGTCGTAGGAGGGGCGCAGGCCGCCTTTGCCCCGGCCCAGGGCAATGCCGCGTTTGTTGTCGCCATGAAAGTCCGAGCCCGCGCTCTGGAGCAGGTCCAGCTTGCGGCACAGGTCCGCGTAGAAATTTGTCTGGGCCTGAGTGTGCATGGAGTAGAAGACTTCCACGCCGTCGAGTCCGAAGTCCTTGAGTTCACGCAGCACATTTTCAGTCTCGTCTTTTTCGAGTTTCAAGGTGCAGGGGTGGGCCAGGATGACCGTGGCCTGCTCGTCTTTCAGCAGTTCGATGGCCTGGCGGGGCGAGAGCTTTTCCTTGGGCGCGTAGCCCTTGGTCCCCGGCCGCAACCAGTTCATGAATGCGTCCTGGAAATTGATGGCGAATCCTTTTTGCACCAGCAACTGCGCGAAGTGGGGCCGGCCGATGGAGCCACCGGTGGTGATGTCTTCCAGTTCGGCGCGGGTGATGTCCACGCCGTAGGAGTTCAGGTTCGCAATGATGTTTTCGTTGCGCGCAATGCGCAGTTCGCTCAGGTGGTCCAGGGTGGCCTGCAGGCGCAGTGGATGCTGAGGCAGCCACAGGCCCAGCAGATGCATGCTGCCGCGCTCGAATTCAACGCTCAGTTCGCATCCCCCGATGACCTCCAGGCCGAGTTCGCGTCCAGCGGCGCAGGCTTCGGGCAGCCCAATGACCGTGTCGTGGTCGGTCAGCGCGATGGCTTTGAGGCGTGCTGCCACGGCCGCGGCAACGAGTTCCGAAGGACTCAGGGTGCCATCGGAAGCGGTGGAGTGGGTGTGCAGATCTATTTCCGGCATAAATTCATGGGTACGGCAGGGGCCGGGTGATGACAAGGTTATTTGCCCGTCCGGATCCGGCAATAAAAAAACGGCACGCGTTTAAAGACGGGTGCCGGGAATTCTCGAAAGGGGGGATTATTTGAAGCGGTAGGTGATTCTGCCGCGGGTCAGGTCATAGGGAGAAAGCTCCAGCTTGACCCTGTCACCGGGCAGGATGCGGATGTAAAACTTGCGCATCTTTCCGGAGATATGTCCGAGCACCTGATGGCCATTTTCCAGACGAACCAGAAACATGGCATTGGGCATGGCTTCCTCGACGACACCTTCAACTTCGATAGACTCTTCCTTGGCCATATAAAACGGATACCTTCTCTGTTTACAGTAGTTTTTTGTTTAAAGACAGGACTCCTTACCCGTTAGATTCATAAATGACAAGGCCGGATATCCTGTCGCGTGGACGCAGCCTCGCGCCGGGTGGCCGATGCGTTTGCCCGGCGGTAAAAAAAAAATCAAGGGCGGCCCCAAAAGTGCGAGGAATATTTTCCCTCGAAAGATGAACGTCTTTGCGGTAATGGAAGTACGTAACCGGCTTTATTCTGTCATGACATGGTTGTCTTTTCAAAAGGATCGGGTCCCGCATGGTTTCAAGGAAATCCCTCTTTAAACGGCTCTCCCTTTCTCTTGGCCTCTTGAGCACGATCATTATCCTTGCCGTTTCGATGCTGGTTTTCTTTTTTCTTTCATGGCGGGTGGGCGATCAGATGCAGGAGCGGGCCGAAAGCACCATCACTTTTTTGGCTCAGGCCCTAAAGACCCCGGTCTGGGCTCTTGACCGGGAGAGCGCGGCCGCAGTGGCAAAGGCCACGAGCATGGATATGAGCGTCGGCCTTGTGGAGCTGCACGACGCCCGGGGCGAAGAATGGTTCAGCTACAACACCGGCAATTCCCTGTACATCACCCGCGAGGCCGAGATCAGTCATGACGGGCAAGTTATCGGTTTTATCCGCCTGGGCCTGGAAGATTCCGTTCGGCAAAAGTCATTGGTTGGCATCGGCCTTGCCGGCGGCGGCATCGCGCTGCTTGTTATTCTTGCGCAGTATTATCTGGCCGCAAGACTCCTGCGTCATTTTTTTCAGACGCCTTTTACAGTCCTGGGCTCCTTGGTCGGTGCGTATGCGCGTGGCGACTACACGCAGGCCGACCCCGGCGTTGACTACATGGAGTTCGAGCCATTGGTGAACGCTTTTTTGGGCATGGGGCAAACCATCGAGCGGCAGCTAAGCACCCTGGCCGAGAGCGAAGAAAAATACCGGGTGATTTTCGATAATTCTCCCGTAGGAATTTTTCGCTCCACCCTGGAAGGAGATTTGGTTGAAGGAAATGTCGCCCTGGGGCGCATGTTCGGCTATTCTTCCCGGGGCGAGTTTATGGCCTCCAGCGGGCTTCGGGTCGAACCTGTCTATGCGGATTCTTCGGCTCGCGAGGCGTATTTACGGAAGCTTTTGGCTGCACCTGGAGCCCTGAGCCAGGAGATGGAGTTTGTGCGCAAGGACGGCACGCATTTCGAGGGCGTGCTGACCGCATCGATTCAGCAGGACGCGGATGGCCGTCCAGCCTTTCTGAACGGCGTGGTCGAGGATATCAGCGCCCGCAAGCAGGCCGAGGAGCGGCTTCGGCAGTCGGAAGAGAAGTTTTCACGCCTGTTCAGGCTTTCGCCCGATGTCATCATTGTCATGAACCTGGCCGAAGGGCGGATCATCGACGTCAACGAGGCTTTCAGCCGCCTGACGGGTTTCACCTACGAAGAGGCCGTGGGCAAGACCGCGCTGGAACTTGGCCTCTACGCCAGTCCGGCCGTGCGCGAGATTGTGCGGCGGCGCATGCAGACCACGGGACAGATCGACAACATCGATTTTTCTCTTGGCTGCAAGGACGGAAGAACCATCTCCTGTGTGCTTTCGAGCCAGTTGCTGACAGTGGGCGACGAGTCCTGCGTCATGGCCGTGCTGCGTGATGTGACGGAATTCAAGCGCATGCAGGAACTCATGATCCAGAGCGAGAAGATGATCTCAGTCGGCGGCATCGCGGCGGGCGTGGCCCACGAGATCAACAACCCGCTCGGCATCATCATGGTCAGCAGCCAGAATCTCGTGCAGAGAACGAGGCCGGATTTCCCCAAGAATGTCGAAGTGGCCGAAAATATCGGCCTCGATATGGATCTGTTAGATCGGTACATGCGCGTGAGAGGACTTTATGACTTCGTCAAAAACATCCAGGATGCCTCCGTGCGAGCCGCAGACATCATCCGCCACATGCTTGATTTCAGCCGCCGCAGCGAATCAAAGCGCACGATTTGCGATCTGCGCACCGTCATCGAGCGGGCCGCGCATTTGGCAGGCAATGATTTTGATCTCAAACAAAACTATGATTTCAAACAAATAGATGTTTTATGGGAGTGCGATGAAAGTTTTCCCGCCGTCAGTTGCACGGAAACCGAAATCGAGCAGGTGTTCTTGAACCTGTTCCGCAATGCGGCCCAGGCCATGGCCTCGGCCCAGCCTCAGATCATGGAGCCGCGCATCGTGGTGCGCATGAAGGCCAAGGTGGGTCATGTGGTGCTCGAGGTGGAGGACAACGGACCCGGCATGCCGCCCGAAGTGCAGCGCCGAGCCTTTGAGCCGTTTTTTACGACCAAGCCGCCGGGAGTGGGGACAGGCCTTGGCCTTTCCGTGTCCTACTTCATCATTACCCGCAGCCACGACGGGCGGATGCGGCTGGAGTCGGGCCCGGGTCAGGGCACGCGCTTTATCATCGAACTCCCGGTCCTTGGATCCGGCCAACAAAAGGAGGACGAGTGCATTCAAGACTCATGATCATTGACGACGAAGAGCATATCCGCAGCTCCCTGGCCTGTTTTCTGGAGGACTTTGATGATTTTGAGGTTCGTTCTGCGCATTCCGCGGAACTGGCCCTGCAGGAGCTGCGGCGGGAACCGGCGGATCTCTGCATTGTTGACATCCGCCTGCCGGTCATGAACGGGCCGGAGTTCATTCGAGTTTCCCGGGAGCAGGGGTTGTGTCGTCATCATATCCTGCACACAGGCTCCACGGACTTTCGCCTTTATATCGACATCGACTCGCTGGGAATGTGCGATGACGATGTGTTCCAGAAACCCTGCGACAGCATGGTCATGCTGGAACGAATCCGCAAGGTGCTGCGCGAAGGTTGAGCTTTAACCCTTCCCTCTTTGCTTCTGCTTTTTCATTATGCAAAACGGCAGTGTCATGTGCCGCAGAACGTCCGGTAGCCGGGGTCAAGCTTTCCCGGTTCGCGGTAGGGCGCGTGCTCAGGCCGGTCTTCAAAGGGGGTGGACAGGGCGGCCAGAAGCCGTTTTGCAGGCTCGAGGTCATTGCTGAGAACCGCAGCCTGCAGCGCTTCCTCCACGCGGTGGTTGCGTGGTATGATCGCCGGGTTGTGTGCGCGCATGAGAGTGCGCGACTGCTCGAACGTCTCATGCTGCCGCGCCAGTCGCGTTTTCCATTGTGTATCCCACTGCAAAAAGCCGGTGTCACGGAAGAATGAACCCTCGGGAGCTTTCCCGGTGAGGCTGCGCAGGGTCAGGGTATAGTCCGCGCCGTTGTCCTGCATGAGTTTCAAAAGATTCTGCGCCAGGGCCGCGTCTTCGTCTTCAGCCGTGAAGAGGCCAAGCTTGGCCCGCATGCCCTGGAGCCAGTGCCGCCTGAACATTGCCGGGAATTCTTCCAGGGCCTCCTGCGCCATCTTTGTGCCCTTTTCCTCTTTTTCGTGCAGCAGCGGGAGCAGGGTTTCGGCCAGGCGGGTCAGGTTCCATTGGGCGATGGAGGGCTGGTTGCCGTAGGCATAACGACCGTCGCGGTCGATGGAGCTGAAGACCGTGGCCGGATCGTATGCGTCCATGAACGCGCACGGCCCGTAGTCGATGCTTTCTCCGCACAGGGCCATGTTGTCGGTGTTCATGAC
>JAWLHW010000132.1:0-6449 GCA_041690155.1 Desulfomicrobium sp. | reverse complement strand
AACTCTTCTCCGCCGAAGCGGGCGGGAAAAAAGCTGCGGTTGGGGACGGTGCCGTACTTCTGCGCGTAACCCGTCAGCTTGCTGGCCACGGTGACCAGGGCCTGATCCCCGATGCGGTGGCCGTAGGAGTCGTTGAATTCCTTGAAATGATCGATGTCGAGAAAAATGAGACTCATGGGATTGCCCGTGACCATGTATTCGACCAGGGTTGTCTGGTAGTAGCGGTCAAAGGCGCGGCGGTTGCTGAGCTTGGTCAGGGAGTCCGTGTAGCTCATCTCGACCAGATCCCTGGTGTCCTGTTCCATGTGCGTAAGCACCTTCTCGAAGGCCGCCTTGACTCCAAGGACGATGTCCTCCAGGGCGTTCTGTTCCGTCACGGTGTGGATGGTCGTCTCCCGCAGGTCTCGAACTTCCTTGGTCCGCAAAAGATTCTGGGAGCGCACATGCTCGATGAGGGCCACGGTTTCGCGAAAGGTTTCCTCCAGCTTCTTGTTCCAGGGCTGGTAGAGGATCTGTTCCTTGCGACGCACGACATCCTTGAATTTGGCGTCGGAAAAATCCCCATCGCGCACGATGCTCATGACCAGAGTCTGCATCTGACGTTTCTGATCCGCCGAAAGAAAATCGTATTCCGAAATGGAGCGCATGTAGAGAATGAGCGCACCCCACTTGGAATTGGCCGGAACTCCCGCCTTGATCAGAGAATTTACAACCTCATGCGAACAAAAGAAACTTTCATGCTGTTTGCTCATGATGCCCGACCCCTTCGTGTTAACTGCTAGCTCTTTTCCCCGAAGGAGCGTCCGATCTCGAACGCCTGGCCCACATACTCGCCCACGGTGTGATAGGCTCTTGTCACTGGAGTGAATATGAGCGGCCTGACCTTGGCCGCGTCAGGATAGCCCTTCTCGTCGAGGACATCCGCTTCCGCCTTGACATCGACGATCTCTCCAATGAACTGGATATGCATGCCAAGCTCCACGGTGCGCAGCAGAGTGCACTCCAGCACCAGCGGAAACTCTCCCACATAGGGGGCATCGACCAGCTCCGAACGCACCGGGGTCAGTCCCGTGGCTGCGAATTTGTCCACGTCTTTTCCCGATGCGATGCCAAAATAATCGGCCTGCGCCGCGAACCTGACCGAGGGCACGCTGATGGTGAACGCACGACGGGCAAGAATGGATGCATAACTGTGGCGATCTTCACGCAAGGAGACTGTAATACACGGCGGTTTGGAACAGCATATTCCGCCCCAAGCCGCAGCCATGGCATTGGCTCTGCCGTCTTCATCATAAGACCCGATAATCCACAACGGCGCAGGCTGGGCCAGCGTCTTTGCACCAAGCGAAATTTTCATCACAATCTCCGTAATACAATAATATTCATCTTGCATTTTCACTGCCACTTGTCAGACATTCTCATATGGTTATAAGAAGCATCCCGCAAGTCAAATGTCATCCTTCAACCGTTCGTAACAGAGACTTCATGGACACCAAAGTCATACATATCGCCGGCGCGCGTCAGCATAATCTCAAAAACCTGACCCTGGACATCCCCCGCGACAAGCTGGTCGTGGTCTGCGGTCCTTCCGGTTCGGGCAAGTCCACCTTGGCCTTTGACATCGTCTATGCCGAAGGGCAGCGACGCTATGTTGAGTCCCTGTCCGCCTACGCCCGCCAGTTCCTGCCGCAAATGGACAAGCCGGCCATCGACCTCATCGAGGGCCTGACCCCGGCCATCTCCCTGGAACAGCAGACCCTGTCCAAGAACCCGCGCTCCACCGTGGCCACGGTCACGGAAATCTACGATTTCCTGCGTGTTTTCTACGCACGTCTCGGCACGCCCTGCTGCCCGGATTGCGGCGTGCCCATCGCGGCCCAGAGCAGCGACGAGATCATGGAACGCATCCTTGGTCTGCCGGAAGGGACAAAATTCATGATCCTGGCCCCCCTGGTAGACCACAAGAAGGGCACCCACGCGGATCTTTTCAAAAAGCTAAAAACCCAGGGCTTTGTGCGCGCCAGGATCAACGGCGAAGTGATAAACCTTGATCCGGTTCCGGAACTGGCCAAAAATCTGAAGCACAGCATCGACCTGGTCGTGGACCGGCTGGTCTTGAAACCCGACATGCGCAAACGCCTGGCCGACTCCGTGGAACTGGGGCTCAAGTCCGGCGAGGGACGGATCATCGTCTCCATCATCGGCGGCGAGGACATCTTCTTCTCCACCGACGCGGTCTGTCCCAAATGCAGCCTAAGCCTGCCCAAACCGAGCCCCCAACTTTTTTCCTTCAACAGTCCGCAAGGCGCCTGCCCGCACTGCTCGGGCCTGGGGGCTGTCGAATACTACGAACCCATGCTGCTTGCGCCCAATGGAGGACTGTCCCTGCGGCAGGGAGCGATCCTGCCCTGGAAAGGCCGGGCTTTCGACCGCTACGCCCATGACTTGAAGGAATTGGGGCTCAGGCACCGCTTCACCCTGGACACGTCCCTGCAGGACTTCAGCTCCGAAGCCCGGAAGGCCCTGTTCCACGGCGACGCGCAGTGGCCGGGAGTGATCCATTTTCTCGAACAGGGCGGAGGCCTCGGCCACATCTGGCGCGACGAACTGGCCCGCTACCGCCAGACCATGGACTGCCCGTCCTGCCTGGGTGCGCGCCTGCGGCCCGAGTCCCTGGCGGTGCGCATCGAGGGCTTGAACATATTCGATTTCTGTTCGCTGCCCATCACCCGTGCACTCTCCTGGCTGCAAGGGCTGAATTTCTCCGGCGTGAACGTGGAAATCAGCACCCCGCTTTTGAAGGAACTCTGCCATCGTCTGGAATTCCTGGCCAACGTGGGCCTCGACTACATCAACCTGGCCCGTAACATGTCCACCCTGTCCGGCGGCGAGGCCCAGCGCATCCGCCTGGCCGGGCAGCTCGGCTCGGGCCTGGTCGGAGTGACCTATGTTCTGGACGAACCGAGCATTGGCCTGCACCCGCGCGACAACCAGCGCCTGATCAACACCCTGCGGCAGCTTCAGGGACGCGGCAACACCGTGCTTGTGGTCGAACATGACGAACCGACCATCCGCGCCGCCGACCACGTGCTGGAGCTTGGCCCCGGTTCGGGCTTCCTGGGCGGAGAACTGGTCTTTGCAGGATCCCCGGAGGATCTGGTGGGCAAATCAAAAAGCCTGACCGGCAAATACCTGCGCGGGGAACTGCGCATCGCACGGCCCGCAAAACGCAGAACCTCGGACCGGGCCATCACCCTGCGCGGGGTGACCACCAACAACCTGCGCGGCATCGACGCCCGCTTCCCCCTGAGCACCCTGGTCTGCATCACCGGAGTCTCCGGCTCGGGCAAGAGTTCGCTGGTCATGGATTCGCTGTACAAGCACCTGGCCCTGGCTCAGGGCCTCAAGGTGGACAGCCCCGGCAGCATCGGAGGCATTGAGGGAGCCGGGGCCGTGGAAAAAATCATCTCCATCGATCAAAGCCCCATCGGCCGCACCCCGCGTTCCAATCCGGCCACCTATACCAAGATCTTCGATGAAATCCGGGCCATCTTCGCCGGCAGCAAGGACGCCAAGAAGCGCGGTTACAACGTCGGGAGGTTCAGCTTCAACGTGCGCGGCGGCCGCTGCGAGGCCTGTCAGGGCGACGGCCAGATCCGGGTCGAGATGCATTTTCTGCCCGACGTCTTCGTGACCTGCGAGGTCTGCGGGGGCAAGCGCTACAACCGCGAGACCCTCGACATCCTGTACCGCGACAAGTCCATCGCCGACGTGCTGGACATGACTGTCAGGCAGGCCCGGCAATTCTTCGCCAACCATCCGGCCCTGGAACGCAAACTCGGCGTGCTGGAGGAAGTGGGCCTTGAATACATCCGCCTGGGCCAGCCCGCCACGACCCTGTCCGGCGGCGAGGCCCAGCGCATCAAGATCTCGCGCGAACTGGGCAAAAGGAGCCTGCCCGGCACCCTGTACATCCTGGATGAACCGACCACCGGCCTTCACATGCACGAAGTGGGCAAGCTTATCGCGGTGCTGCATACTCTGGTGGACAAAGGAGCCTCGGTCATTGTCATCGAGCACAATCTGGACGTGGTCGCGGCGGCGGACCACGTCATGGACCTTGGCCCCGGAGGCGGCGAAAACGGAGGCCTGATCGTGGCCGAGGGCACACCGGAGGATTTGAAGAACAATCCCGGATCGGTCACGGGGCCTTTTCTGGAATTGTAAGCCCGGCCGCAACAGATGCAGGTCTTGAACCCGTCCGAAACAAGGCAGACCTTAAATGGGCGCGTTGCAAACGCAGAACGGGCGGCCAGGGAAATCCCCGGCCGCCCGTTCTGCGTTTATCCTGAAAATATCAGTATCTTGAAGTCAGGTGCGTATACCCCTGCATCAGATAGTTCTTTACGTAGTCGGTCACTCCGTCCTCC
Source organism: Desulfomicrobium sp. (assembly GCA_041690155.1). Lineage (GTDB taxonomy): Bacteria > Desulfobacterota > Desulfovibrionia > Desulfovibrionales > Desulfomicrobiaceae > Desulfomicrobium. The sequence continues at coordinate 2,019 of JAWLHW010000132.1, read as the reverse complement.
AGCGACCGGAAGTTAACGTCACAGCCCCGGCCGGCGAGCTTGGTCAGGTCGGCGCAGGTGTAATACTGGTATTTGCCGCGCAGGTTGTCCGGCATGTCTACGTATTCGATCTGCGGCTCCCGGCCCATGGCCGCGAACACGCCTCGCGCGAGGTCATTCCAGGTCCGGGCCTGACCCGTACCCACGTTGAAAATGCCGCCCACATCCGGATTCTTGATGAGCCAGTCGATGACCTTCACGCAATCCTTGATGTAGACGAAATCCCGGCGCTGCTCGCCATCTGCGTATTCCTCGCGGTAGGATTTGAAGAGCTTGAGTTTTCCGGTCTGACGAATCTGTGTAAAGGCCTTGCAGACCACGGAGCGCATGTCGTCCTTGTGGTATTCATTGGGGCCGAAGACGTTGAAGAACTTGAGCCCGGCCATCTGGTCCAACAGCCCGTCTCCCTTGAGCCAGAGGTCGAAGAGATGTTTGGAATAGCCGTACATGTTGAGTGGATGCAGGCCCTCCATGGCGTCATCCGAGTCATCGAAGCCTCGGCTGCCGTCGCCGTAGGTGGCGGCGGAACTGGCGTAAATGAAGCGGGCATTGCGCTCCTGGGCGAAACGGCACATGGCCTTGGAATATTCCAGATTGTTGCGAATGAGATAGTCACAATCGGCTTCCGTGGTCGCGGAGCAGGCCCCCATGTGAATCACGGCCTCGATCCGGCCTTCCATGTATCTGGTGTTGAGCAAATCCAGAAATTTGTCTTTCTGAATATACCGATGATAGGCCAGCCCAACCAGATTGCGCCATTTGTTCGTGGATGCCAGGTTGTCGACCACGACGATGTCCCTGTATCCCTGCTGGTTCAATTCCCAGACCATGGCGCTGCCGATGAAGCCCGCGCCGCCGGTAATGATGATCATAAATCCCCCTTCGAATCTTCTTCACCCGCCCCTAGCCCGAAACCCCTGCCGGGGCAAGACGCCCGGCGCTGAGGCACCGAAGATTCCTGGTGCTCAAGGTCAGGGACTTTGCAAAAAAGCCGGGCAACCGGGCCTTGGTTTTTGCGAGGTCTTTGGCTAGAGTGCCTTTCTTTTCACCCCATGCTACAGGAGCTCCCCATGCTAGCCATCCTTGACTACAAGGCCGGCAATCTGACCAGTGTCAAGCGCGCACTCGATTATCTCTCCATCCCGTGCACCATCACTGCCGATGCTCAAACCATTGCAGGCTGCCAGGGGCTCATCTTCCCCGGTGTCGGCGCGGCCGGTTCGGCCATGGCCAATCTGCACCAGTCCGGCCTGCGTGACGTCATGGCCCGGGAAATCGCGGCCGGCAAACCGCTGCTGGGCATTTGCCTTGGCTGCCAGATCCTGCTCGAATACAGCCCGGAGAACGACACTCAGACCCTTGGCCTCATCCCCGGACGCTGCGAAATCTTCACCCCGGATCTGACCGAAGAGGACGGTGCACCCATCAACATCCCGCACATGGGCTGGAACACCGTGAACACCAAAAAGCCCTGCCCGCTCTTCAACGGCATCTCCCCCGAGAGCGAGTTCTATTTCGTGCACAGCTACTACCCAAGCCCGGCTCCGGAATTCGTCATCGCCACGACATATTATGGCAGGGAGTTCTGCTCCGTGCATGGCCGCAACGGACTGTGGTCGGCCCAGTTCCATCCGGAAAAGAGCGGCCGCCCGGGACTAAAAATGCTCTCCAATTTCTACGAATACTGCAGGGAGGCTGCCAATGCTGAGTAAACGCATCATCCCCTGCCTTGATGTCCGAAACGGCAAGCTGACCAAGGGCATCAAATTCGAGGGCAACGTCGACATCGGCGACCCCGTTGAGACAGCCCGGCGCTACTACGAGGAAGGCGCAGACGAGATCGTCTTCTACGACATCACCGCCTCCCACGAGGGCCGGGGCATCATGCTCAAGGTCGTGGAGGACGTGGCCTCCCAGATCTTCATCCCCTTCTCCGTGGGCGGCGGCATCTCCACCCTGGCCGACATGCGCGAGGTCCTC
>JAWLHW010000131.1:0-6482 GCA_041690155.1 Desulfomicrobium sp. | reverse complement strand
GAGACCGTCATGCTTGGCGAGGTCCTCTGCGCCATGGCGGTCCCGGACGCTGTCGCCCGCAGCCGGGATCGCGGTTTGACGTGGACGACTTCGCCCCTGGTCGTCGATGGGCGGACAATCAAGGGGCACAAGGCCGTGGGGCTGACGGGCGCGGTGTCGGGAGAAGGTTCGCTCCTGGTGGCCAGTCTGCAAAAATTCGGCCTCATCCGCTCCACGGATCAGGGTTCGACCTGGACCCTCGTGCATTCTCCTTACCGGGGCGAAAATCATCTTGTCATGGCGCCCGGGCAGACCGATGTCGTCTATGCCGCCCAGTCCGGATCAAATGTCAACATCAACCTGCTCCGTTCCGTTGACGGCGGCCGGAGCTGGAATCCGAGCTTCAGGATGGCCGATTTCGCCCGGAAATACGGCTGGAAGGCGAATGTGGCTCCAACCTGGATTCAGGATTCCCTGAAATGGAGCTACCTGATCTCGCCCAAGGGTTTTACGGTCAACCCGCGAAACCCCGATGAAGCCTACCTCGTCACGCAGGGCGAACTGTACCGCACCAAGGACGGGGGAGAATCATGGCAGCCGCGCATGGCCAGGGAGGTTTCCACCGGGTCTGAAAAGTCTGTGCATTACGAGAGCATCGGGCTGGAGGTGACCAGCGCCTGGGGCTATCATTTCGATCCACATCACCCGGCCAGACATTTCATCACCTACACGGATATCGGGTTCGCCAGATCCCCGGACAACGGTAAAAGCTGGCAGTGGGCGGCGCATGGTTCGCCCTGGCGGAACACGTTCTATGATCTGGCCATGGATCCGGATGTGCCGAACCTGCTGTTTGCGGCAGTGAGCGCCCGCCACGACATTCCGCATCATTCCAACCTTTCGGTCACGAAATCGGGATATCGGGGGCATCAGGGCGGGGTGGTCACGTCTACGGACGGCGGCGCGAGCTGGCAGGTTCCCTACAGGCCGGGCAGCTCGTCGGGACTGCCCAAACAGGTCTGCACCACCGTGGTTCTCGATCCCAAGTCGCCCCCCGGCCAGCGAACCCTGTACGCTGGCGTGTACGGGGAGGGCGATGACGACGAGGCTGGAGTGTACAAGTCCGTTGATGGCGGAGCGTCCTGGGCAAAAATGTCTCTTGGTCCGGGCATTGCGCCCAATCTGCATATCTACAGGCTGCGCATCCATCCCAAAAGCGGGAATTTGTATTGTCTCATTACGGGGCTGCGGTCAAAAAACAATTATTTCACGGTTCCAGGAGGCGTCTGGAAGTCGACGGATGGCGGCGATACATGGAAATCAATCAGTACTGGAGTCAACCTTGTCTGGTGGAGCACCAATTTCGTCTGGGATCCTGAAGATGAGGACGTGATGTACGTCTCGGCCGGGTCTTCGGAAGGCCATTGGATGCAGGGTGGCATATACAAAACGACCGACGGCGGAGAATCCTGGACGCATGTCCTGACCGACGAAATGATTCAAAAAGCGGCCGGTGGGGACAGCTACGAGCAAACCATGGCTGTGGCCCTTCATCCTCAAAATTCCCGGTTGGTGTATGCCGGTACTTCCAAGAACGGTTTGCTCTACAGCCAGGATGGCGGGGCGACATGGCGGCATTATGCCCAGTTTCCTGCCGCCTCGGTACAAAGCATCAATTTTGATCCTTCGGACATGACACGGATGATTGTCACGACCTTTGGGCAGGGCGTGTTTGAAGGTCCATACCTTCCGCAATGAGGGTGGGCCGGTCATGAATTTACATGAAAGAGCGAATTTGAATATTGATGCATATATAGAGCGAGGTGCTTATGTCCTCATTTTTTAGTTGCTTCGGAAGCAATGAAGGATGCTTGAATCAGGAGCATATTTTTTCAGATATCGATGAAACGTTAAACCCTTGTCAAACACGGGTATTATCGAGTTTTATTGGTAAAAATTTTCGTATCAGAATTGGCCAGACCCCTTCACCGGAAATGAAATATTCGATCTATTTTGACAATTCAAAATGGAAGATATTCATAATCGGTGATGTGGTTGATATTCCTGAAAATTATATTGAAATAATAACAAATGCCCTGAATAAAGAGTCATTTTATGAACTTTCCGTATTCGAGGGCATGTACGGAATAATCGCAGTAAATAATCTGGAAAATGAAGTGTTCGTCGTGACAGACAGGAGAAGTCAGTATTCGATCTACTGGGGAATTGTTTCCGGAAAACTGTATGTCGGGTCCGACGTTTCATCGTTTTGCAAGTTGGATGCGTTTGATGTCTGCAAGAAATGGATATGGGAATTTTTATATTACAACTTTCCTGTCTCGAATGTAAGTTTTTTGGATGGCGTGACCAGAGCTTCTGCGGGAACAGTGATCAAATTTTCCTTGCAGGGTTCAATAGTGCACAAGGTTTTTACATATGCATCGGAATTCAAGGTGCATACGCCTCTTCTCAAGAAGAAAAAGGCTCTTCAGGCCGCCCTGGATGTCTTTTCGGAAAGATTTCCTCTTTATTTTGAAGGCCTGGAGATGGCCTGCCCCATTACCGCAGGTTGGGATGCAAGGACGGTCCTGGCTTTCAAGCCGAGCGACGCGCCCCTGACAACCTACACGTACGGAATCCCCGGCACCTCTGACCTGATCCGTGCGGCAAAAGTGGCCCGCAGTGCCGGAACGTTGCACGAGGAAATTTTGTTTGATCAGGAATTCGTAAGCGGTTTGCCGGAGCTTATGCTGGATACGGTGTATGCGTCATCCGGTACGCAAGGAGTGAAGCGGGCCACGTTGCTGCATGTGTATCGCGAGATAACTCAAAATGGGACGAAATATCCCCTTACATTGAGCGGTGTAGCCTTGGGAGCGCTTCGAGGACATGCGGGGTGGCATCCTTTGACTTCTCCGGATGTGTATGACCTCTTTGAAGGTACGTCATCAGAATTTCAAAGTGGCGCGTGGGATGATATTTTTGAAGATGATTTTGATGATTTTGCGGAACATATCGTACAAACAAATTTTTTACTCGAGAATAGATTCGGAAGTTTTACGTCGAGCGCACATCATTTTTTATATAGCCTGTATATGATTGGTGCGCGATATTTCGGCGGTGAAATGAAAATTGCGGACCACTTCACCACGTGGCGAGTTCCTGCATACGATACGAAAATCATCGAGTACGGTTTTGCTTCGGATTTAAGCATGCTCAGTTATTCCCAATTCCTGCCCGAACATAAGCGCGGCTCGCGCTGCGAAATGGTCATGCAGTCCTATTTGCTGACCCAGAAAGCTCCGCACCTTGCAAAAATCCCCATTGTCAGCGCACGTCCTGAATTTGTTTTGGCAGGAGATTTTTTTCATTTCCTGTACAGAGCCAATCACAAAATTCGCAATGCCTGGAATAAGGAAATAAATCATGTCCCGCTCGAAGACTGGGAGACGTGGCTGAACAAAGATTGCGGAAAATGGGTTGATGACTTTTTTCATGATTCTGTTCCTGAAATATCCAAATATGTTTCTCAAAATAATTTAATGAAATTACTCGATAAAGATAAAAGCGGACATATGTTCACCAAAATGTTTACTGTAGAGATAGTGCTTCGCCTCGTTAAGAATAGATGGGTTAAGTTTTGGTAAAATGCTGGAATTATCAGTTTGATACTGATGAGAGGGCTCAATGAGTGAAGTTAAAAAAGTATTGTGGACTGGAGGATGGGACTCGACATTCCGAGTGCTCTACCTCGTTCTTGTGGAAAAATGTCCAGTGCAGACCTACTATATAATTGATCCTTTCAGATGGTCTCTTGTTCACGAATTCAAGGCGATGAGCAACATCAAGCGCGCCTTGAAGCAAAAATACCCCGAATTGTGCGCTCTTTTGTTGCCGACCCTTTATTTCGATAAAACCGAGATTGGAGAAAATTTACACTTATCCGCATCTTACGAGGGACTCAAAGAAAGACTTGGCGGGCAATACGAATGGCTGTCCATTTGGGCGGATCAATTCGGACTTTCAGAGATTGAGCTCGTTATTGAACGTTCTGATTCGGTTGTTGGTTGTCGTTCCGTCATTTCAAATTATTTATCCGATGATGAAAATGGATATCGCGTTATCGATGCAAAATTCAAAGGAACGCCTGTCTATGATCTTTTTCACAATTTTTCTTTTGCAATAACGGATATCTATAAAGTTGATATGCGAAGGATTGCAGAGGAGTACAATTTTTTGGACATACTGGATTTGTCATGGTTTTGTCACCGTCCAACGTATTTCTCAAAACCGTGCGGAACCTGTAACCCATGTAAAAATACATATGAAAAAGGTCTGGGTGACAGGCTCGGTCTGTATGGAAAATTCAAATATAATTTGAAATATTATTCAAATCCAAAAAATTATTTGCAGAAGAATTCATACATTTTTTCTGTTCTGAAGTCCCTGAAAAATTCTTTGGCAAGGAAAATCACTTCATGAATCGTATGCTAAAAATTAATCTTTATTTGTAGAGTGGAGATACTGTGGGACGTGCACTCATCACTTCGGCCAGCACTCGTGTTGCCTACTGCATCTGCAAGAATTTGAGCCGCCATGGCATCCAGGCGGTGATGGCGGATTCCGATCCGCTGGCCATGTCCTTCTGGTCGCGCCATGCCGCCAGCAGGCATGTTTACGCCTCGCCGTTTCTGGACGAGGCCCGCTTTGTCGAAGACCTCCTCATGATCATCGACAAGGAGAAAATCGACGTGCTTATTCCTGTGCTGGAAGAAACCTATTTCGTGGCGCGGCATCGCGCCGTCCTTGCTCCTCATGTGCGCATTTTCATGGCGGAATATGAAAAACTTATCAGCCTCCATGACAAGCGCTCTCTTAAAACCATTGCGGACCGTCTCGGGGTGAGCATGCCCATGACCGTGGAATTGGATGGCGCACTGGCCCTGGGCTTCCCGCCTGATTTTCATTTTCCGGCCGTGCTCAAGCCCAAGCAGGGCGGGGGCGGGTGGTCGGTGATGGAAATTGACGGCCAGTCTGCTCTTCAGAGGATGGCCGAGCAGTCTGGCTTTCTTCCAGAGCGTTATCTCGTTCAGGAGAAAATCGAAGGCCCCGTTGCGGGAGTGGCCATGCTTTACCGCGACGGGGTCCTTGTTGCTTCGGACTCATATTGGACCGTGCAGACCTATCCCCACCCGTATGGCCAGCCGACAGTGCGGGTCAGTCGGGATTTCCCCGAGGCCACGGCGGCGCTGAAGACCATCCTGGATGATTTGCGCTGGACCGGGCCGTGTCAGGCGGACTTCCTTCATGACGAGGCCAGGCGCCAAAGTTTTCTCATCGACGTCAATCCGCGTTTTTGGGGCTCGGTCGGGCAGAGCATCGCCCGGGGCATTGATTTTCCCTACTACTATTACAAATGCGCCATGGGCGAGAACGACTTCAGTGCGCCCCTTGACCCGCCGGGGGTCGCTACGCGGTGGCTGGGCGGAGACATGATGCGCAAGGCCCACGCATTGTTGACCAGGTCGAACGCCGAGCGGCCGGACGCAGAGTTTTCCGGATTCGCGGCCATGGATGATTTTGAGTTGCGGGATCCTTTTCCCCTGGCGGGCTGGGCAGCCTGCCAGGCTGTGCGCAAGGTGCGCAGCCTGGTAGGACGAGGTCCGCACCGTGAGGCTTTGGACGGGGTTTGGGAGTAGGACCGGGCCTTTTGAACGTGAACATCTGATGAGGGGAACTGGATGGAACTTTTGAAAAATCAAAAAAATCTGATCATTTGGGTTGGCTTCCTGACCGTTGCGGTCGCGGTCGTCTATTGGCCGATTGTCGTTCCCATGGTCAGGCAATGGGCTGCCGACGACAATTATTCGCACGGCTTTCTTGTGCCCTTTATCGCCGGGTATCTGGCCTACATGCGCCGGGACGAACTGCTGGAGGCGGAGATCAAACCTGCCGAGTCGGGCTTTGCCCTCATCCTTTTCGGGGTGGTCATGCTTCTTTTCGGCTGGCTGGCCACGGAATACTTCACCATGCGCGCCTCTCTTGTGGTGATCATCGCGGGTTCAGTGCTCTATATTCTGGGATGGAAGATATTCAGGATTCTTCTTGCCCCTCTGGCTTACCTGCTGCTCATGATCCCGATCCCATACATTATTTATGATGCCGCCGCCTTTCCTTTGAAACTCCTCGTGACCAAGGTCTCGGTCCTGGCCTTGAAAGCCATGGGCATCGTCATCTGGCAGGAAGGCAACATCCTCATGTTCCCGAATATCACTCTTGAAGTGGCGGATGCCTGCAGCGGACTGCGCTCCATCATGTCCCTTCTGGCTCTGGGCACGGCATACGCCTTTGTGCTGCACACCTCGGTCCGGGACCGGGTGGTGCTCATCGGCTCGACGCTGCCGATCGCGGTCTTCACCAACTGTTTGCGGGTCATTGCCACGGGGGTTCTGGCCCAACATTTCGGTGCTGCGGCAGCCGAGGGTTTTTTCCATGAATTCGCG
>JAWLHW010000130.1:0-6609 GCA_041690155.1 Desulfomicrobium sp. | reverse complement strand
TACCGCCTTGCTCAGCGATTCCTGCGTTTCCTGACGTATCAGAGCAAGTCCCGCTTCCGTCACGTCTGGACGGGACAGGGCGTCGGTATAGGACATCAAATTATGCGTGTATTCGGAAAGGTTGGACCGCAATTCGTCAGCGTGGGATAATCCAGCTTTGGTCAAGGCAATGAGGGAGTCCTGCATCAGATTGACAACATCGGAAATACGGATACGTGCGGTGGTCATCTTGGACACACTCTCAAGCACTTCGTTCATGTGTCCCATGTTGTTCAAACTGTCTCTCCCCATGCCCACTGTGAAGCCCCAATCTTTCCACTCGCTTAGATCATCTTTGAGACTTTTGTACAGTTCAACTTTCTGTTGATCCGCAACGCTGTCGGTGGATAGAGACTTGTTGAGGGTATCCAGCAGACGTTCAAACATCGCCACGGTCTCTTGGCCGGGAATTTCGTGGGGGTGCTCCATGATAAAGTCGACAATGGCGTTGCAGTCGCTTTCCCATGCTCCCCGATCGACGCCTTCCGGGCAGGACTGGCGTAGCATGTCCAGTCCTTCGGAGGCCAACTGGCCCATGGCGCGCATGTTGATCATGCCCTGAAGGTCGGCTTCCATGCGCATCAGCCCTTGCAGTTCGGTATTCAGGGTCGCAAACAGCTTCGTCCGCTGATCCAGTCTGTTCTCCTTTGTGCCGATGCCGCTGAGAGCCGAAGCCATCTCGTAGGAATACGCCGACTTGATATCTGTGATCCGCTCTCCCAGCTCTGAAAGCGTGCTGCGCAGCGAGGCTTCGTCCAATTTGTCAGGATTCAGCGTGAGCGGCGTACGCAGCGTGGCCAGCCGCTTGTCCAGTTCGGAGATGCCGGTTTTGGGTGCCGAATTCCGATATTCCTGCATGTGCCTGCCAAACTGCTCGGCATCTTCCTGCATGCGCATTTCGCCGGTCAGTTTGAACTTTTCAATCTGCTGCGGACTCGGTTTGGGCACTGTGACCGTAAACGACGCGGTGGCATCAAGCCGGGTGAACAGCTTTTCAAAGCGCTGCACCGCGACGCCTTCCAGTCCTTCGGTGAACTGAGCCGCGTGGGTCTTGATAAGATTCAGCGCAGGCACGTCCTTTGCGGAAATAAGCGAACCGGGTGCTTCCAGCAGGTGCCTCGTCATCACGGAACAGGCTTCGTGCCATGTGTTGCCATCCACTCCCGCGGGCGGCTTGTCGCCCTTGGCGGCCAACTGCCTGGCCAACGTAATGGCCGAAAGCTCCACCTCGATGCTTTTGAGTTCCTGGCGCGCAGCAACGAACTTGAGCGTCATGTCTTTAACCGAATTGACCGCGATCTGCGCCACGGCTCTGGCCCCCTTGGGCATTTCCGGACTTTGATTCTGACTGCGGATAAAGTTGCGAATGACGTCATCCGCCTTTTCGTCAAGCGGGCTTTGCAGGCTCTTGGTCTGCTCCAGTGTCGCATTTTTGTAGAGGAAGAGTTTGGATAAATCGCGGTTGGCTTCTTCGGCCGAAACCAGCTGGGGCTGATATTTGTCCACCGCCAACTGCCCGGCCATTTTGGCCGATTCCGTCTCCAGTGCCTTTTCGGCAATTTCCTTTCCCCGCTTGATGGTCGCGCCGATAATGGTGTCCAGCTCCTCCCGAACGGCATCAAACTTTTCCATTGTCAGTTCCGTTTCGGGCTTAAGGCCCTCTCGCAACAATCGGAGCTGGTCAGTGAATTCTTCCATTTCGGGGGCACCGGTCTTGCACAATTGCTCCAGCCCGTTCAACTTCTCCCGCAGGAGCTGTCCGACACGTTGTTCTTTCGAGCCGAACAGGCCCTTGAAAACGTCGCCCAGCTTTTGCAGCCCGCTTCGTTGATCCACGGGTTCGGCCACGACATCAGGCAGGCTCGCATGCAGCAGCTTGTCGAATTGCCGAACCAATGCGCCGTGGTCGCGCGTAACGGGGTTTCCGTCCGGCATTCTGGCCACCACGGCAACGGCTGCTTTCATGCTGTTCAGGGCGTTAGGGTTGTCTTTCAAGCTATTGATCAGCCGCTGCAGGAACAACTTCTCCGTGTCTTCACGGTTCAGCCCGTACGAACTGACCAGACTGTCGACTTCAGTTTCAAACGCGCTCAGTTCTTTTGCAATATCGTCGACAAGGTGAGTCTTTTCATACGCGATATTTTCCGAAAGCTCGGTCTTGCCAGCAAGCGCCTGGAGGTTAACGAACTTCCCGGCCATCCGGCCCAGGTTCACCTCGATGGCGTCCTGCGCCCGGCGCAGCTTTCCGGCTGAATGCCACCAATCGCACTTATCGATGGTGGCCTTGAACAGGCCTTCAAGCCCCGTGTTTGCCTTATGCGGCTTGTGCTGGGGACGGGTTGGAGCATCCATGATTTCGGCCTTAACAATTTTATTGTCCCGCCCGATGGAAATGGCACGCTCGCCTCCGAGCTCGTCCATCTTGAAATTATCTTGCCTTTTTTCCAGATGGACTTGCGCCTGTGCCGTATTAAGACCGATGCTCATAGTATCTCCTTAAAACCTGTGCCGGTAGTGTTCACAAAAAACGCCCGTCAGACTCTCATAAAAGTACCGGGCGGCAGGTCGGGCAGATCATCGCCCGGTAAAGAATTCTCAGGTGCTCCGCCGGACAGTTTTTCTTTCCATTCGAGATACGTGGAAAAAAAGGCTTCAAACATTTCCACCCAGAGCTCTTCCGCCAGCTCAGAAGTCGGCGCGCGCATGAACAGGCACAGCCGATCCTCGGCATCCAGCCCGAACGAGGCGTGGGCCGTATCGTTAAACAGGTAATGCGCCCGGAGCAGTTTAAGCAACGTGTCACGCGACAGGTTCGCGGCATCGTCCGTCAGCGCAGCGAAAACATGCAACCAATTCTTGGTGTCATCTTCTTCAAAATCAATGACGATGCTGTCGTTCAGCCTGATTCTACACAGTCCCATTTCATTCAGGCATAATTCGGGGATACCGAGGCGCTTGCCGATATGTTGCACCATTTCGCTTGCAGTCATAAAAGTCCTCCGTGATATTTTTGAGCACAAAATACACCACACTGTAAAAATATAATTATTTCAGATAATTAGATATTTTGATCGACACTGCAAGCCACGCGTTCAAATCCTAACGCCAACAACATTGGCAACTCAGCGCCAACCGCTGGCATTCAGATAGAACAACGATTCGTTACCACAACGCTAGATGTGTTTCGTCGCACCATGACAAGGAGTACGTCAAGTTCAGCATAAATTTCCCCGGCATACGGGGTGACCGCGATCACTGGGGGAGGCAATTCAGAAATTTTGTCCTCAATGAAATAGACTAATACAGCGTGCAATAACCGTAAAACACCAAGCTTCCCTACTGACATTTCCTACCATGGACGCTAAAAGGCCCCATGCTTCACCCATCCTTCGCGTTCCCATCCATCAGGCAGGATTCCAACAGAAGCACCTGGCCAGAGGAAACCCTTGGCCGTGCCCCGTACAAGCCTTTCCTGCTCATGGCGGTGCTGGACCTCATGGATGCAGGCAGGGTCACCGAAAACCAGATCGTTCCCGACCAAGACCTGACCGACGCGTTCATGCTCTACTGGAACGCCATCCTGCCCGACCGTCTGCGCCCGAGCATCCACCTGCCCTTCTTCCATCTGCGAACAGACGGTTTCTGGACACTTCATCCGGTTCCCGGCAAAGCGCTGCCAGCAACCGAACCGTCCTCCTGGAAGAACGTGCGGGAGCGATACGCCTTCGCGTCCTTGGACGAGGCAACCTTCGAACTACTTCAGAACCCGCTGACCCGCGCAATGGCCCGGCTGGACCTGATCCGCCGCTGCTTCGTCCCCGCACTGGAAAAGGCACTGCTCGACCTGGCCAATACCCAAGTCTCGGCCTTCGACTATGCCGCCACACTCCTTCGGGAAACTCCGGCACCCTACGAAAAACCCGTGGAAAAACCCGTCCGCGACCAGGCATTCCGCAGAGTCATCGTCAAGGTCTACGACCACCGATGCGCCCTGTGCGGCATCCGCATCATCTCCCCGGACAGCCGCACCGCAGTCGACGCAGCCCACATCAAGGACTGGGCCGTCTCCTTTGATGACAGCCCCGCCAACGGCCTGGCCCTGTGCAAGCTCTGTCACTGGACCTTCGACAGTGGTCTGGTGGGTTTCGATGACGACTACAGAGTAATTGTCGCCCGTTCGATAGCACGGGACGGCAATCTTCCCGGGCATATCCAGCAGTTTGCGCACCGGCCGATGATTTTGCCTGAGAGGGAATGCTATTACCCTGCGACGGAGAATCTGGCTTGGCATCGGCATCGCTACAAGCTTGGGGGATGATCGCGTCAAGCTATCTGCTTGGGAAATATCCAACCGATTTCAATATTGAGCAAAAACCTGTATTACGCCGCCAAAAAATACGGCGACTCAAATACGGCCCATTCAAACGTCTTACAGCCTATTATTCTTGACAGTTCTGAATAGTTAAGGCTTATTTTCCGCTGGCAAAAAATTACCCGACCAGATCCCTGGCGAATGAAATTACAGCTCACTCTCTCTTGTTGAATGTCAGCATATGGACAACAATTCCCAAACCGCAAGAAAGCACATTCACGTTACGTGCGCCATCATCGAACGCGGGGGGCGCGTGCTAGCTACCCAGCGCAGCGCAACCATGAGCATGCCACACAAATGGGAATTCCCCGGCGGCAAGATTGATCCAGGCGAAACAGCCGAGGAATGTCTGCGCCGCGAACTGCTGGAGGAAATCGGGATTCAGGTCCGCATCGGGCACTGCCTTCCTGCCAGTACCCATCCGTATCCGACATTCACAATCACCCTCTACCCCTTCGTCTGCACCATTGAAGAAGGGGAAATTTTCCTTCATGAACACGCCGCCTTGCTCTGGCTGCCGCCAAACCAACTGCACACCCTGGACTGGGCCGAAGCCGATATTCCGGTGTTGGCTGCGTATCTGTCCACAAACGGCGGTAACCCCTGATGCGACAACCGGTGGCAGGAATCTACGATGCGCTGCTTGATGAACTGCTTCGCGACTCGCTGGACAGGCACCCGGAACTGCGGACAATCTTCGGCAAGATCGATCAGGAAGAGTTGCCGAGCCGTTACGCCGCCTTTGTCGCCAAAGTGCTGGAGCAGGCCCTGCGTGAGGAATCGGACCCGCAACGTCGGCTGGCCCTGTGCAACGAAATCCTTGGGCAAGTCGCCAGTCAACCGGGCAAGGAACACCTTCGCAAACATTGCCTTGTCCCGGAACAAAAACCTCTTCTTCTTGAAATTACCCCACCCAACTTTGGCAGATCCGGCATTCCTCGCCCGCACACGTCCCTCTCGGAAAGCAGCCTTTTTACAGGTTCACCCCAGGAACCTCAGCTTGCCCATGAACTCAATGAGGAGATGCGCTCGGCAGATGGCGTGGACATTCTGCTCTCGTTCATCAAGTGGTCCGGACTTCGGCTCCTTATGGCCTCGTTTGAGGATTTGCGTGCGCGGCGCATTCCGGTTCGCGTGATCACCACGTCGTACATGGGGGCGTCAGATGCCAGGGCCGTGGAATGGCTTGCGGCCCTCCCAAACGTTCAGGTGCGCGTTTCCTACGACACGGAGCGCACCAGACTGCACGCAAAGGCGTACCACTTCCTGCGTCATACCGGATTCTCAACGGCCTACATCGGTTCGGCCAACATGTCGCACGCCGCCATCACCAGCGGTCTGGAATGGAATCTCAAGATCACTGCCCAAGACATGGGGCATATACTGGAAAAATTCTCCATCGAGTTTGAAACGTACTGGAACAGCCGAGAGTTCATCCCCTTCGACCCGCAGAACCCGGCGCCATTTCGCACAGCCATCGCGCGGGCGAGAAACCCGCAGAATGGTGCTCCGGCAGTCTTTTTCGATATTTGCCCCCATCCTTTCCAGGAGCGCATCCTTGAGGCGCTGCACAGGGAGCGCTCTCTGCATGACCGATGGAAGAATCTGGTGATTGCCGCCACGGGCACAGGCAAAACGGTGATCACCGCGTTCGACTTCAAGCGTTTTCATGAAGAACATGGGCGACAGGCGAAACTGCTTTTCGTGGCCCACCGGCAGGAAATCCTGCAACAGGCCCTGGCTACGTTCCGGCTGGTCTTGCGGGACCAGAATTTTGGAGAGTTGCAGGCCGGGGCCCATGAGGCTGACCGTCTGGAACATCTGTTCTGCTCCATCAACATGCTCTCGACGCGACGACTGTGGGAACAGGTCGGCCCGACTTTTTACGACTATATCGTCATAGACGAGGCCCACCACGGCGTAGCCAACAGCTACAGACCGGTGTTCGACCACTTCGATCCAAGGGTCCTGCTCGGCCTTACCGCAACCCCGGAGCGCATGGATGGCGGCAACGTGGCGGCGGATTTCGGCAATCGCTTTGCTGCAGAAATCCGTCTTCCCGAGGCTTTGGAAGAAAAACTTCTCTGCCCGTTCCATTATTTCGGCGTTGCCGATCCCATCGCCATAAGTGGCGATCAGTTCTGGAGCAATGGCCGATACGATGAATCCGCCCTCGAGAATGTCTACGTTCTGGATGA
>JAWLHW010000129.1:0-6766 GCA_041690155.1 Desulfomicrobium sp. | reverse complement strand
CTGCAAATACTGGTTGAGCTTGGCCGCGCCGAGCTCAAGACCGATCTTGGCCGCGCCGATATTGCTCGAATAGCGAATAATCTTGCTTACGGTCAGATTTTCGTACTTGTGCGTGTCCTTGACGCGGCGGCCTTTGACGCTCCACTTTCCGTTTTCGCAATAGTACTCCGTGGTCGGCGTACAGATCTTCTCCTGCAGTGCCGCCGCGACCATGATGGGCTTCATGGTCGAGCCGGGCTCGAAAATATCCACGGCCATGCGGTTCTTCCACTCGCCACTCGTCTTCTTGACCGCATTGGGATTGAAGAACGGGTAGTGCCCCCAGGCCAGGATCTCGCCGGTGGGCACTTCGACCACCAGCGCCATCCCGGATTTGCCCTTGGCCCGGATCACGCTGCGCGCCAGGGCTTCCTCGGTGGCCAGCTGCACCTGGCTGTCGAGAGTCAGGCGCAGGTCCTGGCCGTTAAAAGAATTTCTGTCGCCGCTCTCCAGCGATGACAGCCTTTTTCCTGCCGCATCCTTTTGCACGGTGAACTTGGTGGATGACGGCATGAGCAAATCGTTGAAACTGTTCTCAAGCCCCTCGATGCCGCGCCCGTCCATGTTCACGAAGCCGACCAACTGCCCGGCCATATGACCCTGCGGATACTGGCGGGAATTCTCGGTTTCCAGATAGACCCCGGGCAGCATTTCGGCCTTGACCGCCTCCGCCTGAGCGTCGCTGATCTTGCGGGCCACCCACACGAAACGTTTCTTGGGCCCCATCATGGCAGCGATGCTTTTGGGGCTCATCCCCAGAATCGAACCCAGACGATGCGAGACTGCCCAGGCGTCCCTGACCTCGTTAGGGCGGACATAGACGGACGGGGTCGCGACAGTCTTGGCCAGCAGCAGTCCGTTGCGATCAAAAATCTCGCCGCGCTTTCCGGAAACGGTCTCCGAGGCCCAGTACTGACGGTTGGCCATCTTGGCGTACTCGGGCCCCTTGACCACCTGCACGAAGTAGGCACGGGCCCAGAGCCCCAGAAGCGCAAACGCGAAAAGAACCCCGGCAAAGATTATCTTGCCGCGGCTTCTGTCCTTTGATGGCTTGCTTCCGGTTTTTGTCACTGTAGAGCCCTGTCCTGCCTATTGCTGCATGGTGCGTATCTGGTCCCGTCTGGGCGGCTGCAAACCCGCCTTTTCCGCCCGGTCGCGCAAGGTCGCCGGAGCGAGCAGATAATGCAGTTCCACCTGAAGTTTTGAATGCTGATCCTGCTTTTCCTGCAGTTCGCGTTCGAGAATTTTCAATTCATAAGCCAGATCAACCCGTTCGATATTGACCCATACCAGGCCCAATCCGAGAATTATGGTCACCAAAAACATGATCCCGATACTTACGTATCCCTGACCCGCCTCGTTCACAGCGCCTCTCCGTCAATTCGCTCCGCCACGCGCAGCTTGGCGCTGCGACTGCGGCTGTTGGCCCGCATCTCATCCTCGGTGGGAATAAGCGGCTTGCGAAAGGGAAGCCTGAGCTTTTGCGTGTGGCCGCACTGGCACACGGGATACTCCCGCGGGCACAGGCAAGCGGAACTTTCCTTGCGAAAAGCCCGCTTCACAATACGATCTTCCAGAGAGTGGAAGGAAATTACGGCGATACGCGCTCCAGGCCGCAAATAATCAACGATGCGCTCCAGAAAAAATTCAATTTCCCGCAATTCCTGATTCACTTCCAGCCGCAGGGCCTGAAAGGTCTTGGTCGCGGGATGATTGCGCGACAATGCGCGCCGTTTGGCCGGATACGCAGCAGCCACGATGCGGGCCAGCTCAAGGGTCGACTCGATGCGGGCAGTCTCCCGGACCTTGACGATGGCCCGTGCGATGCGCCCGGCCATGGGCTCTTCGCCGTAATCCCACAGAAGCTGGCGCAGCCGCTCAAAGGAGGCTCCGTTGACGATGGCTGACGCGGGCTCACCGCCTGACCCAGGGTCCATGCGCATGTCAAGAGGGCCGTCCTGCAAAAAGGAAAAGCCCCGCTCAGGGCTGTCCAATTGCAGGGAAGACACACCCAGATCGGCAATCACGCCGTCAAGCTTGTCCCAGCCCGCTTCCCGCAGGGCCCGGGAAAAATGCTGAAACGAGGTATGGGCCAGCTGCACGTTCTCGCCGTACTGCGCCAGCCTCTCCCCGGCCTTGGCCAAAGCCTGCTCGTCCCGGTCCAGCCCCAAAAGATGGGCCTGTCCATCTGTAATCTCCATCAACCGGGCAGCATGTCCGGCAAGCCCGAGGGTCGCGTCCATGTAGAACCCGCCGGGTTTCGGCGCGATCCAATGCATGACCTCTTCGAGCATGACCGGAATGTGATCGGAATATGCGTCCATGGCTCCTCCGATCAGAACCGCAGTTCAAATCCTTTTTCGGCCAGATCATCCATGACCTGGTCGACATTCTCCTGCAGGGCGTTGCGTCCTGCCTCAAAACGCTCCTGATCCCAAATCTCGAATTTGCGTCCCACTCCGGCCAGGACAATGTCCTTCTGCAAGCCCGCGTAATTGCGCAGATGCGGCGGAATAAGAATCCGCCCCTGCTTGTCGAGGGTCACCTCGGCTGCGCCGGAGATAAAAAAGCGGTGAAAATCCCGGACCTTGCGATCTGCCATATTCAGCTTTGAAAAACTCTGTTCAATGATTTCCCATTCTGGCAGTGGGTAGGCGGCGACACAATCATCGAAATTGGTCAGCACCAGCTTGCCGTCCGGAGAATTGGCGAACACCTCGTCGCGAAATTCCGGGGGCAGCATGAGCCGTCCCTTGGGATCTTGCGTACGTTGTGAATGCCCTCTGAACATGTTGTCTCCTCAGTCCTTTCCACTTTTTACCACTTTTTACCACCCTTACCCATGCATCTCTTGGGGAGTCAAGCCATTCCTCCATTTTTTACGGATTTACTCCCTAAAAAAAACTTGGCGTGCGCGCCCGTTCCGTACCGTCGAAAATGACCCCTGCGCCCGGGAGGACGTTGCCCGAGGGAAGATTTCACCCCCCTTGGCAGTGGTCAAAAGACAACTCCTTGAAACAACATATCTTTGCCCTCATTTGCAATGCCCTCGCAAAAAAACATGCCTTTTTTGAACGAAAACACGGGCACGTTCACAAACTTCATTTTATCGACTCCATTTCCTTGACTCTCTATTTTGAGAGGCATATCCCCGGGAGTGGATACGATAACGTATCGCCTCCCTGCTTAATGACATGCAATTTTTGATATTTTTTTTAAATTTAAATCTATCAAGAATTTGAGAAAGTCATTGTTCATACAGTTATAACTGTATAATAATATAATTATAATCTTTCTCAACGTGTCGATTAAAAAAAATAAAATAGGGAAGAAAAAGTGATTTTTTTCACTTAACCAAAAAAAATGGAACTAGATCTCTTACTGACATGCGCATTGGGAGCAACGCTTATTGGCTTGGGCACAAGCCATGCATTTCCCCGTTGGTGGATGAGTTCCACTCTGGTAGCATCGGCATGCGCATTTTGGGCTGCAACCAAGACTCTGTCCGGAGGTTCTGTCTGGGAATGGCGCAGCACCTGGACTCTTGGCGGTGAGCACATATTTATGCGCCTGGATGAGCTCAGTGCCTTTTTTCTGCTGCTCCTGGCCGTCGTGGGAGCCTCGGGAGCACTTTTCAGCCAGACATACTGGCCGCAAAAAAACCACCCCAGCTCCGCAAGGCAAAGCCGCCTGTGGTGGAGCGCCATGCTGGCCGGCATGGGGCTGGTGCTGACCCAATCCAACGGCCTGCACTTTCTTGTGGCCTGGGAATTCTTTGCCCTGAGCGCCTATTTCCTGGTCACGCTGGAACGTGAAAATCCTCAGGTCCGGGCTGCGGGGCGGCTCTATCTGGTCGCGTCCCATGCCGGAACACTGGCGCTTTTTGGATTTTTCACGTCATTGGCCGCGCAAACGGGCAGCTGGGAGCTTGGCCCCATGACGTCGCAAACGTCCCTGGCCCCGCTCTTTTGGGTTGCCCTGCTGGGTTTTGGCATCAAGGCAGGCGTCTTCCCTCTGCACATCTGGCTGCCCTCGGCGCACGCAAGTGCCCCGAGCCATGTTTCGGCCATCATGTCCGGCGTGGCCATCAAAATGGGAATTTTCGGACTGATCCGCTTCAGCTCCTGGCTTCCCCTGCCCGCAGGCGCGGGCTGGGCAGTGGCGGCCTTAGGTTGCGTCAGCGCTGTCCTTGGAGTCGCTTTCGCCCTCGGGCAGCATGATTTGAAGCGCCTGCTGGCTTATCATAGCGTGGAAAACATCGGCATCATCCTCATCGGACTGGGCTTTGCCATGATCGCCCTGGATCACGGCCGCCCGGAGTGGGGCCTGCTGGCCCTGACCGGCGGCCTGCTGCATGTCTGGAACCACGGGCTTTTCAAGGCCCTGCTTTTCCTGGGCGCGGGGGCCGTGCTGCACGCCACCGGTACACGGGAGATGAGCCGCCTGGGAGGCCTCTGGAAGACCATGCCATGGACGACCGCGCTCTTCGCCCTCGGAGCCATGGCCATCAGCGGCCTGCCTCCGCTGAACGGATTCGTCAGTGAATGGCTGATTTTTTCCGGACTGTTCGATGCCAGCCGACTCAAGACCGCCGCATCCCTCGGCGCGGTGCCCGCCGTCATCCTGCTGGGCGTGACAGGAGCCCTGGCTCTGGCCTGTTTCGTCAAGGTCTGCGGCGTGGTCTTTCTTGGCGCGCCGCGTTCCAAGGAGGCGGCCAACGCTCACGAATGCGGCACAGGAATGCGCGCGGCCATGATTGCACTGGCCGTGGGGTGCCTGGCCATCGGTCTGGCTCCCGCATTTTTTTGGCCGACCCTGCTGCGGGTTGCCGAGGCCTGGATGCAGACGGCCCCGGACCGCAACGCTCCCAACTATCTTGTCCCTCTGGGAACAGCCCATCTGATCCTGGCGTTTGCGACCCTGGCCATGGCAGCGGCCGCCGTAATCCTGCTGCGTGGCCGGCAAAAGCATGCCCAGACCTGGGATTGCGGCTACCGCACGCCAAATGCGCGCATGCAGTACACAGCAGGCTCCTTTGCCGCGCTCATCACCTCATGGTTCGGCTGGATATTAAGGCCATCCGTACATGCCAGCCTGCCCGAAGGCATCTTTGCGGCCAGGTCGCGCCTGGAAAGCCACACGCCCGAGACGGTCCTGGAACAGGTGGTGACACCGGCCGCCAATTCCGTTCTGCGTCTTGCGGACTTTGTACGAACGTTCCAGCACGGGCGGGTCCAATCATATCTCTTGTATCTGTGCGCGGCCCTTTTCGCGCTGTCCATCGCCGTGATCCTTTGAACCGAGTAAACAGCCATGTCCTTAAAAAACCGGACCACAAAAAATCCCATGTACATCAACCTTATCCAAATAGCTGAATCCTTCGGAGTTTCAGAACACGTCATCACGGAATGGGTGCGCAAGGACGGCATGCCCCATGTCCATGACCGTGACCGCATCCTCTTTGAACGCTCCCAGGTCATGGATTGGGCGGCCAGCCACGGGCTCGGCCTTCAGGGCGGATTTCTTTCGGAGCCTGCACCCTCACTGGCCAATTCCCGGGAATTGGCCACCCTGCTGCGCCGTGGAGGAATCTGGCGAGACGTGGACACGGTCGATCTTGACCGTGTGTTCGAGCGCATCATGCGCAGCCTGCCCGGCCTGCCTGCGACCGTATCGGACATGCTGGCGCAGCGCATCCTGGCCCCCGGCGGCATTAACGCAGCCCCGGTGGGCGACGGGTTCGCCTTGCCCCATCCGGCCATGCGGGTCGCCCTGGGCGAAACCTGTGCGCTGGTGGCGCTCATCCAGCTGAACGCAGCCTGGGATGCGGTCCATCCCCCTGACGGCACGCCCGTCACCCGTCTGCTTTTTTTCATTTCGCCGACGCCCCGCCTGCATGTGAACATGCTGGGCCTTTTGGCGCGCAGCATCGCTTCCGGCATGCTGAAACAGGCTCTGGACAGCGGCGCGGACGACGAAACCCTGCTACGGACCTTTGCCGAAGGTGCTGAAAAAGATGTCGCGCAAGCTGCTGGAGAGTCTCGATGATCGCAGCGTTCCTGGGCATTTTCGGGCTAGCCCTGCTCCTGGCCATGTGCACGGGACGCGCGCATCCGCGCATCTGGCTGGGACTCAGCATCATTGCGACCCTGAGCGGACTGTATGCCGCCCTGCTCGTGCTGATCACGTCACAGGCCTGGCTCTGGCACGGCAGCTTCGCTCTGGGCGGGGAAACCCCTTTCCTGCGCCTGGACGGAATCAGCGCCCTTTTTCTCGTTCTGGTCTGCCTGATCGGCGGCCTCGGCGCCCTTTACTCCCATGAATACTGGTCCGGGCATCATCACCCCCGCTCGGCACCTAAAGGACGCTGCTGGTGGAGCGCCCTGACCTTGAGCATGGGCCTGGTCCTGACCTGCGCCAACGGACTGCACTTTCTCTTGGCCTGGGAAGCCTTTGCCCTCGCCGCCTATTTTCTCATCACCCTGGATCACGAGCGCAAGGAAGCGCGCAAGGCGGGCTGGCTTTATCTGGCGGCTTCCCACGCCGGAACCATGGCCCTGCTTGCCTTCTTCTCGGCACTGGCCGCCCGCACCGGAACCTGGGAACTCGGGCCTGTGCATGCCCAGACCGGCCTGGCGCCGCTGTTCTGGCTGGCCCTGTTCGGATTCGGGGTCAAGGCGGGCATGTTTCCCCTGCACATCTGGCTGCCCTCGGCCCACGCGGGCGC
>JAWLHW010000128.1:0-6767 GCA_041690155.1 Desulfomicrobium sp. | reverse complement strand
CGGGTCTGGGCCATGGAATTCAAGGACATGCGCGACTGCGAACGCGAAAAGATCATTCAGTTCGTCGTGGCCAAACAACGCGAAAAATTACTGGAACGTCATCTCGCCCCCTCATCCTAACCCCGGGAACCAGGCATGCACAAAGAAGAGCTGAGTCAGGAACTTCTGAACAGGATTACGACCAAGGCCGAAAGCACCATCCGGGAAGTCATCTCGGCGGCCCTGACGGAAGAAATCAGCCGCGCCCTGACCTTGGCCCTGACCGAGGGCGAGTTCTACCGCGCCGTCAGCACGGATCTGCAGGCGGGACTGAAATCCATCTACAGGGAAATCAATGCCGCCGCGACCAACAGCGCTTCCGAATTGTCGGTGGCTACTGCCCCTGTGGCCGACGAGATGTTCTCCGAGGCATCGACGCAGCTTGGAGCAATCCTGCAGACCACGGAAAAGGCCACCGACAGCATAATGGGACTGGTGGAAAAACACCTGGACATGAACGACCGCACCATGCAACTCCTCGCCTCCCTGGAAAACGGGAGCACCAAGCCGGAAATCGAGGAATTGCGGGCCGGCAGCGAAGCCCTGGGCGCGGATCTGATGGAGATCATGACCACCCTGAGCTTTCAGGATCTGACCGGACAGCGCATCAAACGCATTGTCGCGGCCCTGCAGCAGATCGAAAAAGTGGTGTTCGAGCTCTACATGGCCACCGGCCTGTCCATGAAAGCCCTGGAGCAGAATCCCGAACAGTCCGTCGAGGAAATCCGCCAGACGTCCAAGGCCCGCGCCACAAAACTCAAAGGCCCCCAGGACGCAAGCTCGCAGACGGATGTGGACGATCTCTTGAGCCAGCTCGGTTTGTAATTTTTTTTCACCCAAAACAATGCAAGCCGGTTACGGGATTCTCCGCGACCGGCTCTTTTCATGGAGACACAACATGCCTCAGCTTGCCGACATCACCCTCTTCTCCCTGACCCGCACCATGAGCGTCCTTGACCAGCTCTTTCAGGAGGAACCCGACCTCTACGAGGATTTCGTGCGCGAGATCTGCGCCGAATTCACACTGGCCAAGGAATACATGCTCGCCATCCAGGAGATGGCAAACCGCGAGGCGGAGCGGGAAACCATCGCCCAGGCCGATCTGACCCTGCGCCACATGCTGGCCCTGTGGGTCCTCAGCAATGACCTGACCGTTCCGGTGACCGGGCTTGAGCAGATGCAGTAGGGTCAGTCTTTCTTGTCTTTGCTCCCGGCCAGGGGATGGGCGGCGTCGTAGACGCGCATGACTTGCGCAAGATCAAGGTGAGTGTAGCGCTGGGTGGTGGAGATGCGGGAGTGACCGAGCAGCTCCTGCACACTGCGCAGGTCCGCCCCGGCCTGAAGCATGTGCGAGGCGAAACTGTGGCGCAGGGTGTGGGGGCTGATGGAACAGGGCGCCCCGCTGCGCACGGCCATCTCCTTAACAATGCGGTCCGCCTGCTTGCGCGACAGCCGCCCGCCCCGCTTGCCCAGAAAAATGGCCTGCTCCCGAGGGGCCGGACCAAACGCCCCCCGCTGCTCAAGATAGCGTCCAAGCCGTTCTGCCGCAGGACCGGTCAGCGGAACAAGGCGCTCCTTCCTGCCCTTGCCCAGCACCCTCACCAGCTTCTGGTCCAGATCAACATGGGCGAAATCAAGCCCGAGGGCCTCGCTGACGCGCAGCCCCGAACCGTACAGAACCTCAAGCAAAGCTAGGTCGCGCAAGCCTTCGGGATCAAGCGTAATTTCGGTTTCGACCAGATGAATGGCCTGATCGACATTGAGTACCTTGGGATGGACCTTGGGCAGCTTGGGATTGGAAAGGGCCGCGCAAGGGTCTTCCACAACCATCTTGCGCTGACGCAGAAAGCGGTAAAAGGCGCGCAGGGCCGAGAGCTTGCGGCAGACGCTCGACTTGGCCAGCCCGCACCGGTGCAGATCGGCCAGATACGCGGTGATGTCGGCCTTGGTCACCTCGCTCGGGGCATCAAAACCCTTATTCCTGCGCCCCAGAAAGAGGTGCGCGCCTTCAAGATCGGTCCCGTAGGCGGCCACGGTGGCCGGAGAATACCCGCGCTGGGCGTCCAGATAGAGCAGAAAAAGGGCGACCGGATCAGGCGCGAGCCCGTTTGTCCATGACATAGCAACTCTTGGGGTTCTTTTTGGCTTCCTTCTTCAGGTTCATGGCGATCTGGGAAGCCTCGCCAAAGTGCTTGAGCTTGCCGCCATGGTTCAAAACCACGGCAATGGAGATGGCCATGAGCGGGTAAACCTGTTCCTTGCCCCGGCGATCGAGGGAATGAATGGCCCCGCGCGCGCGGTCCTCCTGATCGTAGAAATGGGGCACAATGGAATCGAAATTGTCGATGACCTGCTGACAGGCGCTTTCGGCCTTTTCCGGCGGCACGATGAAGACGAAATCATCCCCGCCCACATGGCCGACGAAAGTGCCCGCGCCCATGAAGCCCCGGATGGAATTGACGATTACCCGCGCGGTCATGAGCAGCACTTCGTCCCCACGAGAAAAGCCATACTTGTCGTTGAACGATTTGAAATGATCCAGATCGATGTAGGCCAAGGCGAAATCCTCCTGGCGGTCGATGAGATCCTGGATTCTGTGGATTATGGATGTATTGCCGGGCAGCTTGGTCAGCGGACTGGCGTCGAGCTCACGGGTGGAGCGGTGGTAGGCCAGAATCAACCGGCCCTTGGCGATGGACGGCGAAAACGGCTTGACCAGAAAATCATCGATCTCAAGCGTGGTGAAATCCTGAAGTTCGGCCAAATCTTCGCTGGCCAGGCAAAGGACCACAGGCAGCTGGCGGTAGACGTTCTCGCCCTTGATCAGGCGGACCAGTTCCACCCCGGCCAGATCGGGCAACTGCTCGTCCACGACCAAAAGATCCGGAGGCTCGCTGAAAAGAAACTCCAGCGCCGAGGTGCCCCGGGCAAAGCAGGTCCACTTGACCTCGTCTTCGGGCCACAGGGCGCGCAGGCTGCCTTCGAGCTTGGGGTCTGCGGTGACCAGGAAAAAATGCTTGCCGTCCTTCATGATGCAGGGTTCCTACACCAGGTCCACGAATTCGCGTTCCAGACCATCCATGATCCTGAAAAGCGCTTCCGGGGTGATCTCAAGGGCCTCAAGCACTCCCTCGTCCAACGCACTGACCTGATTGTCGCCTCCATTGCCAACGCCGAACAGTCGCGCCAGAAAATTTCCCACATGCACGACCTGCGCGATCTTCGGGTAGATCGTGGCCGACATAGGCCGATGATGATAGGAAAGCCCTTCCTTCAGGTTCGCAGGCAGATTCCAGTAGTTGCAGAGCCAAAGGTTGATGCGGTCGTGGGCAAAGCCCAGCACCTGGTTTTCGGCCTGGCGATAGGAGATGTCCTTCTCGAGGACGAGCGCGTCTATGGCCACACGGCTTTCCGGAAGCTGCACAGCGGCGACGACCTTGCCGATGTCATGCAGCAGGCCGGCCACAGCGTACTCCTCGGGATCCTTGCAGCCGATTTCCCGGGCGATGGCGGAACTGGCCAGGGCGCAGCCAAGGCTGTGCTCCCACAGGCCTTTCATGTTCTCGTTCATGACCTCAAAGACAGAGGTCGAGATGATGATGCCCTTTATGACGTTGAAACCAAGCAGCACCAGGGCGTGTTGGATGGAGCCGATGCGCCCCGGAAAACCGTAGATGGGCGAATTGACCATTTTCAGGACCTTGGCTGAAAGAACCTGGTCCTTGGAGATGGCCTTGCTTATCTGATCCGTGGAGGAGTTGGGGTTCTCGACCAGGACCGCGACCTCCTGCAGGACTCCGGGCAGGGTCGGAAGATCCTTGACGGCCAGAATCTCGCCCTTTTGTTTGGTTCGCAGATCGTCTTCCATTATTTTCCCTCTTCTTTTGCCGCCTGGGCAGCTGCGGCCAGGGCACACTGACGCGCGTAATAGTCGGAAACGAGCTGTTTGACGTGCTGCATGTACTTGTCATCAGTAAAATTCCGAAAAAGATGATCAAGTCTTTCCCGCTTTCTGACAAGCACTTCCTCGTTGCATCCGCCGCCCATTTCCAGTGTCTCGCCCTCGACCACGAGCAGCTCCACACCCATGTTGTCCAATCTGGAAATAAGCCCCGCGGTCAAAACCGTTCCTGCGGCGATGAGCACCATCCCGTTCTCCCGGGTCACGGGCTTGGCCAGGATCATTTCCGGCCGGGCCAGCTGCAGGGGTATTTTTTGCATATTCTTCTCCCGTGATCTTTCGGTCAAGTTGCAAGGACATAGTACATGCCCGGAAGCTGCATCACAAGCCCTTGAAGTTCCATGAAAAGGAGCGTGGAGCTGACCTTGTTGGCCGCCCAGCCCGTCTGGCGGGTCAGGGCGTCGATATGCAGGGCCTCGCCGCCTTCAAGCAGGCGATGCACGATTCGCTGCTCCGGATCTTCAGGCTCACGCAGCCCGGACTCGGCAACGGGCGCCTCCGGCACACGAAGTGCGCCCAGCCGAGGCTGCAATTCCTGCAGAATATCTTCCCCGCTCTGCACAAGGCAAGCACCCTGACGGATGAGCTGGTGACAGCCCTGATAATTTTTCAGGTTGGCCGGACCGGGCAGGGCAAAAACGTCGCGGTTCTGAACCAGAGCCAGATTGGCGGTGATCAGACTGCCGCTGCCAAGTGCCCCTTCAACAACCAGTACACCCAGAGAAAGGCCGCTGACAATGCGATTGCGGTGCGGAAAATTCATGCCTTCGGGCCTGGTTCCCGGGGCGAACTCGCTGACGATGAGCCCATGGGCGGCGACCTGTTTCCACAGATCGGTGTTGGAGGCCGGATAGACAAGGTCAAGACCCGTGCCCAAAACGGCGATGGTGCCACCCACCCCGCGCAGGGCACCCTGATGCGCGGCGCGATCGATCCCCTGGGCAAAACCCGAAACCACGCATATTCCGGACGCGCTCAAAAACGCCGACATGCTCTCCGCCATGCTCACGCCATAACGCGAAGCGTCCCGTGATCCGACCACGGCCACGCAAGGCCGGGATAACAAGGTCAGATCACCCAGGTAATACAGAAAAAGAGGCGGATCAGGGATCTCTCGCAGCAGATCCGGATAGGCACGGTCGCCAAAAAAAACAGCGGAAAAATTGTAATTCTGCGCCCGACGCTGCTCGTCTTCGGCCTTTTTACGCCAGCCGTCGCGAGCAAATTCGGCCTGCACCCGTGCCGAAACCAGCCCTCGCGCTGTCCAGGATGAGGAATCTGCAACTGCTGAGCAGGCATCGCCATAATGCAAAAGCAGACGCTTCCAGGTGCGTGGGCCAAGACCGCTGGTGTGGCGCAAGGCCAGACTGGCGCTGAATTCATCCACGGGCCATCGCCACCGTTTTGGATTCGTTGCAGCCCTGTATCCTGCCGCGTGCCTGCCTACCAAGGCGGGAGGCCGGGGACTCGGGATAGCGGGCCTCCAGTTGCTGCAGATAATCACCGGCCTGCCCGGGCTGCCCCAGACGCAATGCCGAGTAGGCCAATTTCAGGAGCGCGTCCGCGCTTTTGGCATGACGCGGGTGATCCTGCACGACCTGCGAGAAAAACTTCATGGCCCGCTCATAGCGAGCCTGCGCATACCATGTCTCCCCGGTCCAGTAGAGGGCGTTGGGCAAAAGCTTGTGGCCGGGAAAATTCTGCATGAACACGGCAAACTGCTCCCGGGCCTGCGCATGACGTCCATTCTGATAGCTCTTGAGGGCGCGGGCATACTCCTGCTCGGGCGCAGTTTCTGCTGCGGCCTTCTTTTTCGAGGCACTCGCCGATGCTGCGGATTCCTTTGCCTTGACCGCAACATCAGCTTTGGAACTGACCGGCCTGGGCTCGGAAATGTCCAGCGCTGGTTTGGGAATATCTGGCAACGGTTTGGAAATGTCTGGTGCAGACACCGATGTTTTTTGCCCGGCCTGCGCAGCTTGAACTGATTCAGGCAGGGGTGCGGCGGGCTGTGCTGAATCGGACGGGGCGGCAACGGTTGCGGCAACCGCAGGAGTGGCATTGTCAACGGGAGTCTTTGCTGAAGATTGCGTGCTGGTCGCATTGGAAGAAACGGCGGTCTCCCGGGCCAGGATCACGTTTGAGCTGGCCATGCGCACGCTGCGGGTAACCGGCCTGCGCAGGGCTGATGCGGAAGGCCTTGCAGCAGGCGCATCCATCAGGCGCACGGCCAGACGCACGTCCGGCCAGCCACGGGCAAGGTGCATGGACGCAGGACCGCTAGCCCAGCAAAGCAGAACGCCGACAAGCATTCCGGCCACAAAAGCCAGCGTTGATCTCATGAAACAGTCACCGTTTTCTCCCGCATTAAGGCTCAGGCATAGGAGAGAACCCGCCAATTTTCAAGGGTGGTACTGCCTTGCCTCTTGCGCTCTTTTGGGGCAGAAAGCCCCCATTCGATCAGTCCGCCCGGCCCTTAGTCATACCCATCCGGCGTTGATTGCAGAGGCTTCTGGAGGCAAGGCCAGCTGCCTGCAAACCTGCGCCTGGACCGGAGGAGACAACCGGACATTTTCGTAAAAAATGACACCGCGCACGAGGTTCCCATGGAGCTCATAATACCCCAGTGGGCATTTGCCCTGCTTCCCCTGCCCCTGCTCCTGGCCGCCCTTTTCTGGGGCGCTCCGGCCATCGCCCTGGTCAGCGAACTCATCGGGCTCATTTCCGGAAAACCGTTTCCCGCCCGTGCGGCCAGACAAATGTCCAG
>JAWLHW010000127.1:0-6782 GCA_041690155.1 Desulfomicrobium sp. | reverse complement strand
CCGCCCTGCACCTGCAGTCCGGCCAGTTGAATCCGATGGACCGAGGCAAGCAGGTCGCGGTGCCTGTTTTGAACCTTGCCGCTCTCGGCCAGACTCTCCTCATTGGGGGTTTCAATGCCAATGAAAACCTCCTTAAAGCCGGCCCTGACCATGAGCTCCATCAGTTGGCTGTCATCGGCAAGATTGATGGACGCCTCGGTATAGAAATAGAATGGATAGCCATGCTCATCCATCCATTTAATCAGCGCCGGCAGGAGTATCTGCTTCAACTTGGCGCGATCCCCGATGAAATTGTCATCGACCACAAAGACCGGCCCGCGCCATCCCTGAAGACGGAGGCTTTCAAGTTCTGCGAGGAGCTGCTGCACCTCTTTGGTTCGGGATATGCGCCCGAACAAGGCGGTAATATCACAAAACTCGCAGTCAAAAGGACAACCCCGCGAATACTGGATATTCATGGACGCATAATTTTTGACGTCGATCAGCTCCCAGAGCGGCAAAGGAGTCGTACTCAGGTTTGCGTGGTGCTTCTCCATGTAAAGATGACGGGCAGAATCTGTTTGCAGATCATGGAGGAACCCAGCCAGAGTGACTTCCGCTTCACCCAGCACCAAGTGGTCAACTTCCGGAAAATCGTCCGGGGCACTGGTAAACAATGGGCCGCCGGCGACGGTTTTGACTCCGAGCGAGCGGCATCGGGAGAGGATCTCCAGAACCGATTCGCGTTGAATGGTCATGGCGCTGATGAAGACGTAATCCGCCCATTTCAGATCATCATCGGACAGGGGCCTGACGTTCATATCGACGAGCTTTTTTTCCCATTCGGCAGGGAGCATTGCGGCCACGGTCAGCAGGCCCAAGGGCGGAAAACTCGCCTTTCTCCCGATAAACTTCATGGCGTGCCGGAAACTCCAGAATGTGTTGGGATAATGCGGGTAGAGAAGAAGAATTTTCATGACAGTGGCTCCGGAAATGCGGTCTAAAAACAGGCGGAGTTCCGCAATGAGCGTGCCAGAAGCATCTAGATGTTCTCTCGCAGGAATTAACACGCTGATTATACGGACAAAATAAAGATTAATCCGGAGGATATACGAAGGAATCCGTCAATGAAGGCCGTCAGATATTATGTAAGTGTTAAATATGACGATCTGGATGCCTGAAATCACGTAGTCCTGAAAACAGGCATTCAGGATACTATTTTGCTGCACCGTCATGAGGCTTGTAGAATATGTGTTTCCCGATAACGACCGTCCTTACGTATTCTGCAGCCCAATGTGGCGTAATGTCTTTTCGATGGAAATATAAGGCGCCACCAGTTCTGTCCTGCAATTGTTTGTTAAGAGTTTTTCGAGCTATCTCCTTGGCGACGGAGTAGGGTTCTTCCTCCTGCGCGTCATCGGGGAGGCCATCGCACCACCACGAGAACTGACAGGCGCCTTGCTCCGAGCCTTGCTTGACAACTTCGCAGATCGTATCGGGAAAGCCTTCATGACCAAGGCGGTTCATGACGACATTTGCTATCGCTTCGATGCCCGCAGTCTCTTCGCCTCGAGCCTCCCAATAGATGGTGCGTGCAAGACAGGTCAGCGCGTCGTCCAGAGGCATTTCCCCGGACGGGTCCACCGCCTGGGCTTCAGTTTTCGTAATAACCTCGGACGAGGATGGGCGCGTCTTATTGCCCTCGGGCGCCATGCTTTGTTCCAGCACCTTAGCCTTGATTTCTGCGGATTCGGCTGGCTTCGATTGGCTCCACGCGGAACCCGGCCCCATGAAAAGGATTGCTGCAATGCAGATCACAAACCCTGTGTCGCGTATCATTGTGAACCTCCTGAAAGATGAAAGGCGCGCCCCCCAAGTTTGGGCAATGACCAGAGAAACCCGCATGAAGTCTATACAGGACGCTCAGGCGACTATGTGCGGGAAGACTTAAGCACTTGCACCCGTGCGGGAGGAATGTTGCGCCACACAAATTCATGCGCATGTTCATAAAAACCATATTTAAGAAACTTGTCGGTATCATTCAACGCGTATGTGTATTGAATCACTATGCCTTGGGGAGCGAGCACTGAATGCCACTGACGTGTGATGCAGAGGATCTCCCTTTCGGAAAACGAACGAAACGGGAGACATGACACAATGACATCGACCGGACGCGCGGGAATAAGGACGGACAACTCGGATGCGTCGCCGCAGACGATGTTTGTTTCAGGAAATTTTCTGTTCAAATGGCTGGCAAAATTCGCCGAGCGCTCCACAACCCATAACTGCTCCACTTTCTTGATTCGCATCCGCAACGCCTGTGTGACGACTCCGGTACCCGCGCCCAATTCAACGACCATGCCTTCCCCCTGCGGCAAGCGGGCGGCCATCTGGTTTGCGAGTTTTTGCGCGCTCGGCAAGATCGCTCCGACCGCATGCGGGTTTTTGAACAGTTCCCGGAAAAACAATAGAAATGGCTGCGTTTGTTTGAACATGTCCCCCCTGGGGTCCGATCGAGCTTTAGCTGATGCATCTTCTAAAAATCTTCGGGGCGCTTCTCCCACCCCGTACCGCAATATTCGCGCTGCCGCGCCTGGCCACAACGTCCCGGACTTTTTCGCCAATGTGATGGGAGATCCGATACAGAAGCAAGTCCGCATTTGGTTCTTGAATGATCGCGAGCATGTCAACTTTCCTTTACGTAAAGAGACAAACCTTGAAATGCTTACCTGATTAATTTGGCTTGCTTGAGCACCGTAAGGCAAGGCTTCCGCTTGGCGAGCTTCCTTAGTGTACGTGACGCTTATATCTCTGTCATTTGTTGAATTTTTTCAAACCAAATTTATGAATGTCCAAAAAAGAACATGAAATAAAAACATGAAAGCAATATATACAATTGCCAGTAGCATCACTTCTTTTCAATAGTTCAAGCGCATTAAATTCATTGGAGTGATGCCAAAATCGCTTTTGCTTTGACTGGAACCACCAAATTTTTTCTTTTTCCTGTCCATTTTCGCTTACTTGTTGCAGATCAGTCATTCTCGCGTATCACAGTAGAAACAAATATCCATCAGGAATCATAAATTTTACACACCCCCAGATGTAAGACATTGTATGACGAATTCATGTCAAACAGTGCATCCCTTAATAATGTATGACATTTTCGGCTACGAACTTTTGCAGACCCTATGCTTTCTGGTACATCGTGTAACTGATGCATGTCATGAAGCGAAAACAAGATGGAATCTTGTTTAAATCCTGTCAGGTATGAGCTAGCTTATCTTTGAAAAAATGAGCTGCGCACCTCCGTCCGCGACGCGGGGTCTGGCGCTCTTCTTTCAAGATTTCATCTCATTGTTGGATTTCGGAGGGTTGCATGATTCATAATGACGTCGGAGGAAGGTTGAGACTGTATCGCCAACTGCGCAACATGACGCAGGAGAGTCTTTCCGAAGTCATTGGCGTTACGAAGCAGCACCTGGGCCAGATCGAACGCGGGCAGTGTAATCCGTCGCTTGACTTCCTGTCCAAGGCCGCAGCAGCCTTGAACACCCAGGTTGCCAATTTCTTCCTTGGTAACAGCCACGGTCCGTCTCTTGTCAACGACTCGGCTCGTCCCGATGACGCCGCACGCGTCCAGCCCTTTGCCGGCTGCGGCCTGTGGACGGTCTCGAGCCCTGCCGGCAAAAACATCTGGTCCAGATCCCTGTGCAGGATGCTCGGTTATCCGTCCGTACGTGTCCCGTCCCTCGCCAAATTCTCCCAACACCTCACCACAGACGAGGCCGGAACATTCCAGAACTTTTACGGCAAGGTGCTTGAAGGCATCGCTCCGGAGCCCGTGACGATAGACCTGACACGCAGGGACGGAGTTCTCAGAAAGGTGCAGGCCCAGGCGGAAATCCTGAGCACAGGCGACGAACTCACGGACGTTGCCTGCATCATCTTCTGGGACATGACGGACTGGCTCGAAACCCATCGTCTTTTCCATCACACCCAGCAGGAACTGGGCGAAACCATTGCTGACAGAACAGCGGCCCTGACCGCCGCGGTCGCGGATGCCAAGCGGGAACTGGAACTGCGTCAGGATGCGGAACGCGCGTTGCAACAGGCCCACAATAACCTCAGCAGGCTGATCCAAACCATCCCGGTCATCGTCTATTCCTGGAGTCTCGATGGCTCCACTGCCCATTACTGTTCACCCCAGGCTCTTGATGTCCTCGGGTTCAGCCCGGGGGAAACGGATACGGCAAAGGGCTTCTGGATCGACCGAATCCACCCCGAAGACGCTCCGGTATACAAAGAGGCAATGGAACTGGCTCAACGCAAGGGTTTTCTCGATGTCGAGTATCGCGTGCTCAGCGAGACCGGAAAAGAAACGTGGCTTCACGACAAGGCGGTCATGACGGATATGGGCGCGGGGCTTGTCATCCATGGAGTGGCCACGGACATCACGCAGCAAAAGCGGGAGATCGAGACCCGCAAGGCCCTGGAGCGCAAAAGCCAGCAACTGGGCACCATGCTGCGGCTCATTTGCGACAATGTGCCGGACATGATTTGGGCCAAGGATCTGGATAAAAAGTATATTTTTGCCAACAAGGCTATCTGCGAAACCTTGCTTGTCGCTCGTGACACTGACGAACCCATCGGCAGGACAGACCTCTTCTTTGCGCAGCGGGAGCGCGCCAGGCATCCGGAGAATCCGGATTGGCACAGTTTTGGCGAGATCTGCCGCGACACGGACCAGATAACCATCGACGCGGGGTGCCCGCAGCAGTTTGATGAATACGGCAACGTCGGCGGAAAGTTCCTGTTTCTCGACGTACGCAAGGCCCCGCTCTTCGATGAAAACGGCGTTAAGATCGGAACCGTAGGATCGGGCAGGGACGTGACCGCACAGAAGAGGATGGAAAAGAAACTGGAGGCGGGTAACGTTGCCTTGCGCGCCATCCTCGACAGCATCCCGGCCGACATCTGCGTGGTGGACGTGGCTACGGACGAGATCCTTTTCATGAACGCGTCCATGCGGGAAAATTCCGGGGAAAACGGAACGGGTTTCCATCACTCCCGGCAGCCATCCGATGGCGACGAACCCGGCTGTCCCGGCAGAACCGGACATGAACAACAAATGGCTTCGTGGGAGGCCCTGGACCACTCCACCGGCAAATGGAACCTGCATTTCGACAGGCCGGTGTCCTGGCTTGACGGGCGTCCGGCTCGCATCCGTATCGCCATGGACATCACAGCGCGCAAGCACGCCCAAAGTCTTATGGAAAAAGCCGTCGACGAGCAGCGCATACTGCTCGACTATATCCAGACGCAGATCTGGTACCTCATCGACGAGCAAACCTACGGGGCCGTAAACGTGGCGCACGCCGCCTTCAAAGGCCTCGGCATCGGGGACATGGCCTACCAAAGCATCTACGAAATCTATCCCGTCGACGTCGCCGATCTCTGCCGCCAGGGAAACGAGGAGGTTTTTTCCTCGGGCCGCCAAATGCGCACCGAGGAGTGGCTGCCTCATTTCTCGGGTGAAAGAAGACTCGTCTCCATCCTCAAATCCCCCAAACTCCGTCCTGACGGAACGGTCGAATACGTGGTCTGCTCTGGGGAGGACATCACCGAACGCTGGAGATTCGAAGAGGCCCTCAAAAATGCCAAGGAGCAGGCCGAGGAGGCCAACAGGGCCAAGTCCGGCTTCCTGGCCAGCATGAGTCATGAAATTCGTACGCCCATCAACGGCATCATGGGCATGCTCCAGCTTCTGCAGACCGCGGATCTTGATGCGGATCAGGCCTCATTCGTGGACATGGCTGTGCGATCCTGCGACCGCTTGGTTCGTCTGCTCTCCGACATCATGGATTTTTCGCGCATCGAGGCCGGCAAACTCGCCATTCAGTCCGCACCGATGAGCCTGGAAAGCGTTTTCAGCAATGTCCGGGAACTGTTCACGCCTCTGCTCGGTGACAACGGCGTAACTCTCGCTTTCACTCTGGACCCGGCCTCGCCCGACCGCATCCTTGGCGACGCTTTTCGCTTGCAACAGATCCTCAACAACCTTGTGGACAACGCCTGCAAGTTCACCACCTCCGGCCGCATATCCGTACAGGCCTGGAGCCTGCCTGCCGTTGAACCGCGAACGGCGCGGGTCTTCTTCGAAGTCTCGGATACGGGAATCGGCATCCCGGACGAGGATCTGCGGCGCCTTTTCGACCCGTTCATTCAGCTCAGTGATGGATATGTCCGCAGTCACAAAGGTGTGGGACTTGGCCTCTCCATCTGCAAGCGTCTGGTGGAGATCATGGGAGGCGGCATGTCCGTGATCAGCGAGCCCGGAAAGGGCACGACTTTCGCCTTTTCGCTGCGCTTTGACACGGATTGCCCCCCCGCTTGCCCCGGCGGCTCCGATGAGTGCAAAGCCGCCAACCTTGCGGGAAGGCGCATCCTGCTGGTCGAGGACGACCAGGTCAGCGCCGTGGCCGGAATAGCCCTGCTGGGCCGCCACGGAGCCGACGTGGTGCACGTTCAAAGCGGCCAGGAGGCCCTGGACGCCCTGCGCCGACAGCGCTTCGACCTTGTGGTCATGGATGTGCAGATGCAGGACATGGACGGCATCGAGACCACCAAGCGCATCCGCGAGGGCGAAGCCGGGGAAAGGGTCAGGAATATTCCGGTCATCGCGCTGACAGCCTGCGCCATGGACGGCGACAGGGAGCGCTTTCTGGCCGCTGGCATGAACTGCTATGTGGCCAAGCCTATGGACATCCGTGAGATGCTCCGCGTCGCGGGACAGGCCATGCAAA
>JAWLHW010000126.1:0-6811 GCA_041690155.1 Desulfomicrobium sp. | reverse complement strand
GGAGGCCCGATGAAAAGCATGTTGTGCGAACCGGCGCAGGCGATCTCGATGGCCCGCTTGGCCCGCTCCTGGCCCTTGACCTCGGAAAAGTCGCGCCAGAAGTGCTCACGCTCGGCCCACAGCCCCTCAACATCACAAACTAAAGGTTCGAGGCATTCTTCGCCCAGCACAAAACGCACAACCTGGGCCAGGCTTTTGCAGGCAAAGACCGGCAAACCCTGCACCACGGCGGCTTCCCTGCCGTTGGCTTCGGGCACGATCATACCCCGCGCCCCGGCCTCGCGGGCCCGCAGGGCCAGGGGCAGGACGCCCGGCACGGGCTTGAGCTCTCCGGAAAGTGAAAGCTCTCCGGCCATGTAAAGACCGGAGAGCTTGTGCTGATCAATGACTTCGGCCCCGGCCAGAAGACCCAGAGCCAGTGGAAGATCGTAGCCCGAGCCCTCCTTGCGGATGTCGGCCGGGGCGATGTTCACGGTGATGCGGCTGGGCGGGAGCTTGAAGCCCGAATTCTTTAGCGCCGAAAAAACGCGCTCCTTGGCCTCGCGCACCGCGCCTTCGGCCAGGCCGACCATGATGAAGGCCGGCATGCCCGAACGCGCCAGGTCCACCTCAAGCTCGATGGAGAATCCGTCGATTCCCAGCAAGGCGGCGGTGGAAACCTTGGCGATCATGCCTATTCCACCAGCTGTCCGATACGTTCCCAGCGGATATCGGTCAGGCTGGCCCAGGACCAATAGAGGATGAGCGCCTTGCCCTCGATGGTGTCACGTTCCACGAAACCCCAGAAGCGGGAGTCATAGGATTCGTCGCGGTTGTCGCCCATGACGAAATACTTGTTCTCGGGCACCATGACCGGTCCGAAATTGTCGCGCCGGGGCACGGATGTCGAGGAGTCCACATGCTGAATGTAGGATTCCTGCAACTCCACGCCGTTGCGGAAAACCTTTTTGTCCCGGATCTCGATGACGTCTCCCGGCAGACCGATGACACGCTTGATGAAGTCTTTGGATGGATCTTCGGGGAACTCGAAAACGATGATATCGCCCTGTTCCGGTCCTTCACGCTCGATGATCATGGTGTTGGTGAAGGGGATTTTCACGCCATACGCAAACTTGCTGACCAACAGATGGTCGCCGATCTGCAAAGTCTGGAGCATGGATCCGGACGGAATCTTGAACGCCTGGACCACAAAAGAACGAATAAAAAACGCCAGGATCAGCGCCACGATAAGGGCTTCGGCGTATTCTTTGAGCATTGTCTGCCAACGAGGGTTCATGTCTGTACCTGCCTGATACGTAATCTGCCAAAGCAGTTGTTATCAAAAGTAAGAGTCTATTCGCCTGACTGGAGGGCTGCCAGAAACGCTTCCTGTGGAATCTCCACGCTGCCCATGCGCTTCATGCGCTTTTTGCCTTCTTTCTGCTTTTCCAGGAGCTTGCGCTTTCTGGTGATGTCGCCGCCGTAGCATTTGGCCGTGACATTCTTACGCATGGGCGAGACCCGCTCACGCGCAATGATCTTGCTGCCCACCGCCGCCTGGATGATGATCTCGAACAGCTGGCGGTGGATGACCCGCTTGAGCTTCAGTGCCAGGGCCCGGCCCCGGTACGCCGCGTTGGAGCGGTGCACGATGACTGCCATGGCGTCCACGGGCTCGGAGTTGATGAGCACATCCAGCTTGACCAGGTCGGCCACACGGTAATCGATGACCTCGTAATCCAGGGAGGCAAAGCCCTTGGTCACGGATTTGAGGCGGTCGAAGAAGTCATAGACGATCTCCGAGAAGGGCAGTTCATAGCTGATGACCACACGGACGGAGGTCAGGTAGCGCATGTCCTTCTGGATGCCGCGCTTCTCCTCGCAAAGCCCCAGCACGTTGCCCACATAATCGTTGGGGACGTGAATCTCCATGCGCACGAAGGGTTCGGCGATGGACTGGATCTTTTCCTGCGGCGGCAGGTTGCTGGGATTGTCAATGTCAAAGGTCACGCCGTCAATACGGGTCACTCGGTATATGACCGAAGGAGCTGTCGCGATGAGCTTGGCCTGAAACTCGCGCTCAAGGCGTTCCTGGATGACCTCCATGTGCAAAAGGCCCAGAAATCCGCAACGGAAACCAAAGCCGAGCGCCTGGGAAGTCTCGGGCTCGTAATACAGGGCCGCATCGTTGAGTTGCAGCTTTTCCAGCGCGGACTTCAGGGTCTCGTATTCGGCCGGTTCCACGGGATAGAGGCCGCAGAAGACCATGGGCTTGATGGTCTTGAACCCGGGGAAAGGAGTTTTTGTGGGATTATCGGGATTGGTGATGGTGTCGCCGACCTGGGCATCTTTGAGTTCCTTGATGGCCCCGCACAAAAAGCCGACTTCGCCCGCCGCGAGCTCTTTTATGTCAGTGGGTTCGGGCGAGAACACCCCGAGCTTGGTCACTTCAAACTTCTTGCCCGTAGCGCACATCTGTACGCGCTGGCCGTTTTTGACCCGTCCCTCCAGCACCCTGAAAAGCACGACCACGCCCTGATACGAATCGTACCAGGAGTCGAAGATCAGGGCTTTCAGTGGTGCCTCGGTGTCGCCCTTTGGCGGCGGCACCTGCTCCACGAGGCGTTCAAGCAGCTCTTCCACGCCCAGCCCCGACTTGGCCGAAACCTTGACGATGTCGGTGCAGTCAATGCCGATGACTTCCTCGATCTCCTCCGCGACCCGTTCGGGCTCGGCGCTGGGCAGATCGATCTTGTTCAGGACGGGCAGCACTTCCAGATCATTGTCCAGCGCCATGTAAACGTTGGCCAGGGTCTGGGCTTCCACGCCCTGGGTGGCGTCAACCACCAGCAGCGCCCCGTCGCAGGCGGCCAGGCTGCGCGAGACTTCGTAGGAGAAGTCCACGTGGCCGGGCGTGTCGATGAGGTTCAGGATATAGTTGCGGCCGTCCTTGGCCTTGTACGGAATGCGTACGCTCTGGGCCTTGATGGTGATGCCGCGTTCCTGTTCCAGTTCCATGCGATCCAGGTACTGGTCCTTTTTCTGACGATCGGAAATAAGCCCCGTCTTTTCCATGATCCGGTCGGCCAGGGTTGACTTGCCATGATCAATGTGGGCTATAATACTGAAATTTCTGATATTTTCTTGTGTTGCCATATGTCCTGTGTTGGGAAAAAGACTCGCGTTCATTACAAATAAAACATTTTTTTATATTTGATTTTCTTTGGGATGTCCAATGAACACAAGGCGGGGATAATTTCGGAGGAAATCAATAAAAACAAACTAATTCAAGAATTTGTCGCAAAACTACAGATGGGATACGTCTCGCCCTGCGGCTGGCACTGAAGGCGTGAACAGAACTTGAGAACTTTTGAAATCAAGGATATATGATCGTTTTCCCATTACCTGCGACCAGGCTGGCGCCATGTCCAAACTCAAAGCGTTGCTTCTTCACCCGGATCCCGAAGTCAGGTCTCAATTGCGAGACATGCTCTCTCCTGTCAAGGAGATTGCCGTGCTTGGGGAAGCGGTGTCCTCGTTTGAGGCCCTGGAGATGCTTGCCTTTATTCCTTACGATGTCTTTTTCATGGGCACGGACCTGCCGCATGGGGTCAGCGGCATGGAACTGGCTGCGCATCTGGCCCAGGGGGACGACCCGCCCGCACTCATCTTCCTGGCCACGGAAGAGGATCAGGCCTTCGCCGCCTTCGAGCTCGGCGCTGCCGACTATCTGCTCTGGCCCGCACACGCGAACCGCTTCGCACGCTCCATCGAACGGCTGCGTCCGTTGCTTCCGCGCAAAAAAGCCTCCCCCCCGACCCAGCCCCTGCAATCCCGCCAGCAGATCAGCGAAGAGACCGTGCAGCTGTCCATGGGCGACGACGAGGAAGAAATCTTCGTCAACGCGCTGCGTCAGGCCTGGGACATGAGCCGGGAGCGCTCCCCGGAAATCGAAAAGCTTCCCGTCAACCAGGAAGGCCGGCACATCCTCATTCCCTACACGCAGATCGTGTATGTGGAGGCCTACGAGGACTACAGCTTCGTGCACACGGCCCAGGATCGCTTCCTGACCTCCTACAGGCTCAAGAACCTGGAGACGCGGCTGCGGCCACACCGTTTCTGCCGGGTGCACCGCAAGTATCTGGTCAACCTGGACATGGTCACGGAGATTGCCTCCATGCCCGGCGGCAATTTCATGCTGCGTACGGCCGGACGCAAGAAAATCGAACTCCCGGTCAGCAGGCGGCGCATCGGCGAACTGAAGAAAATTTTGCAACTCTAGCGGCGCTTACCTGCCGCATAAGACCTTTAGCCGAGAATGGGCTTTTCCCGAACCCAAAAACGAGTACACAAATGGAACGAGGCATGAAACGCGGCCTGCTGCGCAAGGAGAACGCCATGAAAGAAAGCGACATGGCCTATAGCGAGGAACTCGTCTTCCGACCCCTGCCCCAACTGGTCATCGAGGCCAATGTCAATCCGCAGGAATTTGCCACGGCCCAGGCCTCGGCCAAGGCCGACAATCTGGGTTACTGGGAAGACGCGGCCCAAGAACTGGACTGGTTTCACAAATGGGACACGGTGCTGGATGACTCCGAAGCGCCGCGCTACCGCTGGTTCAAGGGCGCCCAGTGCAACATCGTCTACAACGCACTGGACCGGCACATCGAGACCGCCAACAAGAACAAGCTGGCGCTGATCTGGGAAGGCGAGGCCGGAGACACCAAGAAGTACACCTACTACGAACTCTACCGCGAGGTGAACAAGCTGGCCAACGCCATGCGTTCACTGGGCCTTGGCAAGGGCGACCGGGTGATTCTCTACATGCCGCTCATCCCCCAGACCATGATGGCCATGCTGGCCTGCGCCAAGATCGGGGCGGTGCATTGCGCGGTCTTTGCCGGATTCTCGGCCAAGTCCCTGCGCCAGCGCATCACCGAAGTCGAGGCCAAGCTGGTGGTCACGGCCGACGGGTTCTACCGCAACGGCCGCATCGTTAACCTCAAAGCCACCGTTGATGAAGCGCTGGTGGGCGGGTGCGACTGCGTGGAGACCGTGGTCGTGGTCAACCGCGCCAAGCTGGACGTGGACATGGGCG
Organism: Desulfomicrobium sp.; assembly: GCA_041690155.1. Taxonomy (GTDB): domain Bacteria; phylum Desulfobacterota; class Desulfovibrionia; order Desulfovibrionales; family Desulfomicrobiaceae; genus Desulfomicrobium. Next base: position 1,734 of record JAWLHW010000126.1, on the reverse strand, counting down.
AGGCCCGCGACATCTGGTACGACGCCCTGGTTCGCCAGGAGCGCTCCGACGCGGCCACCGAAATCATGAATTCCGATGATCCGCTCTTCATCCTGCACACTTCCGGCACCACGGGCGAGCCCAAGGGCATCGTGCACGGCCACGCCGGATACATGGTCGGCCTGCACCGCTCGCTGGACTGGGTCTTTGACATCAAGCCCACGGACATCTTCTGGTGCACCGGCGACATGGGCTGGATCACCGGCCACAGCTATGTGGTCTACGGCCCGCTCATCGCCGGCACGACCACGGTCATGTACGAGGGGCATCCCCTTTATCCCCAGGCCGACCGCATGTGGGATATCGTGGCCCGTTATGGCGTGACGGTCCTCTACACATCTCCCACGGTCATCCGCATGCTCATGCGCTACGGCAACCAGTATCCGCGCATGCACGACCTCTCCACCCTGCGCCTGCTGGCCAGCGTCGGCGAGCCCATCTCGCCGGACACCTGGCTGTGGTTCTACAAATATATCGGCCACTCCCAGTGCCCCATCCTTGATACGTGGTGGCAAACAGAGACGGGCGGATGCATGATCAGCCCCTTTCCGGTCTCGGTTTTAAAACCCGGTTCCGTGCATCGGCCCTTGCCGGGCATCGAGGTGGACATTGTCGACGAGGAAGGAAGCCCCGTGGAAAATGGCGTCGCCGGCAACCTGGTCGTGACCAGGCCCTGGCCGTCCATGCTGCTCGATATTTTCGGCAAGCCCGAACTGCACGACGCAACCTACTGGCCGCTCGGCCCCGGCAAGTACTGGGCCGGGGATATCGCAACCCGCGACGAGGACGGCCTGATCTGGATTCATGGCCGCTCCGACGACGTCATGAACATCGCCGGGCATCGCATCGGCAACGTGGAACTGGAAAACGCCTTCCTGACTCACAAGGCGGTGGCCGAGGCGGCCGTGGTCGGCATTCCGGACAAGATCAAGGGAGAAGTGGCCAAGGCCTACATTGTGCTGCAGCAGAAGTTTGCGGCCCTGGACGACCGCAATGAAATCATCCGCATGCTCAAAACCCATATCCGCAAGGAAGTCGGCCCCGTAGCCGTGATCCGCTCCGTGGAATTCGTGGAAGCTCTGCCACGCACGCGCAGCGGCAAGATCGTGCGCCGGGTCCTGAAAGCCAAGGAAGCAGGGTTACAGGTCGACCTTGGCGCCATTGTCGAAGACTAGGCCGCACAGAAGGCCATGGTCGAAGCGCTCATTCCAAAGCACGGCGGCTACCGTAGCCTCAAAAGCTTCAAGGTGGCGCAGCTGACCTACGACGTGACGGTGCTGTTCTGCGAACGCTTCGTGAGCAGGCGAAGCCGCACCCACGACCAGATGGTCCAGGCCGCACGATCCGGCGTGCAGAACATCGCCGAAGGCAGCCAGGCATCGGGCACGTCTAAAAAGATGGAGCTCAAGCTGACAAACGTGGCCCGGGCCAGCCTGGAAGAGCTGCGCCTGGACTATGAAGATTTTCTGCGTCAGCGCGGTTTGCCGCTGCTGGAACCGGAGCATCCGGCGCTGATGCGCTTCAAACAAAGACGCTGCACGAAGCTGGATGATGTGCGGCAGTGGGTGAAAGAAGAAATAGAAAGGCAAAAAACGAGGGACGAACACGGACTTTCACGGACGGGCACGGACAAAATGCAAAGCTCCGAGGCGGTGCCGGGGTCCGTGCCCGTCCGTGAAAGTCCGTGCCAGTCCA
>JAWLHW010000125.1:0-6821 GCA_041690155.1 Desulfomicrobium sp. | reverse complement strand
GAAATCCCGCCCAGGAACAGATAGGCATGCTCCAGCCCCAGGGCCTGACAACCGGCGATCAATTCGGCCATGAGGTAGTGCTTGGCCGAGATGAGCAGAATTCTGGGATGGCTGCGTGTTGCGTAAGTCATCGGACCGTACTGGCCTGCGTCATCGCCGCCGCGATTTCGCGCCGCTGGTTGTCACGCCCATACGCTGCGACCGTTTGGGAGGCCTGATCGAGGATATCCGAACTTTGAGACAATGCCCGCGCAGCCATTTCCAATCCCAGCGCCGCGCCCAGCACATCACCGTCCGCCGACCACCAGCCATTGCCGCCCCAGGGCACATCGCGCAGCGCATACCCATGCGGCGCATAGCCATTCGGCTCGACCTGGCGCATGTAATCCCAGCCGCCAAAACCGGTGAAGCCCACGCACAGGCAACCGCAAGCCATGGCCTCAAGGGGCGGAAGCGGGCAGCCTTCGGGGAAGCCAGTGACCAGAAAGACATGACAGGACCGCAGCGCGTCGGCCACGCCGGGGCGGTCCAGGCCGTGAATGGGCACCCACTGCACGTGAGCCTTGGGGTTTCGTTCCTCGAAGATGCGCCGGATCTGCTCGGCCAGGGCCTTGTTCTTGCGCGGCATGAAGCCGATGCGCAGCGCTCCGTCGGGCTTGGATTCAGGGGGGTGGAAAAGACCGCTATCCAGGGCCGGACGAATGATCGTCGGACGCCTGCCCAGCACCTGCTCCATGTGCCAGGCCACGGGGTCTGACACGGCCAGAAATTCCACGGGCAGGTCGCGCCAGTGCACGCCCTGCTCCAGGCCATGAAAAAGATAGGACCAGTTCTGGCAGTAGACGATGGTCCGGCAGCCACGCTTCAGGCCCAGCACCAGTGCATTGGGCCAGCCTTCGGGCACTACGAAGGCGTCCCCGGCCTTCATGGCCGCCTCGCCAGCCTTGACCCACGGCAATCCGTGACACTCATCGCCAGCGGGAGGGCTTTCCCAATACAGGATGCCCCCGAGCCTGCCCAGGTCCTGCAACTGCCGGGCGATCTGCAGGAGCACCATGCACCCGCCGGACATGGCTCTTAGGGGCGGGTAAAAAATCCATTCAGCCATGCGTTCTCCACGGTGCAGCGCTAGGCAGTACTTTGCCCGCGCGCACGACATCACAGGCTGCGGTCTGGCGCGGGTTCAGTCCCATCTCGTCAAGGCCCCGCCCTGCGTCATAGACACCGACCACATCATCGAGAAACACCACGCTCCCGGCGCGGCGATAATATCTGAGGATGTTCAGATAGTCCGACTCGTAGCCGCCCTTGTTTTCCCAGCCACGGCCCCAATTACGGACAAACTCGGTCCGGACCGAAAGACACAGCGGATCGACATTGCCCTGCGCCACCCGCTCCCCGCTCGGCAGCGTGCGCGGCAGATAGGATTCGGCGAACGCCCGGCTCGTATCGATGCGTGCAATAACCAGATCCTCGGCCATATGCCGCGAAAACACGGCCAACGCTTGCGGCGCGAAGGCGTTGTCGTCATCCAGAAAAAGAATCCTCTCGCCACGCGCGACCTTAAGAAGCGCATCCCGGATCTCGTTGCCGAAACTCCCCCGGAAGGGAAAAGTAAACGCCCTGACAAATCCCGGCGGATCAAAAGTTTCGGGCCGATGGCCATCAAAGCCGACCAGCATTTCTGCCTCCAGCTGAAGCCCTGCGTCCCTCGCATAGGCAAGACTTGTTGCCACGCTCTCCATGGCCAGCGCCAACGCCTTGGGCCTGCGCCCCAGACTGGGCGTTATAATGGAAAATTGGACGGACATACAGAGTGCAGAGCAAGAAAAAGGCCACGCAACACGCATGGCCTCAAAATCAATCACCCCTACCCGGGTCAAGGGGCGCGCCCCTTGCGGGGTGCGGGGCAGCGCCCCGCTCTCTTCCCCCTATACCTCGTCCTTGGCCCGAATCTCAGCACGCTTGATCTTGCCGCTGATGGTTTTGGGCAGTTCCTTCACGTAGTCGATGATGCGCGGGTATTTGTAGGGCGCAGTCACTTTCTTGACGTGGTTCTGCAATTCTTTGGTCAGTTCCGGGGATGGCTCGTAGCCTGCGGCCAGGGTGATGGAGGCCTTGACGGCCTGGCCGCGGTCGGGGTCGGGCACGCCGGTCACCGCTGCTTCGACTACGGCGGGGTGAGTGATGAGGGCGCTTTCGACCTCGAAGGGCCCGATGCGGTAGCCGGAGCTTTTGATCAGGTCATCGATGCGTCCCAGGAACCAGAAGTAGCCGTCCTCGTCCATCCAGGCCTTGTCGCCGGTGCGGTAGAAGCCGCCGTGCATGACGCTTGCGGTCTTGGCCTCATCCTGCAGGTAGCAACTGAACAGGCCCATTGGCCGATTGGGTTCCATGCCGATACAAATCTCCCCTTCTACGCCGGGGGGACAGGGCTCATCATTTTCGTCCAGGAGCCGGATGTCCCACCCCGGGCAGGGCTTGCCGATGGATCCGGCCTTGGGTTTCATGAAGGGGAAGGTCGCGATCTGCAGGGTGGTTTCGGTCTGGCCGTAGCCTTCGTAGATGGGCATGCCCATTTTTTCCACCCAGGTCTCGAACACGCTGTCGTTCAAAAGCTCGCCGGCCGTGGTGCAATGGCGCAGGGCTGAGAGGTCGTAGGCCGAAAGGTCTTCGCGGATCAGGAAACGGTAGACCGTGGGCGGCGCGCAGAAATTGGTGACCTTGTGCTCGGCGATGACCTGAAGCAGTCTGGCAGGCTCGAACTTGCCCCTGAAATCCCAGACAAAAACCACGCCCCCGGCCAGCCACTGGCCATAGAACTTGCCCCAGGTGGACTTGGCCCAGCCCGTGTCGGCCAGGGTCAGGTGCAGGTTTCCGGGCTCTATGTCGTGCCAGTAGGAACCGGTCATGACATGGCCGAAGGGGTAGTTGAAATTATGCAGCACCATCTTGGGGTGCCCGGTTGTGCCGGAAGAAAAGAAAATGGTCGCCGGATCCTCGCCGCAGGCCGCGTCGGCCGGGCGCGGGAAGGATGGGGAGGCGTCGGCCACGATCTGCGAGAAGCTGTGCCAATCGCCTTCGGCCTGCTCAAGGCCCGCCAGCACCTGCACGGTCAGGGTCGGACAATCGAGCTTGGCCGCTTCCACGGTGGCGCGCACGGAAGTGTCGACGATAGCGCCTTTGATGGAGGCAAAATTGACCCGGTAAGTGATATCCTTGGCCGTCAAGAGTGCAGGCGACGGCACGCCAAGTGCGCCGAGCTTGTGCAGGGCGAGCATGACGGTCCAGAATTCCACCCGGCGATGCAGGATGATCATGACCTTGTCGCCGCGCCCGATGCCGAGGCTTTGCAGCGCTCCTGCCAGACGGCTCGACTGCTCGGAAAAATAGCCGAAGGTGTATTCGCGGCGCACATCGGCGTCGTCCACATGAACCATGGCCAGGCGGTCCGGTTCTGCTAAAGCGGCGGCGTCGACCATATCAAAGGCGAAATTGTAATTATTCGGGATATCGAGAAGAAAAGAGGCCTGAAACTCTTCATAGGACGAAGGGCGCAGTTTTGTATGCATGGGTACTCCGATGGTGTTGGATTGATTCTTCGGGTGGTGACTTGCGGGGGCCGGACCTTGTGGTCTGCCCCTAGATAATCACGTCCAGAAACTCGGCCGGTTGGCCGTCCAGACCACGCAGGGCGTGGGGAGTACGCGAGGTGAAATACAGGCTGTCGCCAGGCTCCATGACATGGGTCGTGGAACCGAGGGTGATTTCGAGCTTGCCGGAGAGGACGTAGATGAATTCCTGTCCGGGGTGCTCGTTGAAAGTCAGAGAATACTTGTCTTTGGGGGGGACAGTAACGACGAAGGGCTCCATCTTGCGGCCGACAAAGCGGTAGGCCAGGCTCTTGTAATCGTAATCCTTGCGCCGCTCCACGCTCATGCCCTTGCCCTTCTTGACCAGGGAAGCAGTGTGCAGATGCGCTTCCTTGCCGGACATGAGCACGGTCAGGTCGACCTGAAACACCTGGGCCACATTGAAAAGATAACTGACCGGGATCTCATGCTCTCCGGACTCGTAACCGAGGACATCGCTGGCCGTCACGCCAAGCTGCGCGGCCATATCCTCCTCGCTCAAATCCATGGCGTCCCGGAGCCCCCGCAAACGGGGCGCAATATCCTTATAGGCGGGTTGTTGCGCATCCATAGTCTGCTCCTTGTACTTAATATGTATGAAAACAGGGGCAGAAATTACGGACTTCGCGTTCAAAAAGCAATGTGCAAGCGATAATCGAGTAAGGATTTATACTCGTCTCCTACACTTCGACCACGGAATTTTCGCAGTTTCCGTATTCGCTGTAGCAGTAGGAATCCGCGCTCCAGTCATTCTCCCAGCGATCATCGTCCAGCAGGTAGCGAAACTGGTATGTCTTGCCGACGGGCAGGTCGATCGTCAGCTTGAAAGAGCCGTCTTTAAGTTTCTTCATGGGCAGCGAGTGCATGGCCCAGTCATTGAATTCCCCCACCAGAAACACGGTCTCGGCCCCGCCTGCGCCGCCGGCCGGCAGATGAAAGGTGACCTTGCAAACGTTCTTTGTCTTCAGATATTTTTTTTCAATACTCATACTAACCTCCATGTGTCTAAAAGATCTCCGTGCAGGGATGCGTAGACATCCATATATTTGCGTGCGGAGTTTTCCCAGGAAAATCGTGTCTGCATGGCGCTGACCTGAACTTCTCTCCAGGCTTTGCGATCTTCCCAGACCTGCACCGCCTTGCGCACCGTGGCCAACAGAGCCTCTGGCGTCGGGTCGGCGAAAACAAAACCATTGGCACCGGAGTCGGGATAGGGGGTGATGGTGTCTCGCAGACCGCCCACTGCGGTGGCCACGGGCGGAGTGCCGTAACTCAGGCTGTACATCTGCGTCAGCCCGCAAGGCTCGTAACGTGACGGCATGAGAAAAATATCCGCTCCGGCCTGAATGAGGTGCGACATCTCCTCCGTATACCCGATGATGCCCACGATCCTGCCCGGATAATCCTCCATGATGTTCATGAGCATGGCCTCAAACTCGGCCCGTCCCTCACCCAGAACCACCAGCCCCACGTCGAGCTTCATGAGTTCGGGGATGATCTCGAGCACGATGTCGATGCCCTTCTGGCCACGCAGGCGTCCGATAAAGCCCAGAAGCGGGCGATCGGCCAACTCCGGCGACAGCCCAAGCATGCCCATGAGGTGCTTCTTGCAATCCTCCTTGCCCTCAGGCTTGTCCGCCGAATAGGTGCATTCCAGGACCTGATCGTTTTCCGGGCTCCAGATGGAGTAGTCCGCGCCGTTCAAAATCCCGACCAGATCGGCCTTGCGGCGAGTCAGGATGCCCTCCAGCCCGCAGCCGAACTCCGGGGTCATGATCTCGGCGGCATAGCTGGGGCTGACCGTGGTGATCTTGTCGGCATAGGCGATGCCGGCCTTGAGCAGGTTGAAGCTGTTGTAGAATTCCACTCCTTCTGTGTTCCAGGCCTCCAGGGGCAGCCCTGACTGTTCGAAAAGCCGGTAGGAAAAACGTCCCTGATAAGCCAGATTATGGATGGACATGACCGTACGCATACCCGCCCAAAATGGATCGATGCGCCGCCAGAAAGCCAGATAGGCCATGGTCAGGCCGGCGTGCCAATCCTGAGCGTGAACAATGCGCGTGCCCATGTCCAGGTGCCGGATGGCGGCAAGGGCCGCGCGGCAGAAAAAGATGAACCGCTCGCAGTTGTCGAAATAATCACCTTTGTGCGTGCAATAGTATTGGCGACGATCAAAATATTCGCCGCGTTCTATGAAATAGACGGGCAGGCCGTGATAATCGGCCAGATAGATATCAGCCGTGGTGTCGGCCCAGGGGTAGCCCACCGGACAATTCTCCTGCACCAGATGCACAGGGTAATGTCCCGTTGACAGCCTGCCGTAGAAGGGCGTGATTACGGCCACGCGCACTCCCATGCGGGACAGGGTCAGGGGCAAGATGCCCATGACGTCGGCCAACCCTCCGGACTTGGAGAACGGATAAATTTCGGAAGTCAGGAAAACAATGTCGTGAGGCGGTGTGATCATGCGCTCCTGCTTATTTTCTTGGCAAAATCAGCTATGATTCTGCGGTGATCAAAGGCAATGTCCGTTGGCAATTCGTCCAGGGGAAAAAACCGGGCATTTTTGGCGTCGTCTCCAGCGTAAGGAATCTCGTTGTCCTCGCATTGCGCCGTGTAAGCCACGCTCAAGGTGTGAAAACGCGGGTCACGATCCGGATCGGAATAGACTCCCAGAAGTCCGGTCAGACGCACGTCAAGACCGGTCTCTTCATGCGCCTCGCGTACGGCAGCCTGCTCGGCGCTTTCCCCGTAATCGATAAATCCGCCGGGCAACGCCCAACCATGGGGCGGGTTGCGGCGCTCGATGAGCAAGATCCCCTGCCCGGCGCGATGAAGAACAATATCCACCGTGGGGAAGGGATTTCTCTGCGCCACCTCTGCGCCGCACTGTGAACATGCGCTGGTAAATGTCCGGGCTTTCTGCATGGCATCCTCGTAACTTTCTTATGCCAATTCTCTTGAAATTTGCCTAGCACCATTTTTTCAGGACTAAAAGTAGGAAACGAGTGTACACAGAATCGTTACACAAGGCATCAGTGCCAATAATTTTACCCCCTGAGTCAAAAGACCACCCGCTCAAAACGGACGCTTGCCTCCTGCTCTCAGAAGCCATCATCCCGTAAAGTTGGCATGGTCGCCTCAGGATAAATCTCGTCCTCATCAATGCCTCCCGCCAGCGTCTCAAGG
>JAWLHW010000124.1:0-6847 GCA_041690155.1 Desulfomicrobium sp. | reverse complement strand
TTTTACTGCCTTTTGTTATCTGGGCTTCCTATGCCGTGGCCAAAAGGGTGAAGACAGCCTTTCCGGAAAAAAGTCGTATGATTATAGGTTGGTAAATGGTTGTCTCCGTCTGATTTTGTCTGCTTGGGCTATTTTGCTTCAGGTTTTACAGAGATGAAGACCCTTTCTTTCCTTTTTCATTTGAGCGCGCTATGGAAAGTTCGTCAGTTTGTCAGGACCTTGTCCTGAATCTGGGAGGCTTCCATGCGTCTGTTTCAGTCTTTGCGCGGCATGCTCTTCAGTCTGGTGCTTCTGGCTGTGCTGCCGGCGCTGGGGATCATTCTCTATAACGGTCTGGTGAGTCGCAACCACGCCATCCTGCACGCCCGTCAGGAGCTGGTGCGTATTGTCACCGCCCTGGCCGGTGCGCAGCTGCGCACGGCCGACGTGACCCGGCAGACCCTGGCCACGCTTGCGATCATGGATGAAGTTCGCGATCAGGACATTATCGCCTGCGCCGGGATATTCGCCAGGATTCTGCTGCACAATCCGCTTTATACAAACATCGCACTGACCGACCGGACAGGCTCTGTACTGGTTTCGGCGGTGCCCATGACCTTTCCCAGCCTGGCCGACCGCAAGCACTTCAAGGACGCCCTGAGGACCAAGAACTTCTCTCCTGGGGAATACATTGTTTCTCGCGCGACCGCGGTTTCGTCCTTTCCCTTCGCCTATCCGATTCTTGACGAACAGGGCGAGGTGAACGGCGTGCTGACCGTGGCCCTTGATCTGAGCAAGTTTCATTCTTTTTTCGCGGGAGAGCATCTGCCGGAAGGCTCTTTTCTGGGCATTGCCGATCACGAAGGCAGGCGAATTTTTCGCTCGTTTGTGGACAACTCCTTTCCCCTGGGATCGTTTATCAGCCCGAGCGCATGGAAGGCCGCGCAAGCGGGCGGGGTGAGGGGGGCTTTTGTCAGTAAAGGTTCTGACGGACTCAGTCGAATCACTGCATTCCATAAGATCAGACTGGACCGGGACAGCCCCGCCTACATGACCATCTTCATCGGCATGCCCGAGGCCGCCATCGGGGCCGACGCCCGCAGGGCCATGGGAACCGGTCTGATTCTGTCCGTGTTCGCGGCTTTTCTGGCGCTGGCCCTGGCCTGGACAGCGGAGCGCTTTTTTTTCATGCCCCGGATCAAGGCCCTGGTCATGGCGGCGGAACGGTTCCGCACGGGGGATTACGGCACGCCCACGGGAGTGGATCATGAGGCCGGAGAGCTTGGGCTTCTGGCCTCGGCCCTTGATCGCATGGCGCACGAACGACAGCTCGCCGTCGACGAGCTGCGCGCGGCCAAGGATGCGGCTGAAGATGCCTCGCGCAGCAAGTCCGAATTTTTGGCCAACATGAGTCACGAGATCCGCACCCCTTTAAACGGAGTGCTGGGCATGCTCCAATTGCTGGAGTCCACCAGTCCAAATCCCGAGCAGCGGGAATATGTCGAGACGGCCATCCGTTCCACAGGTCGTCTGACCCGCCTGCTTTCCGACATTCTCGACCTGTCCCGCATCGAATCGAACAAGCTGGTCATTCTGGAAGAAAATTTTGCCATGGCCGATGTGCGCCAGAGCATTCTCGACATCTTTGGCGGACCGGCCCGCGAAAAAGGTTTGCGACTGGAGGTGCGGGTGGACCCTCGCATCCCGGCCTATCTGTTCGGAGACGAGGCCCGGTTGCGTCAGATTCTTTTCAATCTGGTCGGCAACGCCATCAAGTTCACGCCGCAGGGTCAGGTGGAAGTCAAGTTCGCCCTGGCTTCGAGTCCGGGGGATTCCCCCTGTCTGATCCGATGCACGGTCACGGACACGGGAGTGGGCATTCCCGGCGAACGGCTCAAGGATATTTTCGAGCCCTTCATCCAGGTCGAAGGCTCTTCTGTCCGCACCCACCAGGGAGCGGGGCTGGGGCTGGCCATAGTGCGCCGACTGGCCGATCTCATGCATGGCCAACTGAGCATCGAGAGCACTCCGGGCGAGGGAAGCACCATCGGCGTGACCCTGCCTTTCGGCATCGGTTCCGCCCCGGCCCGTGCGCGAAGTTTGGCAATGGAAGAGAATTTCGGCGGATGCCGCGTCCTGCTGGTCGAGGACGACGGAGTGAACCGCATGGCCATGGAGCGGATTCTGGGCAAGCTTGGCTGCGAGGTCATAAGCGCCGGTAACGGTCTTGAAGCCGTCGAAATACTCAAGCGCGAGAAAGTCGATCTGGTCTTCATGGATGTGCAGATGCCGGTCATGGACGGGATGGAGGCCACGCGGATCATCCGTGAAGAGCTTGGGCTTGCTGTCCCCATCATTGCCATGACCGCCTACGCCATGGCCGGAGACCGTGAGCGCTTCCTGCAAGGCGGGATGGATTCCTATGTCTCCAAACCAGTAGACATGGCCCGCCTGAAAGAGACCATCATATCGATGCTTGCCCGAGGATAATTTTTACGGGACCTGTAGAAATGCGATAGTATTTTCGGCGTAGGGCGGGTATGGATTTTTCTGGAAACTGTATTGCCTTTTTCTTGCCTTCGGGCTGTCACGCTCTTGTCGGAATCGGCTGTGATTGGTACATGCTTGTTTGTCTTTTCCTATACATTTATAAGGAGAATTACGCATGAAACGGATTGTCTTGATGATTGTTTTTCTAATGGTCAGTTCATCCCCGGCTATGGCCGACACCCTGCAGCTCTTGACCTGGAAAGGCTACGCTCCCAAGGAGCTGGTGGACAAGTTTCAGGCCGAGACGGGAGTGAAGGTCGAGGTGACCTATTCCAACAACGAGGAAATGATCGCCAAGCTGCGGGCCACTCGCGGGGCGGGTTTTGATCTGGCCCAGCCCAGCCAGGACCGCATCTCCTCGGTGCAGGAGGAGTTCGGCATCTACCAGCCCATCGACTATTCCAAAATCGAGGCGGACCTGTTCATTCCTTCCATGCTTGAAGCTGTGAAAAAGAACACCCTGGTCGAAGGCAAGTCCTACGCGGTTCCCTTCTGCTGGGGCACGTCCGGGCTGGTGGTCAACAACGCCAAGGCCAAAGGCGCGACCTCCTGGAAAGCCCTCATCGATCCGCAGTACGAGGGCCGCATCAGCTACCGCCTGAAACGTCCGGTCCTCATCGGTCTGGGCTTTGCGATGGGTTACGATCCCTTTGCCCTCTATGGTGACGAAAAGGCCTACGCCGAGATGCTTTCCAAGATCGAGGCCGAACTGATCAAGGCCAAGCCCCTGGTCAAGAACTACTGGGCCAACGGCGACCAGCTGCTTGAATCCGTGCGCTCCGGCGAAGTGACTGTGGCCGAGGCATGGGACAACGGCGGATGGAAACTGCATGAAGACAACAAGGACATAGACTTCGTGGCCCCGAGCGAAGGCGCGCTGGGCTGGATCGACACCTTTACCATCCCGGCCAAGGCCAAGAACGTGGATGCGGCCTACAAGTGGATCAATTTTATGCTCAAGCCCGAGAACAGCGGCTATTTCACTTCCGCCGAGAAGACTCCCACGGCTTCCAAAGGCGCGGGTCCGTTCATTGACTCCGCTTTTCAGGCCAATTTCGACCGTTCCTTCCCGCAGGCGACCATTGACAACATCAAATGGTACCCGCCGGTTCCGGCCAACCTTGAAGCCATGGAAGGCAAGGTGCTGGACAGGGTCAAGGCCTCCAACTAAGCACGAAGGTCCGAAGCCATTCAGGCTTCGGACCTCATTTTTTTCAAAACGGAAGACGCATGCAATTCGATCTGGTCATTAGCGGTCTGGTCAAGAAGTTCGGGACGTTTGTCGCCGTGGACGACGTTTCCTTTTCCGTGCCCAAAGGCTCTTTCTTCTCCATCCTCGGGCCTTCAGGCTGCGGCAAGACCACGCTGCTGCGCATGATCGCCGGGTTCGAGGAGTCCACAAGCGGGAGTATCGAGATCAGCGGCCAGGACATGCGCGGGGTTACGCCCAACAACCGGCCCGTCAATCTGGTTTTTCAGCATCTGGCCTTATTTCCGATGATGGATGTGGCCGAGAACATCGCCTTTGGCCTGAAACGCCGCAAGGTGCCTGCCGCCGAGATCCGCCGTCGTACGGAGGAGATTCTGGAGCGGGTGGACCTGCCCGGATACGGCGCCAAGCGCATCCAGCAGCTCTCCGGCGGCCAGAAGCAGCGCGTGGCCATCGCCCGCTGCCTGGTGCTCGAACCGAAAGTCCTGCTGCTGGACGAGCCGCTGGGCGCGCTCGACCTCAAACTCAGGGAACAGATGAAGGTCGAGCTCAAGAAGCTGCAGGCCAAGATCGGCACGACCTTTGTCTACATCACCCACGACCAGTCCGAAGCCCTGGTCATGTCCGACACCGTGGCGGTCATGAACAAGGGGCGCTTCGAGCAGGTAGGCTCCCCGCAGGAACTCTACGGCGATCCGCACACCCCCTTCGTGGCCGGGTTCGTGGGCGACAACAACCGCTGGGCCGGAAACGTGGAAGAGATGGACGACCAGACGGTGCTGATCCGCACGGACGAAAACCTGGTTTTCCGCGCCCGCAGGAAGGCCGATGCGCGCAAGGGACCGGCCACACTTTTTCTGCGTCCCGAGGCCATGGTCATCGAGCCGTCCGATTCGGCCGGGCTCAACACCTTCGGCGTCACGGTCAGGGCCATCCTCTTTGATGGGGCCAACAGCCGCCTGCTGACTGCCACCGCCGCCGGTCACGAGCTGCTCGTGGCCCTGCCTCAGAACCGCTCTTTCGATCACATCCGTCCCGGTGAAAGCATCACCCTGGGCTGGCATCCCCAGTCCGGCATCGCCTTTGCGCAGGAGGAGACGGAATGAAACGCTCCTGGCTGTTCTGGATTTTTCTGGCGCCTGTGCTGATGTGGCTTTTTCTGCTCATCGTGTTGCCGCACCTGGACCTTTTGATCCTTAGCTTTCGGGTCGGCAAGAGCTGGAGCCTTGAGAATTACGGCAATTTCTTTCTGGAGCCCATTTATTGGCTGACCTTCGTGCGCACGGCAGCCTATTCCATCATCACCACGTTTTTGACCCTGATCGTGTCCCTGCCCGTGGCCTTTTACATCACCAAACTGTCCCGCCCCGGGGTGCGCGGGTTTCTGATGGTTCTTCTTCTGCTGCCGTTCTGGGTCAGCGAACTGGTGCGGGTTTACGGCTGGATGATCCTGTTGCGCGAATCCGGAGTCATCAATTATTTCCTGCTGCAACTTGGCCTGCTGGAGCGGCCCATCGAGATGCTCTACAATGACGCGACCATGATCATGGGCCTTGTGTACACGTCCATGCTGTTCATGGTCGTGCCGCTGGTCTCGGTCATGGAGAGTCTGGACGACAGTCTGGTCGAGGCCGCCTACGACCTAGGGGCGAGCAAAAGCTGCATCTGGCGCACGATCATCATCCCGCACTGCAAGCCGGGCATCACCTCCGGCTCCATCGTGGTCTTCATGCTGGTGCTCGGCAACTACCTGACCCCCAACCTCATGGGGGGCAAGAACTCGCTGTGGTTCACGGAGCAGATCTACAACCAGTTCATCGCCAGCTTCAACTGGAACCAGGGCGCGGCTTTCGGCTTTTTGCTGCTGGTCCTTAGCTCCGGCATCATCTGGGTCGGGCTCAAACTTTCGGGGCAGCGTCTGGGTGAGGTGGCCTCATGATCCGCTCGCTGCCCAGATCCCGTGCCTACGACCGCGCCTTTGTGGTCTTCATCCTGCTGTATTTCATTTTTCTGTTCGCGCCGCTGCTGGTGACCTGCGTGCTGGCCTTCAACAATTCCGATTTTCCGTCCTTGCCCTGGCGGGGCTTTACCCTGGACTGGTTCTTCTCTGAAGGACCCAAACGGGTCGGCATCTTCGAGGATTCCGACAACCTGCGCGCCATCTGGGTCAGTTTTCAGACCGCGCTGTGGGTCTCGGCTTCATGTGTGGTGGTGGGAGTCTGCGCCGCGTTCCTGTTCGAGCAGGAGAATTTCAAGGGCAAGAATTTTCTGTATTTTCTAATGCTCGCCCCGCTGGTCATCCCGGGCGTGATTCTGGGCATCTCCATTCTGCTGGGGGCGACAACGGCGGGCATCTATTTCGAGGATCACTGGAACCTTGATTTCGATCTTTTCAGGCCCAGCTTCTGGCTGGTGGTGGTGGGGCAGTTCTCGTTCATTACCACCTTCGTGACGCTGGTGGTTTCGGCCAAGCTGCGCAAGTTCGACCATTCCCTGGAAGAGGCGGCGCTGAACCTCGGCGCGACCCGCTTCGAGGTCATCTGGCACATCACTCTGCGCTATCTGCGCTCATCGATCATCGGCTCCGGGGCCGTGGCCTTTTTGATGAGTTTCGAGAACTTCAACACCACCCTCTTTCTGGTCGGCTCGCAGCCGACCCTGCCCATCAACCTGTACCTGCAGGTCCGCGACGGCTCGACGCCCGTGATCAACGCCATTTCGCTTTTGCTCATCATCGGCACGTCCGTGCTGGCTCTGACCAACCTGTACCTTGATCGCAAGGAAGGGCTGAAGTGAGAAACCTGCCCTGCCAATCCCGCGCAGGAGGGGCAGGCAGGGGCTCAGGCAGGGTCCTGAGCGGCGGCCTGTGAACGTTCGTTTGCCAGTTCGGCGTTGATCCAGCGCCGGACTTCCTGAAACACCTCGCGCGAATGGAGCATGGCGACATGGCTAACGGGCCGGGTCGTCACCTCTTGCCACCCCGGAGCCGTACAGCGCAGGGCCGAGTTGGGCAGCACCATGTTGTCCGCCGGAGAATGCAGGGCCAGACGGCGCACGTGGGAGGGCAGGGGCAACTGCGTGACCGTGCGCACGGTTTCGCCCTGGTAG
>JAWLHW010000123.1:0-6963 GCA_041690155.1 Desulfomicrobium sp. | reverse complement strand
ACGCTAGCGAGTCAACTGACGGTAGCGGATGCGGCGCGGCACCGTCAGGGTGTTTCCGGTGCGGCGTTTCAGATCCTTCTCATATTCCGAATAGTTGCCCTCGAACCAGACCACCTGACTGTCACCCTCGAAGGCCAGGATGTGGGTCGCGATCCGATCCAGAAACCAGCGATCATGGGAGATGACCACGGCGCATCCGGCGAAGTTTTCCAGGGCCTCTTCCAGGGCGCGCATGGTGTTCACGTCCAGGTCGTTGGTCGGTTCGTCGAGGAGCAGCACGTTGGCCTCTTTTTTGAGCATAAGCGCCAGATGCAGGCGGTTGCGTTCGCCACCGGACAGCATGCCCACGGATTTTTGCTGGTCAGGCCCCGCGAAATTGAACTTGCTGACGTAGGCGCGGGAGTTGATCTCCCGGCCACCGAGGTTGATCATGTCGTGCCCGCCGGAGACCATCTCCCAGACAGATTTCTTGGGATCGAGCACGCTGCGGTCCTGATCCACGTGAGCCAGCTTCACGGTCTGACCAAGACGGATCTCTCCGCCATCGGGCTGTTCCTGACCTGTGATCATGCGGAAAAGAGTGGTCTTGCCCGCGCCGTTGGGTCCGATCACTCCGACGATGCCGCCCGGAGGCAGGGCAAAATTCATGTCCTCGATGAGCAGCTTGTCCTCGTAGGCCTTCTTCACGTGGCTGGCTTCGATGACCACATCCCCGAGACGGGGACCGGAAGGGATGAACAGTTCCAGGGTCTTGACCTTGTCCTTCGTCTCCTGGTTGAGCAGGTTCTCGTAGGACGAGATCCTGGCCTTGGCCTTGGCGTGGCGCCCCTTGGGCGACATGTTAATCCATTCCAGCTCGTGCTTCAGGGTACGCTGACGCGCACTCTCCTCCTTTTCCTCCTGGGCCAGGCGATTCTGCTTCTGCTCCAGCCAGGAAGAATAGTTGCCCTTCCACGGGATGCCAACGCCCCGGTCCAGTTCCAGGATCCAGCCCGCGACATTGTCCAGAAAATAGCGGTCATGGGTCACGGCGATGATGGTGCCCTGGTACTGTTGCAGATGATGCTCGAGCCAGGCGATGGTCTCGGCGTCAAGGTGGTTGGTGGGTTCGTCCAGGAGCAGGATGTCGGGCTTCTGCAGGAGCAGGCGGCACAGGGCCACGCGGCGCTTCTCGCCACCGGACAGGACACCGATCTTGGTCTCGGGTTCGGGACAGCGCAGGGCTTCCATGGCCATCTCAAGACGGGAATCGAGCTCCCAGGCATCCTGGGCGTCGAGCTTCTCCTGCACGTCGCCCTGGCGGGCGATGAGCGCGTCCATCTCGTCATCACTCATGGGTTCGGCGAACTTGGCGTTGATCTCCTCGAACTCCTGCATGAGGTCGACGGTTTCCTGCACGGCCTCCTGCACGATCTCGCGCACGGTCCGCTCGGGATCGAGCTGCGGCTCCTGCTCCAGGTAGCCCACGGAATAGCCGGGAGAAATGACGATGTTGCCATTATATTCCTTATCCACTCCGGCCATGATCTTGAGCAGCGAGCTCTTGCCGGAGCCGTTCAGGCCGAGCACGCCGATCTTGGCGCCGTAAAAAAAAGACAGGGAAATATCCTTGATGACCGGTTTCTTGTCGTAAAACCGGGACACCTTCATCATGGAATAAATGATCTTATTTGGTTCGTCGCTCATGAAAATACCCTCGGAGTGTGAAGTGATTGCATAAATGATCACCGGTCCGGCCGTTGCGGATAAACCGGGAATGAAAGCGGCAGGCAAAGAGCCCCCGCATGAAATATTGTCTGGATTCAGAACATGCTAATGGCCGAAGCCGGGAATTTCCAGTCTCTTTTCCAGCTTGCGCAGGCCGTAGGAAGCCACGCTGACCAGAATGAGGTAATAGACGCCAACGACCATGAACACCTCGCTGAAGCGAAAACTCTCGCTGGCCACGATCTTGGCCTGTCCGGTCAGCTCGAAGCAGGTGATGACGTAGGCCAGAGACGAATACTTGATCAGGTACACGATCTCGTTTCCGCAACCTGGAAGCGCCCGGCGAAAGGCCTGGGGGATGATGATCCAGACCAGGGTCGTGAAGGTCGAAAAACCAAGGGCCTGGGCCGCAAGCACCTGACCGCGCTTGATGGAGAGCAGCCCGCCGCGGATGTACTCTGAATGATAGGCCGCGCTGCACAGGGTGAACCCGAGCACGGCCGCGGTGTAGGGCTGAAAATAGATGCCCACGTTCGGCAGGCCGAAATAGAGGATAAAAAGCTGAATCACCAATGGCGTGCCCCGGAAAAGCGCGGCGTATCCATTGGCCAGGGGCCGCACTATCCTGCCGCCAAAGGCCCGGCACGCACCGACGATCACTCCGAAAAAGATGCCCAGCAGAGCCGAAGGCACGATCAGCTGCACGCTCACGAGCACGCCCTTGTTCAGGGCCGGCAACAGCCGCTCCAGCAGAAAGATGAACTCTTCGTTCATGCGCCAGCGCCCTCGACATCGAGAATCTGGGAACAGAAATCAAGGGTGCGGGTGCCGGACCCTTCGGCCAAAAGCTCCTTGGGACTGCCCTGCTCGATGATCCGCCCCTCCTGCATGAAAAGCACCTCGTCGGCCAGGGAACGGGTGAACCCCATCTGGTGCGTAGCCATGACCATGGTCATGCCGTTCTGGGCCAGCCCCCGGATGACGGTCAGCACCTCGCTGACCAGTTCCGGATCAAGGGCCGAGGTGGGCTCGTCCAGCAGCATGACCTTGGGGTCCATGGCCAGGGCGCGGGCAATGGAGACGCGCTGCTTCTGCCCCCCGGACAGCTCCGCCGGATAGAGATGGCCCTTGTCTGCCAGACCAACGCGCTCCAGTTCGGCCATGGCACGGGCCTTGCCGCGGGCGCGGCTCATGCCCTTGACCTTGCGCAGGGCGATGCTGACGTTTTCGGAGGCGGTCAGGTGGTCGAACAGGTTGAAATCCTGAAAAATCATGCCGACCTGCTGGCGAAATTCGCACAACTCGCGGGCTTTGCGTGCATCCACACGCCTGCCGTCCAGCTCAATTTCGCCATGGTCGGGCACGATGAGGTAATTCATACACTGCAACAGCGTGCTCTTGCCTCCACCCGAAGGGCCGATGAGCACCTTCATCTCGCCTTCGTAAAGGTTAAGACTCACGGATTTGAGTATCTCGCGCCCGCCCAGAATCTTGGAAATGCCCTGCACCCGCATGAGCAATTTTCGTGTGTTCGTATTCGCCATTAATGCACATAACCCTTTATTCTGAAACGTTTTTCAAGAGCTCGCAGAGCTATGACCCCGGCCCAGGTCAATAAAAAATAAAGCACTGCCGCGCTGACGTACATGGGCAGATGCTGGTAGGTCCGCGAAGCCACGAAATGCGTTCGCGCCATGATCTCGCTCGCCCCGAGCACAAAGGCCAGGGCCGAATCTTTCAGTATGATGGAGTACTCGTTGGACCAGCCGGGGATGGACAGGCGCAGGGCCTGAGGCAGGATGATGGAGCGGATGGCCAGAGCGTCGGACATGCCGAGCGCGCGGGCCGCCTTGAGCTGCCCCTTGGACAGGGACAGGATGGAGCCGCGAAAAATTTGGGACTGATAGGCTCCGCTGGTCATGCCGAGCACGATGGTGGCCGCCGCCACTGCGTTCAGGTTGAGACCCACGAGGTTGAAGAGGCCGAAGTAGAAGAGAAAAAGCAGCACCAGAATCGGCACCCCGCGAAAAAACCAGACATAAAGGCCGCACAACGCACGCACCGCCCATGTTCCGTATACCTGGCCCACGGCCAGAGGCACGCCGATGAAAAGACCCAAAAACATTGCGCCGACCACTGCGATCACAGTGACGGCCGCGCCCTGCAGCACATAGGGCATGGCGTCCAGGAGGACGGTGACGGTTTCGTTCATGATCTGGGCTGAATCCTTGTCGTGGCCTGGCAAAAAAACGGGAAGGCCGGAGCATTGCCAGGCCTTCCCGAGGTTTCAAAAAACAATCGGACTACTTGTTCAGGTGCTTGGCGATGAGCTCATCCCAGTAGGGGTCGGCTTTAAGCATCTCGAAGCCCTTGTTCAGGGTGTCGAGCAGTTCCTTGTCTTCCTTGCGCACGGCAGCGCCAAAGGGCTCGACTTCACCGAAGATGCCGATGATCTGCACGGGGCGCTTCTGCTCGGCGTCACGGGCCGGGGGATAGTTCATGCCAGCGGCGTCAATGCGGCCGTTGACCAGGTCTTCGATAGCCATGGGAGCGGAATCATAAAGCTTTATGGAAAACTTCCAGCCCTGCTTTTCCTTTTCGTCGGCCAGCCACTTTTGTTCAGAGGTACCGGCCTGCATGCCCACGGTCACTTCCTTGCCGTAGATTTCCTCGGCCTTGAGCGCGGAATCCTTCTTGGTCACGAACACGTTCTTCACTTCCCAGTAGGGGGCGGTGAAGTTGACCTTCTCGGCGCGCTCGGCGGTGATGGTCATGCCGGAGCAGATGAAGTCGATCTTCTTGGCCAGCAGGTTGGGGATGATGCCATCCCAGTCCACGGGCACGTGCTTGACCTTGAAGCCCATCTTCTCGGCGATCCAGTCCACCGCATCGACGTCGAAGCCGCTGGGCTTGCCGCTCTGATCCACGTAGGCAAACGGCGGATAGTTGGCGTCGATGCCGTTCAACAGGACTTTTTCCTCGGCCAGTGCCGGACCGGCAGCCATGCACAGGAGGCAGGCGATCACAAAAGCAGCGCGTTTCAGCATGTTGTTCATCCTCATGAAAACGTTTGACAAAAAATCAGCTTCCCCCACAAGTACTCACGAACAGGTCCGTCCTGACCATCCAGGGCGTAGAACCAGTTCTTTTTGCGCCACAACGCGGCCAAATGCCGAATGATTTGCAGCGTTGCGATACACGGAAGCAAGTATATTCATTTTTCAAAAACCGCAACACATGCCCGGCCGCCATGGAAATGCCGAAGAACCAAAAAAAAGCGTACCTTTGTGGACTTGCCGCTGTCTGTCTGTGGTCGACCGTGGCCACCGCCTTCAAGCTGTCCCTGCGCCATCTCGGGCCGGAACCGCTGGTTTTCTACGCCAGTCTGACCTCGGTCCTGGTCTTGACTCTGATCCTGGTTTTCCAGGGCCGACTGGGGGAACTGAAGCGTCTGACCTGGAAGCAAGCCCGCTTTTCCCTGCTGCTGGGCGGCCTCAACCCCTTTCTCTACTACCTCGTGCTGATCCGTGCCTACGACCTGCTTCGCGCCCAGGAAGCCCAGGCCATCAACTATACCTGGGCCATCACCATGAGCCTGCTGGCCATCCCGCTCCTTGGCCAGCGTCTGCGCGGCCTCCAGTTTCTGGCCATGGGCCTTGGCTACCTTGGCGCGCTCATCATCTCCACACATGGCGACCTGTTCGGTTTTAAAATGGAAAGCCCCCTGGGTTTTGCCCTGGCCATGGGCAGCACGGTCATCTGGGCGCTGTTCTGGATTTTCGGAGTCAGAGATGCCCTGGAACCGACCTTGCGTCTGCTGCTCAACTTCTGCTGCGGAGCATTCTACACAGCTGTCTGGGCGCTTTCAGCAGGCATTTCCCTGTCCCCCAACGGCCCGGGATTTCTGGGCGCGGTCTACATCGGCGTTTTCGAGATGGGCGTGACCTTCGTGCTCTGGATGTCGGCCCTGCGCCTGTCGCAAACCACGGCGCAGGTCAGCAACCTTATCTATCTGGCTCCGTTTTTGTCCCTCTTCATAATTCATTTCCTGGTTGGTGAAACCATCTTCATATCCACCCTGGTCGGACTGGCCTTCATCCTTGTCGGCACTGTGGTGCAAAAATTTGCGGATAAGCAGACCGCAAGCTGAACCCCTCTCCCGACGACTTTTTTTGTCCACGCCAATTCCTGTGTTTACTTCAGCCCTTTCCCCTTCGCGCCCGCCAGAAAAGGTCCGGCGCAAAATCATGCGCCCCGTTTGAATCCGATCACAGAAGATGCAATCCTAAAAAGGTATTGACAGACGAGCAGCTCACTATTAATTGTTTATATTGTTTTGAAGCGTCATGCCATTTCATGGGAAATGAACGTGGCGCTGGTGCGGACCAGCTGGTAGCTGTTTCCAGCCGGAATATCCGCATTTTTCTTACCTTTTTTTTGGAGTTATAGTCTAGTTTATGAACATCTATGTTGGAAATCTGTCCTGGTCGACCACTGATGCCGACCTGAAGTCCCTGTTTTCTCAGTACGGCGAAGTCACCTCAGCTCACGTCATCGAAGATCGCGCCACCGGCCGTTCCCGTGGTTTCGGTTTTGTCGAAATGGATGACGAAGGCGCTCGCCAGGCCATCCAGGCAGTGAACGGCACCGATCTTCAGGGCCGCACCCTGAAAGTCAACGAATCTCAGCCCCGTGAGAGCCGTCCCCGCTACTAAGCGGACTGTTCGATCATGAGGAAGCCCGTCACTGACGGGCTTTTTTTTGCCCAAAATCCTGCAAGGCCCTGAACAGAAACAGACTGAAGCGGCTTGGCCTGGCTGGCGCATGGGCAAAACAAGCCGACAACTCCCGTCAGAAGATCCAGATACGTCGCGCAACACCAGAAACCGACTGTTCACAAATCATATGGGGAAAAGCCATGCAGCCACGCATCCTGAAACACGCTCCGGACAGCGAATACTACTTCCGGGAAGGCTGTTTCATAAATGAACTCTCCAACGGCGACCATGATCCGTCTGCATCCCTGGCCCGCGCACGGGTCGAACCGGGCCGCACCACGGTCTGGCATGCCCTGAATCAAACCGTCGAACGTTATGTGATCCTTGAAGGCCACGGGCGCGTCGAAGTCGGCGACCTGCCGCCGCAAGACGTTGCGCCCGGCGACGTGGTCATTATCCCTCCCGGAATCCGCCAGCGCATCACCTGCACCGGAAAATCAGACCTCATCTTCCTGGCCATCTGCACCCCTCGTTTTGA
>JAWLHW010000122.1:0-7026 GCA_041690155.1 Desulfomicrobium sp. | reverse complement strand
CATCTTGTCGAAGCGGGTCTTCTCCACGTTCAAAATCTTGCCGCGCAGGGGCAGGATGGCCTGGAACTTCGGATTGCGCCCCTGCTTGGCAGAGCCGCCAGCCGAATCACCCTCGACAATGAAGACTTCGCACTCGGCGGGGTCCTTGCTCTGGCAGTCCGCCAGCTTGCCGGGCAGGGCGTTGTCGGACAGGGCGCCCTTGCGTCGCACCAGATCCTTGGCCCGCCGGGCCGCGTCGCGGGCGCGGGCGGCGTCGATGACTTTCTCGATGATGAGGCGCACGTCCTTGGGATTTTCACCGAAGAACTGGTTCAAGGCCTCGTAGACCATGGTCGCGACGTATCCGGCCACTTCGGAGTTGCCGAGCTTGGTCTTGGTCTGGCCCTCGAACTGCGGATTGGGGATCTTGACGCTGATGATGGCGGTCAGGCCCTCGCGCACGTCATCGCCGGACACCTTCTGCTTGAGCTTCTTGGGCACATCGCTGTTCTGGATGTAGGTATTGATGGCGCGCGTCAGGGCCGTCTTGAAGCCCTGCAGGTGCGTGCCGCCTTCCTTGGTGCGGATGTTGTTGGCGAAGGTGAAGACGTTTTCCTTGTAACCGGCGGTGTACTGCAGGGCGAAATCGATGCTCACCCCTTCCATTTCGCCGGTGCCGCCGATGACCTTGTGAATCCCGTTGTCCTGGTTCTTGTTCTTGACGAAGGAGATGATTCCGCCTTCGTACTTGAACACGTCCCGGTTCTGGGTCTTTTCGTCGAAAAATTCGATCTTGATGCCGGGATTGAGGTAGGCCAACTCTTCAAAACGCTTGGCCAGCACATCGTACTGGAAATCGAGCTCCTCGAAGATATCCTCGTCGGGCCTGAAGCGGACCAGGGTTCCGCTCTTGTCGGTTTCGCCGATGACCGCCAGGGGAGCCTGGGGCACGCCGCGGCAGTAACGCTGGTAATGGCGGTGGCCGCCGCGGCTGACCGTGACCTCGAGGTACTCGGAGAGGGCGTTGACCACGGACACGCCCACGCCGTGCAAGCCGCCCGAAACCTTGTAGCTGTCATTGTCGAACTTGCCGCCGGCATGCAGAACGGTCATGACCACTTCAAGGGCCGGCTTTTTTTCCTTGGGATGCATGTCCACGGGAATGCCGCGGCCGTTGTCCACGATGCTGACCGAGTTGTCCATGTGCACCACGACCTTGATATGGTCGCAATAACCGGCCATGGCCTCGTCAATGGAGTTGTCAATGACTTCATAGACGAGGTGATGCAGACCATTGGTGTTGGTCGAGCCGATATACATGGCCGGACGCATGCGTACGGCGGCCAGGCCCTCGAGGACAGTGATGTTGTCTGCGGTATACGTTGATGTTTTTTGTGTCATATATCAAATGTCTCTATGTAATTTTTCAGCATCACGCTGATCGGAAGAAGATTCTTCAATATTATATAACCCTTACAATTGGAGTTCTTACAACTCTTCCTCGCTGTAATAGGTGTCTTCGGTGATCTCCACAGGCATGGTGATGATCATGTAGTTGGGGTCGTCCTTGCCGGTGATGCGGCAGGGCTCGGAGGGTCCCACGAAGGAAAAGGTCAGGGAATCGGACACGAAGTGCCCCAGGATCTCAAGGATGACCTTGGTCGGCAGGGCGATCTTGGACAATTCGCCCTGGTACTGGCAGCTGATCAGCTCCGTGCCCTCGCCGATGTCCTGGCCCTGGCAATAGAGGGACAGCTCCTCGGGACCGAAGTCGAAAAACGTGGCCTTGTTGGCTTCGGTGTTGAAGACGAAGATGCGGTCCAGGGCGTCGGTCAGCTCGTGCCGGTCCACCACCAGGTTGGAGGCGAAGCGATCCTTGTACTGGTTGATGAAGTTGCGGTAGTCGGCAAAAACGTAGGCCTTGAGCGGAAGACTGAATGATTCCTTGCGGTTCTCGGTGCGCAGGAAGAGGCGCTTGTCCGAGAGGCTGATCTCGATCTCGTCGTTGGTCAGCCACTTGCGGATTTCCAGCAGGTACTTCTTGGAGACCAGGAATCCGTCCTGGCCGAGGACCGCGCGGATATCGGGGTTGGAGAAGCGCAGCAGCCCGAACTGGTGGCCGTTCAAACCGCAGATCTCCACGTCGTCCCCTTCCACTGGCGCGAACTTGATGCAGTTCATGCTGGTCAGGTCCTCGTCGTCGGCAATGCAGAAGGCGATGCGGTCGATGATCTCCTTGAAGAGATCCCCGGACCAGAGCACGGCGTTCTCAGCCGGAAACGGGTTGAAATCCTGGAACCAGGAAGACTCGTTGGCCGGGAGCTTGTACTTGCGGCGGCCCTGTTCGATGAGCAGATGCTTGGCGCTGGGATCGAGCTTGAGGGTGATCTCGCCCGGGGGGAGCCGGCGCATCAGTTCGCAGAATTTCTTGCCCTGCACGCCGACCAGACCGCCATCGCTGATCACGGCCGGATAGACCCCAACGAACTCGATGCTCGAATCCGTGGCCAGGATCGAAATGGTGTCATTTTCAGCCTTGAGCCAGACCGTGCGCAGATAGGCCGCGCCGGTTTTGGACGGGATGATGTTGGCGGCCTTGAGCAGTCCGTCAATGACCTCTTCCTTACGCACTTTCAAAAACATCGCCGACTCCTTCTCCTGACTAGGCAAGGGTTGTTTCGTTCATGGCCAGGCATTTATCGCTCAGCTCATGTAACATGTTTTTTATGCTTTTATCATCTCTTTGCAATTGTTCGACTTTTCGACAGCTGTAGAGCACCGTCGAATGGTCCCTTCCGCCAAAGGCCCGGCCAAGCTCCGGAAAGGACAGTCCGAGGTGCTTGCGGCACAGGTACATGGCCACCTGCCGGGCAAAAACAAGGTCGTGCCTGCGGCCGGAGGACAGGATGTCTTCCGGCTTCAGGTTGAATCTGACGCAAACCGCATCCAGAATCTGTTCGACGCTGAGGCTCGTTACTGCCCGATCGTCCAGATAATTGAGAATATTGTCAAACTCTTCATCGGAAATGTGGTCGTGAACCAGTTCCCGGTAGGCCCAAAGCTTCAAAAGGCATCCTTCCAGGTTGCGCAGATCGGCAAACCGCTGGGCCAGGAGCAGGATTCTGTCCTTGGAGAGATCCAGACGGCGCTCCCGGCAACGGGACAGGGTGTACTGGGTACGGATATCCAGGTCCGGGGCCTTGAGCATGACGCTCAGGCCCCACTCCAGGCGCGACTTGAGCTTGGGTGCCAGAAACGTATACCCGCCAACCTTGCCCGTGCAGGCAAAAACCATCTGTTTGCGTTGCAGATGGAAGTGATCAAAAAGCGCCAGAAGCTCGCCCTGCAGGTATCTGTAGCGGGCAATCTCCTGCAGGTCGTCCACCGCCAGAAGCTGCATGGATGTCAGAAACTTTCGCGCGTCGGACCGGGACGAGTACAGCTCATGCAGATCCTCGATGCCGCCCACATAGGACCCGTCTGCGCCATGGTCACTCCGGGCGTTGGCGATGGCCCGCAACAAAAAAGACTTGCCCGACCCGCTTTCCCCGCAGAGCACGAACGGGTTGTACGGGGCTTCCCGGCTCTGGGCCACTTCCTGGGCCGAGGCCAGGGGGAAATAGTTCTTGTTGTTGACCAGGAAGTTGTCGAAAATGAACTCGGACCCAAAGGGCAGCGCCTGACCTGCCGGTCGGGACTCGCGCACGATGCGGGAACGGCCTCTGTCCCGGCATTCATAGGTAATGCTCAGCCCCGAACCGGCCAGGGCCTGCTCGAACCGGCCCCGCGCATGAGTTTCAAACCAGTCGGAAAAATATCTGTGCGGGAAGCGCACCGTGAGCACGGAGTCTTCCACGCTCAAACCCAGTGATGCGCGCCATTTGCCCAGCTCTTCGGCGGAAAATGCCTGCGCGAGGGCCGCATCGACCTGTGCGCAGCTCACTTGCCCCCCGCATGGGCCGCAGCCCACGGCTGGTTTACTCCGGCGTACAAATCAGACATAGTCATCCCTTGCGGACCGCCTGCGGCCCGATAAAATATTTTGGAGGACATGCATGAGCGCACCATTTGAAGTCCACAGAACCATCGCCGAAATCAATGAAAAAATCCGACAAGGTAAAGCAGTCGTCCTCAACGCCAGCGAAATGACAAGTTTAGTTCGCAAGGAAGGCAAGGTCAAGGCCGCCAGGCAAGTCGATGTCGTCACCACCGGCACTTTTTCGCCCATGTGCTCCTCCGGCCTGCTTTTCAATATCGGTCAGCAGCCTCCGACCATCAAAACCTCCAAGGTCTGGCTCAATGGCGTGCCCTGCTATACGGGCCTTGCTGCGGTGGATTCCTATCTTGGCGTCACCGAGCCGACCGAAGAAGATCCCCTGAACAAGGTCTACCCCGGCCAGTTCAAGTACGGCGGCGGGCACGTCATCGAGGACCTTCTCAAAGGCAAGCGCGTGCATTTGAAGGCCGAGGCCTACGGCACGGACTGCTACCCGCGCAAGGCCATCGAAAAAAATGTTTCCCTGGCCGAGCTGCGCAACGCCATCCTCTTCAATCCGCGCAACTGCTACCAGAACTACAACTGCGCCATAAACCGCACGGACAAGCTCAAGTACACCTACATGGGCCCGCTCAAATCCAGCATCGGCAACGCCAACTATGCCACAGCCGGCGAGCTGAGCCCATTACTGAACGACCCGTATTTTAAGACCATCGGACTGGGTACCCGCATCTTCCTCGGCGGGGGTGTGGGCTACGTCATCGGCGAAGGAACCCAGCATGTCCCCGACCCGCAACGCAACGAACGCGGCGTGCCCATGAGCGCTTCGGGGACGCTGATGGTCAAGGGCGACCTCAAAGGCATGAACGCCCGTTATCTGCGCGGGGTGAGCATTGTCGGTTACGGCTGCTCCCTGGCCGTGGGCCTTGGCATCCCCATTCCCATCCTGAACGAGGAAATGGCCTGGTTCACCGGCGTGGCTGATGAGGACATTCTCGTGCCCATCGTCGATTACGGAGAGGACTACCCGAACGGATACCCTTCCAAATACGGACATGCCAGTTTCGCCGACCTGAAGAAGGGTGTCATCCGGGTGGAGGGCAAAGACGTGCCCACCACGCCCCTGACCAGCTACACCCTCTCTTTGGAAGTGGCAGAAGAGCTCAAGCGCTGGATCCAGGAAGGCAAGTTCCTGCTGACCGAAGCTCAGGAACCCATTCCCGCGAGGTGAGTCGTGGCCGAACCTGTTTATTTCTGGAACCTGCGCGCCTCCCGCAAGGCTCCGTATGAAGCCAAGATCAAGCGTCTGCTCAAGCTGACAGGACTTGGCGCGGAGCTACGCTCCGGCGATCTGGCTGCGGTCAAGCTGCATTTCGGCGAAGGTGGCGGCACGGGCCATGTGCGCCCTCTGCAGCTCGCGCCCATTTTGGCCTTTATCCGCAAATGCGGGGCCAAGCCGTTCCTGACCGACACCAACACGCTCTACGTGGGCCAGCGCGGCGAGTCGGTTTCCCACTCCCTGCAGGCCGCCGCCCACGGCTACGACCCCAATATCCTGGGCGCTCCGGTCATCATTGCCGACGGTCTCAAAAGCGGCAACGAGCGGGCCACCCCCTGTCCTGGCAGGCATTTCGATTTTGCCTATCTGGGCGGGGACATCGTTGACGCGGACATGATGGTCACGGTCAGCCATTTCAAAGGACATGACCTGGCCGGATTCGGCGGAGCCATCAAGAACGTCGGCATGGGCTGCGCCACGCGCAGGGGCAAGATGCAGCAGCACTGCGGCCTTGGCCCCGCCATCCATCCCGAGCACTGCACCGGATGCGGCCACTGCGTGGAGGTCTGCAGCCACGGAGCGCTCAGACTGGATCTGAACAACAAAATATGGATCGATCGCGACAAGTGCGCGGGCTGCGCGGCCTGCTTTCTGGTCTGCCGCTCGAACGGTCTGGAAGTTGACTGGCGGGTGGACGTGAACACCTTTCTTGAACGTATGGCCGAATACGCGGCGGCCACGCTTTTGACCAGGCCAAGACGGACGTTGCATTTAAGTTTCATCCAGCAGGTCAGCCCCGGATGCGATTGCACGGGTTTCTCCGATGCGCCCATCTGTCCGGATATGGGGCTTCTGGCCTCCTGGAACCCGGTGGCCCTGGACCAGGCCTGCCTGGACATGGTCAACCAGGCCCAGCCCCTGCACCCCAGCGCCCTGCCAGCGGACATAAGCCCCGGGCAGGACAAATTCGAGGCCATCCACGGTCACGTACGGGGCGACTACCTGCTGGAGTATGCCGCAAGCCTCGGGCTTGGATCGCGGGAATATACGCTCCAGCCCGTCTGAAGCAGGCTTTTTGACGCACATTGCCACTGGACAAAGAGTGTGGCACTATTATAAGTGGCCTTTCTTTGAAACCGCATACAATTTTATCCCATTGGAGGAATACATAATGGCTCAGAAGAAAATCGAACGCAAAAAAGAGATTGATCGTCGTCGCAAACGCCGTGCCGAGCGCATCAAGGAACGTATCAAAGAAGCCAAGGCCGCTGCCAAAAAGTAGGCCCTGTTTTCAGGGAGTGAACTATGCCCATTTATGAATACTGCTGTGAAGACTGCCGTCAGATCTTCGAGGAATGGCAGAAGGATTTCAAGGACAGGGAAAAAGTCTGTCCGGTCTGCGGGGGCACGTCCCAGAGGCTGATCTCCAACACCTCCTTTGTCTTAAAAGGAGGCGGCTGGTACGCGTCCGGCTACAGCAAGGACTCCGGCGGCAACGGCAAGAAAAAGGACACCCCGTCCACTCCGGCCCCGGACACAACCTCTTCGGCGTCCTGACAAGAGGCAGCTCCGGCTGCCTTTTTCATTTTCTGCCGCAAAATGCTGCGGCCTCAAACATCAACCCACCCGCACCACCATGATCGATCGTTATACCCGCAAGGAAATGGGCGAGATATGGACCCTGGAACACAAGTTCAGGGTCTGGCTCGAAGTTGAACTGGCCATCTGTGAAGGCTGGCACGCCATGGGCGTCATCCCGGCCGCAGACATG
>JAWLHW010000121.1:0-7233 GCA_041690155.1 Desulfomicrobium sp. | reverse complement strand
TCCTTGAGTTCCACAGCCTGGGCAAAGGAGCGGATCACATCCTGGTTCATGGTCCGCAGACGCGAGTAAAGGTGGGAGTTCTGCAGGGAAGATGCCGTGTGGGAAGCAAAAACGCCAAGCAACTGCAGGTCCTGCTCGCAATAGAGGGGATTCTCCTTGTCGCGGACCAGGGTGATGACCCCGATGCGCTTTTGCGGCAGATCCAGCGGCACAGCCATGACCGAATAGGGAAAGCCCCCCGGGAACAGGGATGAATTAAAGGAAGATTGCTGCAGGGTAAGCTGGTCCAGAAGATAGGACTTGCCCTGGCGCAGAATCCGCTCGCACAGCTTGGTCACAAAAAAGCGCAACACCTCATTGTTTTCAAGCAGGCGACCCTGCATGAGGGACGGACCACGCTCCAGCATTTCCGGCAGGAGCAGACAGATGGCGTCGGGGGAAAAATTCTCGCGCAGGTGGATCAGAAACTCATCCACCACGGCCACATGATTGAGCTGGGTGCCAAGCCGCTTGCTCAGACTCAGCATGCGCACCACGGCGGACAGCTTTTCCTGCTCCTTGCGGCTTCTGCGCTGTTCAAGGATGGAGCGCACCCGCAAAAGCAGATGTTTGATGTCGAACGGTTTGGCGATGTAATCTGCCGCGCCGTTCTTCATGATGTCCACGGCGGTTTCCGTGGTCCCGTAGCCGGTCATGACCAGAAAATCCACGTCAAGCTGGTGCTTGCGTATCTGGCTCAAGAGATCCTGACCATTCATGTCGGGCATGCGCAAGTCGCTGATGACCAGATCAAAGCCATGCGCCCCAAGCTTGCCCAAAGCGTCCTGCCCGTTGGAGGCCAGGGTCACTTCATAGCCGACGCCGGAAAGTGCCTCTTCGCAGATTTCCCTGAGCGCAGGTTCGTCATCCACCACCAGCACATGAAAAGCTGTAGTCATTTTCGCACCCCTCCGGCGAGATCACCGAGCATGAATGCGAAGGATCTTCCAGAGTTCGTAAATATTTGTGTACAGGCCTTTTTAGTGAAAAAACGAAAGTCTGACAACACGATGGAAAACAAAAATAATCCTTGCCAACCAAAATCATCTTGGCTAGATAGCATTTCCTCAATCGGGATGTGGCTCAGGCTGGTAGAGCGCTGCGTTCGGGACGCAGAGACCGGAGGTTCAAATCCTCTCATCCCGACCATTAGAAATTAAGGGGTTAGATGTAACAATCTAGCCCCTCTTTCTTTTTCAAAATATCCTTCCCCGCACTCCCAGCGTCATCTGCCTTCATCGCCACCGATGCAGACAAACCCGCACTTCAGCTACGCCAAGCCAACACTGGGCAACATGATGATTTAACAACAAAACCCCCGTCATTCGACGAGGGTTTTGAGGTGGCTTTGCCAGCAGTCAGGCCTGCTGTATGCAATCCATTCGTTTGTAATATATGATTCTTTTTATCAACTGACAACTTTTCCGACAACAAAAACATTTCACGCCTTGCGACGTAATCTGAGCAGTCCAACCAGTCCTGCACCGACTAAAAGCAGAGTGGATGGTTCGGGAACGGGATTGGGATTGGGTTGGTCTGCACTAAACGAACCTCCTTGAAGAAAAATGCCGGAATCAAGAATGAAATCACCGGCATCGGCAATTTGCAGCGAAATGATGTGCTCCCCGGCGCTTAATCCCAAGGCTTGCGCCGTAAGTACTGTTGTGAAGCCGTCGTACTGGAGGTCAACTGGGGCTAGAACTCCTGAATTATTGATATAATATGAAGGATTAGCACCAAGATTGACATTGTTAATGGACACAGGACTCCCATTTGGCAAAAGAGCGATGTTCACTCCATCCAGAAAAAAACCGAATACGTCATTGTACACTGAACCCACGTACTCATTGTATTCCTCTGAGGCAAAAACAAAATTAAAAAATAGGTTTCCCGTGTCGGAAGTGAACACGATATCAAGTATGGCTGCATCATTGGTCGAATAGCCTGGAATAAGTGCGTCCAAAGTCGCCGAGCCTCCGAAGCCGTTGTTCTGGCCTGCACTTCCCGAGTTATTCGGACCGACTGCCAAGTCGGCCTGACCACTGGTCAGGATGATGCCGGAGTTAATGCCAATCGCTCCGCCCGCTCCGGAAAAAAGGCCCGCAGAGCCAGAGGCTCCGGTAAAAGCGCTTGAAATCACGCTAATCCCGCTGCCCAGCAAGTTGTCCACAAGAGTGGTGCTGTCAGAAGTCGGGGTAATTGTTAGTGCATATGCCGACCCGGCAAAAAAAACCAAACATCCAATCACCGATGCAAGTAGCTTTTTCATAACCCTCCCTTACGTGTGGATTTTGAGCACACTCGTTATTGGCTGTAAAAAAGCAAAATATACGCCATTTTTTATCAAGCCATATAGGCATGTCCCGGCGGCACAGGCCACGAAAGACATGAGCCCCGTCACACCGCAGACGTTGATCACGCCAACCGCTCCGCGCGTCACAAACAGTGCAGAAAGATAAGATTTCTACCTTTATCGCAGATCTGGAACGCACGTTAAGCGTGTTGAAGATGGGGTGCTTGAGCACTAGCGTTGCCTACGGACATGGAGCCTGAAATAGGCATGTTCTGTTAAGAGGTTCGACTGGCCGTCGAAAAACCTTACACCGCCGGCTCCCACCCCGCTCTTGCCTTGCAGGGCGTGAGATCGTAGGAACACACCCACGTACGCAGGAGCAATACATGAAACCACCCATTTCTTTTGGTATAAAAACGGCGATCATCATAGCCATTTCCGTCGGGCTGGCGCTGGCCTTCAATGCCACGCGGCCGGACAGACTGCCCTTGGTCCATGATCCGGAAAGTGCGGCGCAGCTTGCTGCCCAGCGTGGAGAAATATCCATTACCGAGGCGGCCCTTCTTTTTGAATCCGGCAAGGCGGTTTTTGTAGATGCGCGGGAAGCTGACGAATACGCGACTGGACATATCGAGGGCGCGCTTTCTCTTGATCCCATCATGTTTGGGCAGGATTTTCCATTGCTGCGGGAGCAATTGGAAGGGGCGACTACAATAGTCACCTATTGTGACGGGGAATTCTGCGAACTGAGCCATGAACTGGCCCAGCAGCTTGAGAGCATGGGATTGCAGGATGTTCGCGTACTCAAGAACGGATGGACGCTGTGGCGGGACCAGGGTCTGCCCACTGCCACGGGTAGCCAGGCAACGACAGAACAAGCACCCCAAGCGCCGCAGGCTGAAGAACAGGCTCCTTTGAACTCCAGTTCTGAGGAAACTCCGTCTGAAACGCAGCCGCGTGAAACCGCACCTGATCAGCCGGCACCAGTGCAGACCGTACCCATGGACCAGCAGCTTCAGCCAGCGCCTCCGAAGGAAGCGCCTGAGGACTCCTTGCCGCCTGAATCCGCCCCGCTGGACCAGCCTCTGGGACCCACCCCCGAGGAAGAGGAAGCGTTGATCCCGGATTCGGCAGTGCCTGAACCGGAAGCTCTTGACACGCCTTCAGCGGAACCGACGCCTCAGGACTCACCATCTCTTGATCCCGAAACCCTGGGAGAAAAATCATGAACGCCGCTTCCCTGGCTCGGGGTTCGCGCCTGGCCCTGGCCCTTATCTTCGTGGCTGCCGCCCCGCAAAAAATTCTGGCTCCGGCCGACTTTGCCGCCAGCGTTGGCAGCTACCTCATCCTGCCGGACGCGCTTATTAACTTTACGGCCCTGACCCTGCCCTGGCTGGAAATGATCGTGGCCTTCCTGCTTTTGTTCCGGGCCTGGACTGGGCCAGCCCTGTTCCTGGCCAATGCCATGCTGGTCGCCTTTCTGGCCGCCGTGGTCAGCGCCTACGCCCGGGGCATCGACCTGAACTGCGGATGCTTCTCAAGCGCCCCAACAGCCTCGGATGACATGGTCTTCTACATTGTGCGCGACGTCATTTTCGTGGTCATTGGCCTGACGGCGGCCTGGTTCTATCGGCGCGGATACGACGCCGACTAGGGACGCGCTGCCCCTGCATCAACCAGAACACATTCACGCCATCCGCGCACGGAATTGATCAGCCACAGCCTTGTGCAACGGCGCAGATCATCCACCCGCACCACCCCTTCCCTGATCCGTCCTTCATACAGCAGCCGGGCACGCATTGTGCCCGGTAGCAACCCGCACGCGAGAGGCGGCGTGATCAGTTCGCCAGCCAGTTCGACGACCAGATTGGCGATGGTCGATTCCGTGATCTCCCCTCGCTCGTTCCAGAGCAGCACATCGTCCACTCCTGGCACGTGCTCCCGGGCCCGTTCGTAAACCTCGCGCCGCGTGGTCTTGTGAAAAAGAAACGGATCGGACGCATCCACCGCCGACACGGCCAAAGACACCCGGCAAGGCGCTGGCGCGGGCAGAGGGCGGTGCTCGATATTCCAGCACCCGGTACGGTCCAAAGTCAGGCGCAGCACTCCTTCGTGTCCATCAGCCACCATGATTTCCTGTTCAAGAGCACCCCGCAGGGCCGCCTGGTCGAACCCGAAACCGAAATATGCGGCGCTTTCTTCCAGGCGGCCTACATGCCCGTCGAGCAGAAAAATTCCTTCTTCCCGCGTCCAGCGCATGGTTTCAAGCAGCAGAAATTCTGGGTCCGGAGCGGCCAGCACGCGCGCCTTGATGCGCGTTTCGCGAAATTCCGCCTGCGGATCGGAATCCCAGACAATGCCTCCGCCCACTCCGTACTCGGCCATGCCCGTGGTCTTGTCGACCAGCACCGTGCGGATGGCCACATTGAAACGCGCCGCCCGGCCGGGGCTCATCACCCCGATGCTCCCGGTATAGATGCGGCGTGGCGAGACTTCGAGTTCCTGTATGATCCGCATGGTCCGGACCTTGGGCGCACCCGTGATGGACGCGGCCGGGAACAGGGCCGCCATGACCCGCGCCGTTGACTCCAGCGTGCGCCCGCGCACCAGGGAGGTGAGCTGCCAGAGCGTTGGATAACGCTCCACGCGGAAGAGTTCGGGCACGTGCACACTGCCGGGCAGGCAGACCCGTCCGAGGTCGTTTCTGACCATGTCGACGATCATCACGTTTTCGGCCTGCTCCTTTTCCGATACCGCAAGAGTCCGGGCCAAGGCCTCGTCCTCTTCGCGCCAGCGGCCTCTCGGAGCGGTGCCTTTCATGGGGCGGGACCAGATATTCTCCCCTTCCCGCTCAAAAAACATCTCCGGCGATGCGCTGCATATGGCGAAATCGGGAGTCTCGATGTAGGCTGCGTGCGATGATGGCTGGCGATGGACGAGGCTGCTGAAGAACTCCCAGGGAGCGGCGCTGAAATGAGCGCGCAGGCGATGCGTAAAATTTACCTGATAGGTTTCCCCCCGAGCCAGATACTCATGAATACACTCCAGGGCGCGGGCATGGGCGCAGGCGTCCAATTCCGAAACCCAGTCCAGAGCAGGGACAGACGTTGCGGGGTCCAGAGTCACGGTAACAGGGGCGTCGAACAGCCCGAACCAGGCCAGGGGAAATGCGCCGCAGGACGAATCGGGCATGGCCGGATCAAAGCCGCTGCCCGCTTCATAGGCCAGAAATCCCACGGCATGAAGCCCGCTTCTCTCTACTTCGGACTCCAGATGGACGAGAAGCTGCGGCACTTCATCGTGTCTGTAGGTCACAAAAATAGCCCGGGGACGCTCGTAGCGTACCCAGGCCGAATGTTCGGTGGAATAAAGGACTGCGACGGACATGGCCAAGCCCTATCTTGCGCTCCGCCGCAACGCAACAGGGCAGAAAATCACCAATTTTGGGCCAGACACATGCATATCACGGTCTCCTGGCCGTCGTTCAGTCATCAGTCGTTCAGCCATCAAAGGGAAAGGAGCGACGCGAAGAACAAAAAAAACCACGACGTGAAGGTATCAGACCCTTCCCGTCGTGGATACGCGAAAGTGGAACCGTTAAAGCTCAAGCAATCACAAAGGCAACGAGCTGTCCCATGAAATGCACTACGTCGGAAACCTGGTTCAAAAGTGTATCGCTCCAGCCATAAGCAACAAGAGTTGCCATCCCTGCAAGCCAGAAAAGGTAACATAACTGCTTCATGACATTCTCCCCTAAATTCTCTGGATATGATCGGCCCTGTTTTTCGACCGCTTGGTAATTCCATAGAGCAAAGGGTGTGCCCATGCGATTATCTTTGAACAACGTGTTGTCATATTTGAAATTTTGAGCACCACTCCCAAAAGGTAAGTAGTTTGATCCGAAATTCCCAGCGCAAAGACCGTACACCGTGCGCAAAACTTCTCTCACTACCCACTCATTTTCGTACGTTCGGAATTTTTCGTTCCAGAGAAGTACCCAAAATGAGAGCAAAAAAGCTCCATAATATCAGTATGTTTATGGACTCAAGCAATACGTATCAAATATCAGTTCGTAGCCCTGGATCCGCCGCCGACCAACTCGTCCATGAGCTGACCCAATCGTTCCAGATGCGTCTTTTCCTCACTGGCGATCTGCTCCAGGATGGCCTTGTTCTCGTCGCTCTGAGTCCAGGCGGCGGAACGTATGTACAGATCCAGCGCCTGGGCTTCGATGGACATTGCCAGGGAGATGACGTCCACCGGGCTGTCAAAATCCGGTTTGAAGCGTTCCATGTATTCCTCGGTGGTCATTCCGCCCTCCATGAGCGGAGTGACGAAACGGCACTCGAAATCGCCGCGATCGTCCTTGCCGCTGATGCGGGTATATTCGGCGAAAAGACGATCCTTGTGCTTGATTTCAATGTCGGCCAGGAGGCGGAACACGCTCTTCACCTTCTCGTCACTGACCCTCTCCAGCATGCGCAGATAGAAATCGCGCAGCCCCTCTTCCAGGGAATAGGCCGTGGCCAGAATCATTTCGGCACTGTCGAGCTCCGCGAAAATGTCCACGCCGACCTCTTCCGCGCCAAAAGCCGCCTGGCCGTTCCAGGCCTTGAAGCCGCCGCTCATGTTGATGACCTGGTCATAGCCCTTGCCAGCCAGGGTCTGGGCGGCGATCCGGCTGCGTCCGCCGATGGCGCAATAAACCAGAACGGGCTTTGAAGGGTCGATCTCGTCCAGGGAGTCGGTCAACGCCGGCAGCGGCACAAGCCTGGCTCCCGGGATGTGCCCCTCTTCATATTCACCCGGCTGACGCACGTCGAGAATGGTCACTTCCTGCAGGGTCTTGCCGGACAGATAGGCCCGGGCCTCGTCGACATCCATGGACTGAACCGGGGTCA
>JAWLHW010000120.1:0-7308 GCA_041690155.1 Desulfomicrobium sp. | reverse complement strand
CCCATTCCCGCGAGGACAGCCACCGGAGCATCCTGCGGCAGACATATGGTGGACCGGAAGGAACTGGTCAGGGCAAGAAGGATGCCCATGACCACCGCGCCGAAAAGCAGCAGCCCCGAGGCTCGCGTTGCAAGCGGTGCAAGCGAGCCCGAGAAAATCATGGCGCTCAGGGAGACCTCGATAACGACAATGAGAACGCCGATGACACAGCCAAGCGCCAGCGCAGGGACGACTTTTTGCGACAGCAGGTCGTCCGTGAGTTCCTTGAGTAGTGAATTCATGCTCGTCTCCTCCAAGAAACATATGTCATGACAGGGCGTTAACGCAATGCATAATCGGACGGTCACGAAAAACGCATATCCTTCCAAAGCGCGG
This sequence comes from Desulfomicrobium sp., assembly GCA_041690155.1. Lineage (GTDB taxonomy): Bacteria > Desulfobacterota > Desulfovibrionia > Desulfovibrionales > Desulfomicrobiaceae > Desulfomicrobium. Next base: position 6,933 of record JAWLHW010000120.1, on the reverse strand, counting down.
TTCAAGCTGTAATAGCGGCTTGTCTGACGCCCTTCGTCAATCATTCCCGTCGCTGGGGGACCGATTCGCCGCAAGGGCAATTCCCCTCTGGCAAAAGGCGACCAAGCCCGTTAAGGACTGCACATCCCCAACCAAACCAGGAAGAAGCAATGTCCCCGAACGCCACCCTCTTCTCGTATCCCTTCGTATCCCTGTGCCTGGTGGCCCTGTTCGGGTTCGGCAACATCGCCGTTTTCTACGGCCTCTATCCCTACCTCATCTCCATGGGCATCTCCCCCTTCTGGGCTGGCTGGATTCTCGCCCTGGAACCCCTGGCCGCCTTCGTGCTGCGCCCATTCATCAGCCCCGGCCTCGGGCCTGGCAACGCTTTGCCTGTCATGCGCGCAAGCCTGGTCATGATCGCTCTCGCCCTGCTCGGCTACGCCTGGGCCACCAGCCTTCCCGCGCTCATCTGTCTGCGCGTCTTTCACGGCGCGGCCTTCGTGAGTCTGGTCTCGGCCACCACCGCCCTGCTCGTGCACTTCATCCCGCCGACCAGAAGCGGCCAGGGCTTCGGCCTTTTTTCCCTGACCACCATGCTGCCCTTCGCCGTCATGCCCCCGCTCATGGAGTACCTGCTCCAGCTCGTCCCCGACGCCGGGCACGCCTATGCCTGGGTCTCTCTCATGACCCTGCCGGCTCTGGCTCTCCTGGCACCCCTCGGTCCTCATGCGCGACAGGCGCAGGAAAATGAAAGGCAGACCTCTTCGGGACGGGCATCAAAGGGTCTCGCCGAGATCGGTTCAGCCCTGCGAAACTCCGGCGTTGCCCTCGTCCTCGGCGCGGGCCTGCTGACATTTCTCGGCTCCACCCTGCTCTTCTTCTTCATGAAGGACTTCGGGGCGAGCCTTGGGCTGGCCAACGCGGGCCTCTTTTTCACCGTGTCCACGGGGGCCACCATCGCCGTACGCCTGTTCGGCAGCGCCCGTTTCGACAGCCTGGACAAGCGCCGGACCCTCATGCTCACCTTCCTCGCCCTGGCGGGATGCTACGCGTCCTACTCCCTGGTCGCATCGCCCCTGCCATTCCTGCTCGCGGCCGCCCTTTTCGGCGCCTGCATGGGCGTGGCCATGCCGCTTCTGCAATCGACCCTCTTTCACCTGGCCGACCCGTCCAAACGCGGCCTGACCGCCAACCTCATGCTGTCCACCATGGACGCAGGCTATGTCCTGGGCCCCTGGCTCGGCGGCATGATGCTCGGCATGGGCCTGTCCCACGCGGCCCTGTTCCGGCTCTCGGCGCTGCTGGCCCTTGGCGCCTGGCTGCTGATCCGCCAGACCGGAAAACCGTCCCCGGGCACCCTCAACCCTTCCCACGGGAGAACCCCATGACCCGCACCCGAAAGGAAAACCTGGACCGCCTGCGCGCCAACCCCGGAACCGTCGAACCCGGCCAGAGCGTCACGGTCGGCCCCTTCCGGCCCGAAGACGCCGAAGGCGTGGCCAGACTCTATTTCGCCATTTACGGGGAGAATTTTCCCCTGGACTATGTCTACGACCCCGAACAGATCACGGCCGCCAACGCCGGGCCGGAACTCTACCAGTTCGTGGCCCGCACGCCGGCAGAGGACGTGGTCGGCCTGACGGCCTTCTTCCGGGTGGCCCCGAACCCGGGCATCATGGAGTCGGGAGGACTCATGATCCTGCCGCCCTATCGCGGGGGCACCCTTACGATGCGCATGACCAAAGCTTCCCTGGCCACCCTGCCGGAAGAGCTGGGCCTCAACGCCATCTTCGGCCAAAGCGTGTGCGACCACCTCATCACCCAAAAGCTGGCCCGCCATTTCTCCTGTCCTCCCTACGCCCTGGAGATGGAAGCCATGCCACCCAGGCCCGAAGGCAGCACCGACGGAGTCGAGGGCAGAATCTCCCTGCTGAACGAACTGCGCGTCTATCGAGATGTGCCCCACACGGTGCACCTGCCCGAACGCTTTGCCGACTTTATCAAAAACATGTACACAAAATATGGTCTGAAGAGGTCCTTCGGGGCCGCCAGCCCCGCCAGCGGGCGAACACGCGCCGGCGTGACGACCATGGAAGGTGCATCCCTGGCCAAGCTTCTGGTCGACGAACCAGGCGCGGACCTCTGCGAAGCCATCGAAGCCTTCGAGGCCGGGCATCCCGGACGGCACGCCTACCACCTGCAGCTGCCCCTGGCCCATCCGGGGCTGCCCGCGGCTGCGGAAACGGCCCGTGAGCATGGCTATTTCTTCGGCGGACTGCTGCCGCTGTGGACCGGGACCGACGTACTGCTGCTGCAAAAACTCACCTCGGACCCCGACTTCTCGCTTCCGCTGCTGCTGACCGACGAGGCCAGGGAACTCATGGACTGCATCCGCTCGGACTGGGCCGCCCTGCCCGGCCGGTGAAAGGAAAAGACCGGGCGGCGGCCCCGCGAGTTGACACAAAGCCCTTTTCTTTCGCACTGTTTGGCACTTTTTCAGCCCAAGGATGTGTCCATGCCTCATGAACCTTACGATATCGGCCCCGCCCGCCCCCGCCTGGACGCCCTGGCCAAGGCGTGCGGCACGGAGCTTTTCAGCGCCGACAGCTACCCGCCAGGCCTGCTCTGGGCCGGGGCCAGACGCTGCGGCGTGCCCCACGGCATCCTGCGCGGCATCGATGTCGCCGCGGCCAGTGCCCTGCCCGGCGTGCACGCCGTCCTGACCCGCGAGGACGTGCCGGGGTCGAACCGGCAGGGCATCGTGCACAAGGACATGCCCGTGCTGTGCGGAACCAGGGTCCGCCATTGCGGGGACCCCGTGGCCCTCGTGGTGGCGGAATCGCGCGACATCTTGCGTCAGGCTCTGGCCCTCATCCGAGTGGACATCGAGCCCCTGCCGATCCTGGCCGACATGGACGCGGCCCAGGCCCCGGACGCCCCGCTCCTCCACGAGGCTCACGGTTCCAATGTCCTGCTCGCCGCCGAGATCCGCAAGGGGGACGCCGAAGAGGCCCTGGCGCAGTGCGATGTGGTCCTCGAGGAAACCTTCTTCACCCCGTCCCAGGCCCACGCCTTCCTGGAGACCGAGAACGGCCTGGCCCGTCTGGACGAGGACGGCGTCCTGCACCTGACCGTCTCCACCCAGGCCCCTTTCCGCGACCGCTTCGAGATCGGCCACGCCCTGGGCCTTGAGCCGTGGAAGATCCGCGTCCACAGCCCGTTCCTCGGCGGCGGGTTCGGCGGCAAGGACGGGGTCACGGTGCAGTGCCTCCTGGGCCTTGCGGCCCTGCGTCTCCCGGGGCGGACCATCAAGATGTGGTGGGACAGGGAGGAAAGCTTTCTGGCCGGCTACAAGCGACACGCGGCCAAAATGCACTACCGGCTGGGTGCCATGAACGACGGCACACTCAGGAGCCTGGTCTGCCGCCTTTGCTACGACACCGGGGCCTACGCCCACCTGGGCGGGGAGATCATGGAACTGGGCATGGAACACGCCGCCGGGCCCTACCGGGTGGAGCACATGGATTGCCGGGGCCTGTGCGTCTACACCAACAACCCCGTCGGCGGCGCCTTCCGGGGCTTTGGCGTGGCCCAGGCCAGCCTGGCCTTCGAGGGCATGATGGACCGCCTGGCCGACCGCCTCGGGCGGGACCGCCTTGACCTGCGCCGCCAGAACGCCCTGCGCCGCGGGGACCGCAACTGCGCGGGCGTCACGCTGACCTCTTCCGTGGGCCTTGACGAGTGCCTGCGCCGCGTCCAGGGCCACGAGCTGTGGACCACGCGTGAGGCATGGAAAAAAGATGCCCCCGCGTTCACCCGTCGCGGCGTCGGCATCGCCGCCGTCTTCAACGGCATGGGCTACGGTCGGGGCCTGGCCGACAATGCCATCGCCAAGATCGAACTGACGCCAGACGGGCGCTTCGTCATCTACAGCGGCGTCCCGGACATGGGCCAGGGCAACGCCTCGACCTTCGCCCAAATCGCGGGCGAAATGCTCTGTCAGGACGCAGCACGTCTCGAAGTCATCCAGCCGGACACGGAGCGCTCCCACCCGTCGGGCTCGGCCTCGGCCGGCCGGACCACCTACACCTTCGGACAGGCCCTGATCAAGGCCTGCGAGCTGATGACCTCAAAGCTCGTCCGCCGCGCGGCCCTGGCCCTCATGATCGACGAACCCGGCGGCTTCACCCTGGTGCCCGGGGCGGTCAGGCACCTGCCCACGGGCAAGGAGCTGCCCCTGACGGACATGGGCGCCATGCTGCCCCGCGACGACCGGATCTGCGTGGCCGAATACCTCATGCCCGTCTCCCGCGAGGTGCCGGACACGGGCAGGGAATTTCCCATCGGATTCCCGCACCTGATCTTCCCCTTCGCGGCGCATCTGGTGCGCGTCGAGGTCGACGAACTCACCGGCCAGGTAAGGGTCTGCGACTATCTCGCGGCCACCGATGGCGGCCGCGTCCTCAATCCCCAGAACTTTCACCAGCAGATCGAAGGGGCCGTGGCCCAGGGGCTCGGCTTCGCCCTGATGGAAGGCTTCGGAGCCGAAAACGCCCGAATCACCACCCCGGACCTCTCGACCTACCTCATCCCCACCAGCCTGGACCTGCCGGACACGCAGTCCGTGGCCGTGGAAACGCTGGAGCACAGCGGGCCCTTCGGCATGAAGGGCGTGGGCGAGGTGGGCATGAACGGCCCGCTGCCGGCCGTGGCCTCGGCCCTGTCCGACGCCCTGGGCGCGCACATAACCCGCGCCCCGGTCACGCCGGCCATGATTCTTAAACTTCTGGCCTCACGGGAAGCACAGGCATGATCATCCGTTTTTGCATCAACGGCCGGGACACGGAACTGGACGTGCGCGGCGACGAGCGCGCCGTGGATCTCCTGCGCGAAAGGCTGGGGCTGACTGGCACCAAGGAAGGCTGCGGCACCGGCGAATGCGGTGCGTGCGCCATCCTGATCAACGGACGGGCCCGCCTGTCGTGCCTGACGCTGGCAGCCCAGCTTGACGGCCAGGACCTGACCACCATCGAGGGCCTCGGCAGCCCTGAGGCGCCCCACGCCCTGCAACAATCCTTTACCGAGCACGGCGCCGTGCAGTGCGGGTTCTGCACGCCGGGCATGGTCGTGGCCGCTGCGGACCTTTTGGCCCGCGACCCGCACCCAGGCCGCGAGGTCATACGCGAGGCCCTGTCCGGAAACCTCTGCCGCTGCACGGGCTACACCCGCATCCTCGATGCGGTACACAAGGTGGACAAACCATGAGCGTCTACCTGCCGGGGACCCTGGCCGAGCTGTGGGACCTCCTGGGCGAACCGGACACCGCCGTCATGGCCGGAGGAACGGACTACCTCGTGCGGCGCAGGGCCGGAAATTCCGAAGCGCGGATCTGCTGTCTTGAGCGCATCCCCGCGCTGCGCGGCCTGGAAACGACGGGCGGGATCATTGAGATCGGCGCGGCCACGACCCTGACGGACCTGCTGGAATCCGGGACCGTCGCCGCCCGCCTGCCCCTGCTCCACCAAGCCGTGCGTCAGCTGGGGTCGCCCCTGGTGCGCAACCAGGCCACCCTGGGCGGGAACCTCTGCACGGCATCTCCCGCCGGCGACACCCTGCCTGCCCTGTACGCCCTCGAGGCGCGAGTGGCGCTCCTGTCGCGGGACGCAGAGCGGGTGCTGGACGTGGCGGAATTCATCACCGCCCCCGGACGGACCGTTCTCGAGCCCGGCGAGATCCTGGCGCGCGTACTCCTCCCGCTGCCTGATCCGGACGCCGTGCAGCATTTCGAGAAGGTCGGCAGGCGCCAGGCCCTGGCCATCAGCGTAGCCAGCCTGGCCGCCCTGCTGTACCTGGACGGCGATATCATTCAGGACATCCGGCTGGCCTTCGGCAGCGTGGCTCCCACGGTGCTGCGCTGCCCCGAGGCCGAGTCCTGGCTGACGGGCCGCGCCCTGACCTCCGGCAACCTGAGCCACGCGGCAGGCCTCGTGCGCGCGGCCGTGCGCCCCATCGACGACGTGCGGGCCACGGCGGATTACCGCCGTCAGGTCGCGGGCAACCTGGTCCTTCGTCTGGAGGCGCACCGGCCATGAAAGCCCTTCTTTTTGCAGTGCTCCTGCCCTGTCGACGGTCTCGCAAGCCGCGGCCCAGCCCCTGCGACTGGTCCTGCACTGGCTGCCCCAGGCCCAGTTCGCGGGCTACCTCATGGCCGAGGAAAAGGACGACATCACCATGCTCGCGGTGCGCTATCTCGGACCCGCACCAAAGTGACTTCCATCCCCAAAGGAGAATCCATGAATATTGAAAGCCAGATCGTCGAAACCAAGGCCCTGCTGACCTGCACCGGCCGCATGGACGCCATCTCGGCCCCCCGCTTCGAGGCCGCCTGCACGGAACTGCTCGAACAGGGGCACGCGAACCTTGTGGCAGATTTGAGCGGCCTCGAATACATCAGCTCCGCGGGCCTGCGCAGCATCCTGGCCTCTGGCAAAAAGCTCAAGGTCTCCGGCGGAAGCCTCGCCTTCTGCGGCCTGTCCGGCATGGTGGACGAGGTGTTCAGGGTTTCGGGATTCATGAAACTGTTCCGGATTCACGCTTCGACGACCGAAGCGCTGGAGGGCTGATGACAGCCGGCGGCATCAGCCTGCGCCTGCACGCGGACCCGGCCTGGATTCCCATGGTCCAAGGCATGGCCGAACAGTGCGGCACGGTTTTCGGACTGGATCATGGCAAGGCCCTGCGCCTGACCATGGCGGTGGAAGAGATCCTGGCCTACCTGGCCGAGCTGACACCGCAGGCTCCCCTGGAACTGAACCTCACGCCCGGCGCCAGCCATGTCGACACGACATTTTCCTTCGCGGCCAGGGATGCCGACCTGTGGGCCATGAACATCACCGCCTGCGGGGCCGACTGCGCCGAGGAGAACATCCAGGCCATGGGACTGCTTCTGGC
>JAWLHW010000119.1:0-7378 GCA_041690155.1 Desulfomicrobium sp. | reverse complement strand
GGCCAGGGCGGTTTCCTGGCCTACCTGGGCACGGCCAGCGGCGTGGAAATTGCGGAACGCATCCGCAATGGCGATGAAATGGCCCGGGAAGTGCGGCAGGCCATGGCTTACCAGGTGGCCAAGGAAATCGGGGCCATGGGCGCGGTGCTGCGCGGCCAGGTCGACGCCGTGGTCCTGACCGGCGGGCTCGCGCATGACCGGGAACTGACGGACAGCATCGCCGAGCGGGTAGAATTCCTGGGACCGGTCATGATTCATGCGGGCGAGGACGAAATGTCAGCCCTGGCCCTGGCCGGCCTGCGCGCCCTGGCCAACCCGGCCGTCATCCTGAGCTATCCACCCCGGGAGGCTGCCGAAACCGCCTGAGCCGGGACCATGGCTTTGCTACGCCAAATCCACGATTAAGCGGGAATTGCCCCTTTTCCCGCAAGGCGCTCTGGGTTAATGATAGCAGATATTTTTCACCGCCAAGCCCAGGAGCCGTAGGGAATGAATAAAAAAATCGTTTGGGATCAGTCTTTTGAAACGAATATCCCCGAAGTCGACACCCAGCACCAGCGCCTGGTTGAAATCATCAACACGCTGGCGGACGGCATAGGTCACGCATCCATGGGCGACCTGCAGGAAATCCTGAACCAACTCAAGGAATACGCCCAGTATCATTTCAGGACCGAGGAGACGATCATGGACGCAGCGGGCTACGCCGATCTGGCGGAGCACCGGGACGAACACCTGGCCTTCGTTGACCAGCTCCAACTCTTTGATCTGGACATAATCCTGGCCTCGGAAGGACTGGCCTGGGACATGTACCATTTCCTGAGCGGCTGGCTGACCAGCCACATCCTCGTGGTCGACAAAAAATTCTCGGCATCGCTGCCGGCCTGAGACCAGCCCGCGACTTTCAGGAGCAGACCCTTCAAATGTACGTGTCAGGCTCGGATTGCACGCATGGTCACGCCGCACACAACCTTCTTCCTTCTCCTCCCGCCGGAGCGCATCGCATGAGGCTACTCGTTTTCCTTGTCCTTTTTTTGAGCGGCTGCCACGCTTTTGCCCCCGTGCCCCCGTCAGTGCCGGAACCGCCGCAGGCTTACCGGCTGCATGCCGGGGAGCATGAACCGGCCGAACAATGGTGGCGGGAGCTGCACAGTGAAGACCTCAACGCACTGATGGATGAAGCGCTGCGCTCCTCCCCGGACATTCGCACGGCCCTGGCCAGGCTCGAACAGGCCAAGGCGGCCGCGCAAAAAACCGGCAGCGCCCTGTGGCCGACTCTTGGCGCAAGTGCCGAGGCCACACGGACCTGGAACAAGATCGACACCCGAAACCAGATCGAAAGCGACGCCTACGGACTGGGACTCGCGGCCAGCTATGAACTCGACCTCTGGGGCAGGGTCAGGGCGCTGCGGCAGGCCGACACGCTGGCGGTCATGGCCAGCCGCGACGATTTGCGCACGGCATCCCTGACCTTAAGCGGCGAAGTCGTCGGAGCCTGGATCTCCCTGTGCTCGACCAGGCAACAGCTTGCCGTGCTTGAAGAGCAGCAGCGCACCAACGCGGACATCCTCTCCTCTCTTGAACTGCGCTTCACCAACTCGCTGGCCTCGGCCCTGGACGTGCTGCAACAGCGTGAAGCCATCGCCCAGACTCAAACCGTCATTTTCCCCCTGAAATCCGAAGCCGTGCGCCTGGAGAACCGGATCAACCTGCTGCTGGGCAAGGCACCGGGCAGTGTAAACCTCTCAAACGCCACGACTCTCCCGGAACCCATACCGCTGCCTGACACGGGGCTTCCGGCAGACCTGCTGCGCGAGCGGCCCGACATCCGCGCAGCCTGGCAGCGCCTGCTCGAATCGGGCTGGGATCTGGCCGCCGCCCGGGCCGACCGCATGCCGGCGCTGCGTCTGACTGGCAATTTCGAGCACAGCGGCGGCGACCTGAGCCGCATCTTCGATAACTGGCTGGCCAATCTGGCCGCGTCCCTGACCGCCCCGATCATCGATGGAGGCAGCCGCCGGGCCGAAGTGAGCCGGCAGCAGGCCGTACGCCAGGAACGCCTGGCGACATATGAAAAAACAGTGTTCACGGCCCTGTCCGAAGTGGACACCGCGGTAAACGCCGTCTTCAAGCAAATCGAACTGGTCCGCGCCCTGAAAACACAGCGCGACGCCGCCGAGACCGCGCTGACCAGCGCCCGGATCCGCTACCAGAATGGCGTGCTCGACTACGATACGGTCCTTTCGCTGCTGCTGAAACTGCAGCAGCTCGATCGCACGCACATTCGTGAACAGGCTTCGCTCCTGACCCTGCAGACCGGACTTTTCCGGGCCCTGGGCAAGGGCTGGCGAACCTCTTTCCCCGACGCATCCTGAAAATATAACGCGGACAATATTTATGATAATCCCTGAATGCGACAACACGAAGCCCCTGCCGAGGCGAATCAAACTCCTGGTTCTTGTATTGTCCCTGCTTGTCATCGGAGCCGGAATTTTCGTGGCCGCCCGCTTTATCAAGACCCGGCCAAAACCGCCGCAAAGGCCTCCGGCGCTCATCGCCCCCCTGGTCGAAACAGCCACGGTCACAGCGGGGCCTGAAACCGCTGTCGTCCAGGTCCTGGGAACCGTCGTCCCCGCGCGGCAGACCCAGGTTCGGGCCGAAGTGGCTGGAATCGTGCGTGAAATCGCGCCCGGCTTTCTTCCCGGCGGAATCGTCACCAAAGCCAGCCCCTTGCTGCGACTCAAAGATGAGGATTTCCGGCTGATCGTGGCCAGCAGGGAAGCGGAACTGGAAAGCGCCAAAGCCGCGCTTGAACTTGAAATCGGATACCAGCAGGTGGCCAAGCACGAATGGGATCTCCTCGGAATGAAAGAATCTTCCGGGCAAAGCCCTGATCTGGCCCTGCGCAAACCGCAACTCGCCCAGGCCAGGGCCAAGGTCCGCCAGGCCGAAGCGGCCCTGGAGCAGGCCCGGCTCGATCTGAAGCGGACCACGGTGACCGCGCCCTTCACGGCCCTCGTGCTGGACAAGAACGTGGAGCTCGGCTCCCGGGTCTCCATCACCGACACGCTGGCGACCCTGGTTGATACGCACGAGTTCTGGGTCGAGGCCGCCATCCCGGTGGACCGTCTGCCCTGGATCACCCTGCCAGACAAAAACAGACCTGGTTCGAAGGTGCGCATCCTGTCCCAGGCCAGCGGCGCCGAACGTACCGGTCACATCCTGCGCCTGCGGGGAGACCTTGAAGAACAGGGCCGCCTGGCACGGGTGCAGGTTTCCTTGCCGGACCCCCTTGAAGCCAAGCCCGCCCCCATCCTGCTGGGCGAATACGTGCGCCTTGAGATTGAAGGCACGCGCCTTGAAAACGTGATCCGCCTGCCCAGAGCCGCCCTGCGCGAAAACGACACGGTCTGGACCGTGCACAACGCAACCCTGGCCATCCGGCCTGCCACCGTGGTCTGGCGCGACATGCACACGGTCCTGATCTCGGACGGAATTACGTCCGGCGACACCGTGGTGACCAGCGAACTGGCCTCCCCCATCGACGGCATGCGCGTCACCCTGGGCGAGGCAAGGTAGAGCCATGCGCCAGAAAATTCAGCATGGTGCCATCGCCTGGATGGCCTCGAACCCGGTGGCCGCGAATCTGATCATGCTGCTCTGCCTCGTGGGCGGGCTGATCATGGCCTCCCAAATCAAGCAGGAGGTCTTTCCCGAATTCGAGACCGAAATCGTGACCGTGTCCGTCGCCTACCCCGGCGCCAGCCCGGAAGAAGTCGAAAAAGGCATAGTCCTGGCCGTCGAGGAACGGGTCACGGGACTGGACGGAATCAAGAAGGTCACGTCTTCGTCCCGCGAAGGCGTGGGCACAATCACCATCGAGGCCCTGGAAGGGACCGACATGGAACGCCTGGCCCAGGACGTTAAAGGCGAGGTCGACCGCATCTCCTCCTTTCCGGAAGACACCGAAACCCCGAAGGTCGTCGTTGCCTCGAACCAGCGCCGGACTCTGTCCATTGCCGTCTACGGCGACCTGGAGGAGCGGGTGCTGCGCGAAATGGCCGAAACCGTACGCGACGAACTTCTGCAAGACCCGGAAATCACCCGCATTGACTTAAGCGGCGCAAGGGATCTTGAAATCGGCATTGAAATTTCCCAGGACACCCTGCGCGCCCATGGCCTGACCCTGCGTCAGGTGGCGGAAATCATCGGCAACTCGGCCCTGGAACTGCCCGGGGGCAGCGTCAAGACCTCGCAGGGAGAAATCCTGGTCCGGGTCAAAGATCGCCGCGAACTGGGCAAGGAATTCGCGAGCCTGCCCATCATCAGCACGCCAGACGGCGCAGTGGTCCGCCTGGAAGACCTCGGCCGCATCACCGACGGATTCGAGGACACGGATCTCTTCGCCCTGTACAACAATCAGCCCGCCATTCTGCTTGATATCTACCGCGTCGGCGACCAGACGCCCGTCTCCGTGTCCGACGCCGTCAAACGCCACATGGACCGCCTGAGCCAGATCCTGCCTCCGGGCGTGCACATCGCCAAACGCAACGACAGTTCCGACATTTTTCGTCAACGCATGGACCTGCTGACCCGCAATGGTCTCATCGGCCTTGGCCTTGTCTTTGTCCTGCTCGCGCTGTTCCTGGAAATCCGGCTCGCATTCTGGGTCAGCATGGGCATTCCCATTTCCATCATAGGGTCTTTCCTGATCCTTCCCGGGCTTGGCGTCAGTCTCAACATGATTTCCATGTTCGCCTTCATCATCACGCTTGGCATCGTGGTCGATGACGCCGTCGTGGTCGGCGAAAATGTATACCAACACAGGGAACAGGGACTCTCACCCCTCAAGGCCGCCACCAACGGAGCCAGGGAGGTGGTCATGCCCGTGACCTTCTCGGTGCTGACCAACATTGTCGCCTTTTTACCCATGATCTTCGTACCCGGCGTGCTGGGCCGGGTTTTCGGCGTGCTTCCGGCGGTGGTCGTCAGCGTCTTTCTCATCTCGCTTGTGGAGAGCCTTTTCGTGCTGCCCTCCCACCTCGGGCACCTCAAATCAGGAGGCAGGTCCTGGCTAGCCTTCGTGCATAAATGGCAGGGCAAATTCAGCACCTGGTTCATGCACATGGTGAGCACCGTCATCTCGCCCCTGCTCATGCTGACCATCCGCCTGCGCTACCTGACCCTGGCCATGGCCGTGGCCGTCCTTGTCGCCACGGCGGGATACGTGGCCAGCGGACGCATGGGCATCGTCATGTTCCCCAAGGTCGAGTCGGATTACGCCTACGTCGAACTGGCCATGCCCTTCGGTTCCCCGGTAGCCCGCACGGAGGCGGCCATCGAGCGCATGGTCAGCATCGCCAGCGACCTGGCCCGTGAAAACGGGGGCAGTGAACTGGTCGAAGGCATCTTTTCCCAGGTCGGCACAAGTTCCGGCGGGCATCAGGGTTCGGTGCGGGTCTTTCTGACCCCGCCCGAAAAACGCACCCTGTCCACAACGGAATTCACCAACCGTTGGAGAGAGCGCGTCGGCGACATAGCCGGAGCCGAGTACCTCAAATTCGAATCGGATCGCGGCGGGCCGGGTTCGGGCGCGGCCCTGACCGTCGAGCTCTCCCACCGTTCGACAGAAATCCTGGAAAAGGCGGGAGAGGATCTGGCCAGAGAGCTCGGCTCCTATGCGCAGGTTTCTGATATTGATGACGGATTTTCCGCCGGGAAGACGCAGCTCGATTTCCGCATTCGCCCGGAAGGGCGCAGCCTGGGGCTGACCTCCCAGGATGTGGCTCGGCAAATCCGTGCGGCCTTTTTCGGAGCAGAAGCCCTGCGCCAGCAACGCGGTCGCAACGAAATAAAGGTCATGGTCCGCCTGCCCGAGAACGAGCGCATCTCCCTGCAGAACATCGAAGACTTCCTGGTGCGCACTCCGTCTGGAAAAAGCGTACTGCTGCGCGAAGTGGCGGACGTAAGCAAGGGACACTCCTATACCAGCATCGAGCGGCGCAATGGCCGCCGCATCATCTCCGTGACCGCCGACGTGACCCCTCCGTCCGAAGCCGCCGCAATCATAAATTCGATCAGGGACGGATTCCTGCCAGGGCTGCAGGAACGCTATCAGGGCCTGGAATTCAGCTTCGAAGGCAAGCAGGCCGACATCAAGGAAGGGGTCGGGGCATTGCTCGTGGGGCTTGGCATGGGCAGCCTGTGCATCTTCGCCCTGCTGGCCATCCCTTTACGCAGCTACGCGCAGCCACTGATCATCATGACCAGCATCCCCTTTGGCGTGGTCGGGGCCATTTTCGGACATCTGATCATGGGCTACAGTCTGAGCCTTGTGTCGCTTTTTGGCGTCGTTGCCCTGTCCGGGGTGGTGGTCAACGCGTCACTGGTGCTCATCGACTGCGCCAACGGCAAGCGTCGTCTCGGCAACTCGGCCCTGGCGTCCATCCACCAGGCCAGCGTGCAACGTTTCCGCCCCATCCTGCTGACCACTCTGACGACCTTTGGCGGACTGGCACCCATGATCTGGGAGCCTTCCCGCCAGGCCCGGTTCCTCATCCCCATGGCCCTGTCGCTCGGGTTCGGGATCGTGTTCTCGACCTTTATCACGCTTGGCATCGTGCCGTCCCTGTACATGATCCTGGAAGACTTGAAGCGCTTCGGGAGATCCCTGGTCAAATAAGGAGGAGTTATGGAGCTTGGAGTTCTGATCCTGCTGGCCGCCGCGGCCGGTGCGCTGGGCTGGTTCTGGCTGGACGGAGTGGGCAGCGGAGAACGCCTGATGAAAGGCCGCTCCTGAGGCGTGCCGCATCCTCTTCCGGCGGAAGAGGTTGAAGATAAAGAGAAAACTGAAACCAACTCAAGGTCAGGCGGGGCGTAGCGGACTGTTAACAATTCCACTCGTCCCGGCTGTCCAAAAATGATGTGTCGCGAGAAACGCGAAATATCATAAGCCAATCCCCCCTTTGCCCCCACACACAAGCTCTGCGCTATCTTTTTGTCATTAGAAAATATCCTCAAAAATTACATAGTGTTCCTGATGTTCCTGCCTCTCAAATCGCGGCATAATGAAAAGAAAATGCTTGTTCCGCGCCAAGTGAGGTCTCATGCAGCATCCCACAGCCGACAGTTCATGGTTCACGTTTCTGACTCCGTCCAGCAGCGACTTCCGAGTCTACTCCTTTTCCGGCACGGAAGAAGTCCACAAGCCCTACGAGTACGAAATCGAGCTCGTGCACGAATCCGCATGCGTCGATTTCGCAGAGCTTCTCGGTCAGGCCGCGTGCCTCAGCATCGCCGACAAAAGCGGCGGGGTCCGGCATGTGCACGGCGTCGTCCGCCACCTGACCCAACTCCACACTTCCAATTACCGCACCCACTA
>JAWLHW010000118.1:0-7461 GCA_041690155.1 Desulfomicrobium sp. | reverse complement strand
CCGGGCCTTCCCCCCGGCCCCATCTGCTCGCCAGGGGCGGCGGCGCTGCAGGCCGCGTCCAACCCGGAAAAACACGACCTGTTCTATTTCGTGGCCAGAAAAGACGGGTCCCACCACTTCAGCCGGTCCCTGCGCGAGCATACCAATGCGGTCATCAAGTACCAGAGAGGCGGTCGACCGTTTCCCGCCTCGCGAACTTCGACGCCCGATTGAGCTGATGTCACTGCAAAAATTCGCGGGAGTACCTGAGCGGCATTCCCGCGAACGTGTGCCCGGCATGAGTAGGCTGGCCATGTCCGCCTACGAGTAAAATCTTTTTTCAGGCAATTAAAAAAGATACAAATCCCTTCTTCACGGGAATGACGACTCTAAGCAGTTGCCTCTGCTCAGGACCACCCCGCTCCCCGCAATCCCTGCCACTCAAGGCAGGGATTTTTTTTGCCCACCCGCGAAAGATAATCGATTTTCAATTCTCAAATTCCCGCTTCAGTTATGCTGAATAATCATTTATATACTCTGCCGCATACTTGAGTACTTATTATTGAGTACGCGGCAGCTTTTTCGAATAAGTATCAGTACTGACGCCCCGCTCACGTGAAAACCCCGCCGGGACGTTCCCGGCAGGACGACATATCGATTCATCATTCAAGGAGGTTGTTTGTGAAAAAACTGCTCTTTTTCGCGCTGGCATTCATTTTTGTGGCCACGGCTGCCCAGGGCAAAACGCTGAAAATGGCCCTCGACGCCGATCCGGTGTCCCTGGATCCCCATGTTCAGCTCTCCGGCGGCATGCTGCAATACTCCCATCTTGTCTTCGATCCGCTGATCCGCTGGACCCAGGATCGCAATTTTGAGCCGCGCCTGGCCACCAAGTGGGAACGCATCGACGACCTGACCGTGCGCTTCTTCCTGCGCAAGGGCGTCAAGTTTCATTCCGGTAACGAGTTCACCGCCAAGGACGTGGCCTGGACCCTCGATCGCCTGAAAAAAAGCGGCGACTACAAGGGCCTGTTCACCGCCTTCGCCGAACCGAAGATCGTCGACGACTACACCATCGACATCATCACCCATGAGCCCTATTCACTGGTAGAGAGCATGGCCACGTACATCTTCCCAATGGATTCCGCCTTTTACACCGGCACCGACGAGAAGGGACAGCCCAAGGACGCCATCGTCAAGACCGAATACTCCTTTGCCAACGAGAACGAGTCCGGCACCGGGCCCTTCACCGTCACCTCCCGTGAACAGGGCGTAAAGACGGTCTATACGCGCTTCGCCGACTACTGGGATACGAACAGCAAGGGCAACGTCAGCGAAATCATCCTGACCCCCATCAAGGAAAACGCCACACGCACCGCCGCAATCCTGTCCGGTGACGTGGACTTCATCGCCCCGGTGCCGCCCCAGGACTACCAGCGGCTTGACAAGAACCCCGAAGTCGACCTGGTTACCATGTCCGGCAGCCGCATCATCACACTGCAGCTCAATCAAAAGCGCAAACCCGAACTGGCCAACACGAAGGTTCGCCAGGCCATCGTTGCGGCCATCGACAACGCTGGCATCGTGGCCAAGCTCATGAAGGGCACCGCCACCGTGGCCCAGCAGCAGGGCCCCGAAGGATTCGCCGGCTACGTTGCGGACCTCCAGCCCCGCTTCGACCTGGCCAAAGCCAAGCAGCTCATGAAGGAAGCCGGCTATGAGAACGGCTTTGAGACAACCATGATCGCCCCCAACAACCGCTACGTAAACGACGAGAAGATCGCCGAAGCCGTGGTTTCCATGCTCTCCAAGATCGGCATCAAGGTCAGCCTGAAGACCATGCCCAAGGCTCAGTACTGGGACGAGTTCGATGCCCAGGTTGCCGACATCCAGATGATCGGCTGGCACCCGGACACCGAGGACTCGGCCAACTACTCCGAGTACCTGCTCATGTGTCCCAACAAGGAAACCGGCAAGGGCCAGTACAACAGCGGCAACTACTGCAACCCGCAGCTCGACACCCTGATCAACTCGGCCAACGTCGAGAACAATCTTGAAAAGCGCAAGACGCTCCTCCAGCAGGTCGAGCGCATCGCCTACGAGGACGCCGCCTACGTGCCCCTGCACTGGCAGAACCTGTCCTGGGCGGCCAAGAAGGGTGTGGACATCAAGCCCATTGTCAACGACATGGACTTCCCCTACCTGGGCGACCTGGTCATCGAGTAACCGCACAGCGGAAACTCCGCCGCCTGTATCGTCTGCAAAGTCCGAGCGACCGATAATCGACTGGCGGGCGACGGAGATCAGGGACTTGATCCCTTCGCCGACAATGTGTACGCGGGGCAGGCTTTTTCAGGAAGCCTGCCCTTTTTTGAACCAACACCGCGCCCAGACCGACCCGCGCGGAACACAACAGGTTGAACAATGTTCGCTTTCATCATCCGACGCGTCCTCCAGGCCATCGTGGTCATGCTCATCATCAGCTTCATCGGCTTCGCCCTGAAGCAGAGTGTGGGCGACCCCGTGCGCGAGCTGACCGGCATCTCCGTCTCCGCGGCCGAACGCGACTCCGTCCGTGAGGAGCTGGGCCTCAACGACCCCTTTCTGGTCCAGTATGGACGATTCCTCAAGGGAGCCATGCAGGGGAACATCGGCCAGTCCTTCTTCTACAAGAAGCCGGCCATGGAGGTCATCCTCAGCAAGGCCCCGGCCACCCTGGAGCTGGTCATCTGCTGCTCCCTGCTCATCGTGATGCTCTCCATTCCCATGGGCATCTACAGCGCCATCTACCCCAGGCGCTTGCTCTCGCGTTTCATCATGGGTTTCAGCACCCTTGGCGTATCGGTCCCCATCTTTCTCATCGCCATCGTCCTCATCTACATCTTTGCCATCGAGCTGAACTGGCTGCCGTCCTACGGCCGGGGCGAAACCGTAAACGTCTTGGGCTGGGAGACGGGATTTCTGACCGTCGACGGCCTCAAGCACCTCGTCCTGCCCGTGGCTTCCCTGTCAGCCCTGATGCTGCCGCTCTTCATACGGCTGATACGTTCGGAGATGATGGAGGTACTGCAGACGGAGTACGTAAAATTCGCCTGGGCCAAGGGTCTGCCGCGCATGCGCATCTGGTTCGTGCATGCGTTCAAGAATACGCTCCTGCCCGTCATCACCGTGGGCGGCGTGCAGATTGGCACCATGATCGCCTTCACCATCCTCACGGAGACGGTCTTTCAGTGGGGAGGACTCGGCTTCCTTTTTCTTGAGGCTGTCGAGCGGGCCGATACCTCGCTCCTGGTGGCCTATCTCATATTCGTCGGCATCATCTTCGTGGTGGTCAATACCGTCGTCGACATCATCTATGGACTGGTCAATCCCATGGTCCGCATCACGGGGAGGAAATGATGAAACTCTGGAAGCGGTTCCGCCAATCCTACTTTCTGTACAGCTTTCTGCGAGACCCCGTGGCCATGGGCAGCTTTCTCATCCTGGCGGTGCTGACCATGACGGCCTTCGGCGCTCCGGTCATCGCACCCCACGACCCCTACGACACCACCACCATCAACATCATGGACTCGGAACTTCCCCCTGTGTGGATGGAAAACGCCGATCAGAATTTTGTCCTCGGCACCGACGCCCAAGGTCGGGACATGCTCAGCACCATGCTCTACGGCATGCGCATTTCCCTTGTCATCGGCATCTGCGCCGTGGGCCTGCAGGCCCTCATCGGGATCATACTCGGTCTGGTCGCCGGCTACAGAGGCGGCCGAATCGACAGTTTTCTCATGCGCCTGGCTGACGTACAGCTCAGCTTTTCTACGCTCATGGTGGCCATATTCCTTTCGGCCATCTTCCAGGCCATCTTTGGAGTAGCGGCCTTCGAAAGCCTGGCCGTGCCCTTTCTGGTGCTGGTCATTGGCATCGCCGAGTGGCCGCAGTTCGCCCGGACCGTGCGCGCCTCGGTCCTGGCGGAAAAAAACAAGGAATACGTGGAGGCGGCCCGCGTCATGGGACTGCCTTCGAGGCGCATCATGTGGCGGCACATCCTGCCCAACACCCTTTCGCCCATTCTGGTCCTGTCCACCATCCAGGTCGCCAACGCCATCATGAGCGAAGCGGCCCTGTCCTTCCTGGGCCTTGGCATGCCCATCACCAAGCCGTCCCTGGGCTCGCTCATCAATTCAGGGTTCGAGTACATTTTCAGCGGCTCGTGGTGGATCACCATGTTCCCCGGAATACTGCTGGTGCTCCTCATTCTGGTCATCAACCTGCTCGGCGACTGGGTGCAGGACGTCCTCAACCCCAAACTGTACAAAGGATGACCAATGACCCATCTTCTTGAAGTGCAGGATCTGGTGGTCAAATTCGGGCTGCGTTCCGGAGACCTCACGGCCCTGAACGGCATCAATTTCACCCTGAATCCAGGCGAGCGCATGGGGCTGGTGGGCGAATCGGGCGCGGGCAAATCCGTGGCCGGATTTTCCATCATCAACCTGATCAGCAAGCCCGGCTTCATAGCCTCCGGCCGCGTCCTCTTTGAAGGCGAGGAGATCAGCGCCTATCCGCTGGAACAGATGCGCGACATCCGCGGCAACCGCATCAGCATGATCTTTCAGGATCCGATGATGACCCTGAACCCCGTGCTGACCATCGGTACCCAGATGGTCGAGACCATCCAGGCCCACAACCAGGTCAGCACCGCCCATGCCCGGGAGATCGCGCTCGAAAAGCTGCAAAAAGTCTACATCTCCTCACCCGGCAAGCGCCTGGGGCAGTATCCGCACGAACTCTCGGGCGGCATGCGTCAGCGCGTGGTCATCGCCATCTCGCTTCTGACCAACCCGAGCCTGATCATCGCTGACGAACCCACCACCGCCCTGGACGTGACCATCCAGGCAGAGGTCATGGCCCTGCTGCTTGAACTGTGCAAACATGAGAGCATGGGGCTCATCCTTATCACCCATGATCTGGGCGTGGTCTCGCAGGTCACGGAAAAAATCGCGGTCATGTATGCCGGACGCATCGTTGAGCAGGGCTCAACCGCGAGCATCGTCACAAATCCCCGGCACCCTTACACCAAGGGCCTGATCCAGGCGCTGCCCCAGGGCGGAAGCGGGCGCGGACGGCTGCACCAGATTCCGGGCATGATGCCCAACCTGACCAGCATCCCCCCGGGCTGCGCCTTCCACCCGCGCTGCGAACACGCCATGGACATCTGTCAGCGTGAAGCGCCCCCGCTCTTTGGTGATTCGGAAAACTCGGGCCTGGTGGCCTGTCATCTTTACTCGCAAACCAGGTAGACCATGACAGATAGCAAATCCCTCGTGCGCATCAGCAATGTAGTGAAGCACTTCGACATCTCCGGCGGCTTTCTGGACCGGATCAGTTTTTCCGGAGGCAAGCCCTCTCTGACCACAACCACGGTCAAGGCCTTGAACGACGTCTCTCTCAACATCGTGCAGGGCGAAATCCTGTCCGTGGTCGGCGAATCGGGCTGCGGCAAGTCCACCCTTGGCCGCACGGTGCTGGGCCTTTATCCGCCCACCAGCGGCGAGATCGCCTTTCGCGAACAGCGCATCGACAATCTCTCGCCAAAAGAGATGCTCCCCTACCGCCGCAAGATGCAGATGGTTTTCCAGGACCCCTATGCGTCGCTGAACCCGCGCATGACCGTGCGCCAGATTCTCGAAGAGCCGACGCATTTCCATTTTCCCGACCTTTCAAACTCCCAGGTTCAGGACAAGGTGGCCGAAGTCATGCGTCAGGTCGGCGTGGACCCGGCCTGGGCCGTACGCTTCCCCCATGAATTTTCCGGCGGCCAGCGCCAGCGCATCAGCATCGCCCGCGCGCTGATGGTCGACCCCGAATTCATCGTGGCCGACGAACCCATCTC
This sequence comes from Desulfomicrobium sp., assembly GCA_041690155.1. Taxonomy (GTDB): domain Bacteria; phylum Desulfobacterota; class Desulfovibrionia; order Desulfovibrionales; family Desulfomicrobiaceae; genus Desulfomicrobium. Next base: position 1,595 of record JAWLHW010000118.1, on the reverse strand, counting down.
CGCGCTGGACGTATCCATCCAGGCCCAGATATTGAACCTGATCATGGACTGTCAGGATCGCTTCGGGCTGACCTACATGTTCATCACCCACGACCTCTCGGTGGTCGAGCACATCAGCACCCGCGTGGCCGTGATGTACCTGGGCACGCTCTGCGAGTTGGCCGACAAGGAGAGCCTCTACGGCGACCCGCAGCACCCCTATTCCCGCGCCCTGCTCTCGGCCATCCCCAAGCTTGGCGCCAAGGGGGTCGCCCACATCCGCCTCAAAGGCGAGGTGCCCACGCCCATCCACCTGCCCACGGGCTGCGTCTTCCACACCCGCTGCCCCTATATGGAAGAACGCTGCCGCCGGGAGATTCCCAAGCTGCTGACTCGCCCGAACGGCAGCCAGGCCGCCTGTCACGCGCTGGAAGAAGGACGAATCTGATGACCGCCCGCAAAGTCAGCGACAGCGAAACGCTCATGACCCACCGCGCCCTGCCCGAAGACGCCAACCCGGCCGGCAATGTGCATGGCGGAGTGATATTGAAACACCTCGACCTGGCCGGTGCGGTCTGCGCCATGCGCCACGCGCGCATGAGCGTGGTCACGGCCTCCATCGACCGCATGGAGTTCAAGGCTGCCGTCAAGGTGGGAGAGCTCATGCTGCTGCACGCCAGCGTGAACAGGGTTGGGAAACAGTCCATGGAGATCGGGGTGCGCGTGGTCGTGGAAAATCTCATGACCGGCGAGCAGCGCCACGCTGCTTCGGCCTATCTGACCTTCGTGGCCATGGGCCCGGACAAGAAACCCGCTCCCGTGCCGGACCTGATACTGGAAACCCCGACCCATCAGCGCCGCAACCGCGAAGCAGGCATGCGCCGGGAATTGCGCCTGGAAGAACGCAAACGCGAGCGACTGGCTCAGGAGTCAGAGCAGGCCTGACTTAAAAAAACCGCTGGGACCCTTTCCCTGACCTTCCTTTTCCCCAAGTCCGGCATTTACAGCCTAGCCTCTTCAGTCTAGGGAAAGTCCCGAATTCACTTTCTGGAGCACCCCATGAACGCAATCGTCATTCTCGTGGCGTCCTATATCGCCCTGCAAATTTTTTCCGATGTCGGATCTCTGCGCATCGTCATGCTCGGCGGCATGTCCATCGACGCCGGCACCTTCATCTATCCCCTGACCTTCACCCTGCGCGACATGGTGCACAAGACCATGGGCAAGCAGGGGGCGCGGCTCATGATCATCACCGCCGCAGGCTTCAACCTGCTCATGGCCGCATATTTCTGGATGGTTTCCGTATTGCCTCCGGACCTTGGCGTGGGCACGCAAGCGGAGTTCGGCCAGGTGCTGGCACCCCTGTGGAGGCTTGTTTTCGCGTCCATCATCGCCGAAGTCATCTCCGAACTGACCGACACGGAAATCTACAGCCTGTGGAAGAAAAAGGTCACGTCCCGGCACCAGTGGTCCCGGGTTCTGGTCAGCAACGCGGTCAGCATTCCGCTGGACAGCCTCATCTTCTGCTGGATCGCCTTCGGCGGCCTGTTCGAAGGGGCGGTGGTCTGGTCCATCTTCTTCAGCAACACCATCATCAAATTCGCCACCACCCTCGT
>JAWLHW010000117.1:0-7499 GCA_041690155.1 Desulfomicrobium sp. | reverse complement strand
CGCGCCGAAATGCGCGGCCGCTACCCCAAACACCCCTGGCCCGAAGACCCGACCACAGCCATGCCCACAGCCAAGACCAAGAAGGCCATGACGCCACGGTAAAGACATGCCTCCGGCGGGCAGGGGACGCGTCCCCTGCACCCTTGCAATTCTTCGCTTACCCCACGCTCCACCTCAAGCGTTCCGGCGTGGGCCGGGCAAGGGCTGTCGGCTGTCTGACCGAGCCTCGGCATCGTTTGCTTCCCGGCCGTGTGACGCACAACGCGCTGCTTCCTGTCCAAAACTCAAGGCCGGGAAGCATTACGAGGCCCGCGAGGGAGTTCCGGCAGACCTTGCCCGGTCCACGACGGAACGCGCCAACCGCATAAAACAAGCCCTCTTCACCCCTTGCAGTCTTTAAATCACACATTTAAGATAAGATTTAGTTTGTGTTCAACGCATCCTTTTTTACAGCCATTACGCAAGCCAGACCGTTCCAGATCAAGGTGAACCCATGAGGTATGTCGCAAATTTTCTTCTGGCTCTTATGCTAAGCTCGGCAACAATGTGCACACCACATGCGGAAACACTTCGGATTGTCCTCCAGGATGAAGAGGTCATCATCACGCATTCCGAAATGAAAAAAGTAACTTGGCGCAAAGATGCAGGTTCAGGAGACTATGTTGCCGTGACTCTGCATGAACACGCAGCAAAACGCATCGAAGACGCCACTTCCCGCCATCTGGGTGGCACCATGTGCATGTTTTGGGGCGACATACTTCTACAGGCCAGCATTCCCATACGCGAATCATTCGCACCCAGCGAACTGCAGATCCTGACTGAGAACGAAACGACCGCTCATCAAATTGTCGAATCATGGAATAAATAGACCAAATTCCGAATTCGCCGAAACGTACCCTCCGGACGCGTAACGTACACAGTTTCCACCCCGGCCCGCGACGGAGCGCGATGTCGGCCAAGCCCCAAAAAACGGAATCCCCGGCAAAGCGGGGATTCGCGAAAACTGATCTTGCAGGCTGTCAGGGCCATTTACCGCGCCCGGCGGTTCTCTTCCACCTCTGCCGCAAGCCAAGCCTTGATCAATGATTGGTAAGGCATATCCCGCTTGTTCGCCTCGATCTTGATACGATCGAGCAATGCTTCCGGCAAACGAAGCGAAATGGTCTTGGTTGACGGCTTCAGATTCGGAAACGATGCCGACCGCGCCTGTTTCCAGTCCACGTAATCAGTGGAATCATGACTTTCCCAGAATTTTCTTTCATCCGCTTCCGTTTCAAATACAGGCATCTTTTTTGGATCACTCATAAATGGCCCTCTCTTTACGGTGCATATCGCGAGCGGAGATGATTCGAATCTGCGTACCGCTGCCTCTGAGCGTGAAGGTGACATGCAGCAAGCGCGCATCGTCTGTCTTCCCGAGAGCGTGATATCGAACTTCCTGCTGACTGTGCTTTCCGTCCCCCACAACCAGCAGCGGCTCATTAAAAAAGATCTGCTCCGCTTCAGACTGGGAAACACCGTGTTTTTCCTCGTTCTTCCGCGAATTTCCTTCGTCCCACTCAAAACCGGTTATTTGAGCCCAATCAATCATAATTGTATATTACCATAATATACATTCGTGTCAATCTGTGCTCAACATGGGCCAATTGTCCCAACGCACAGTTGCGGGCTGCACCAACGCATGCCTTTGAGCGCCTCTTGCAATTTTTCACTTCCCCCCCCGCACCATCTCAAGCGTTCCGGCGTGGGCCGGGCAAGGGCTGTCGGCTGTCTGACCGAGCCTGAGCATCGTTTGCTTCCCGGCCGTGAAACGCACAACGCGCTACACCCGGCCCAAAACTCAAGGCCGGGAAGCATTACGAGGCCCGCGAGGGAGTTCCGGCAGACCTTGCCCGGCCCGCGACGGATCGCTTTTCCCGTCAAGAACAGGCCTCCGGCGGTCAAGAAGGCCCTCCTGTACCCATTGCAATTCTTCACTTCCCTCACACTACCTCAAGCGCTCCGTCGTGGGCCACTTCCACCTCATCCTCTTTGCACGCCGCCTAAGCTTCAACTTCCACGACTGCGGCTTCAGGAGCATTGGTCATGACAGATTGAATCCCTTTATCCCTTGAAGCCGCTGTTTCATACTGCTGGCTGGTGCCAATGACCTGATGGTTTGCAGCAACAAGGTTAAATGCATACTTTCCGGACCTTGTTTCGAACTTTTTGAACTGTCCTTCTATGACTGCATTCTTCTTCACTGATTCAATCCCGTTTTTACATCCGCTTTTATCTTTGTATCCTTCGCTTGCGAGTATGATCTGCCCATTTCCGGCCTTGAGACGAAAACGAAATTCTCCTGCCTTGTCCTTAAATATTTCAAATTTTTCTGCCATCTTGCTCTCCTTATTCCGTGATAAGTTAAGGATTTAAAGTCGATTCATACTGTTACCATTGCACAACATCGACAGAAAATGCAAGAATGGGGCAAACTTATTGTTCATATCAGAAAAAAATGAACACAGATAGCCAGTTACAAGATTAGCAAAGGAGCTTTAGAGAGCCGGAGACAGATCATGAAGGCTCGCAGCCCCTCAGTAAAAAGTAAAAGGCACAAATTCTCGCTATCGCGAAAATTTGTGCCTTCATCAAAGTCCCTGCAAACTGAAGTTCAACGCTTCCGAATCTGCCTCTTGTCCCCAATGCGCATGGTGATTTTTTCCTTGTCCAGGTATTCGAGCACCGGAATGGCGAACTTTCGGGTCAGTTCCGTCAGGTCGCGGAAATCCTGGGGGCCCATCTCCTGGTTGGATTCGAAGAAACCCCGCACGCGGCCGATGATTTCGTCCATGGCCGTCTTGGCGTAGTAGAAGTCCTCACTGACCTTGATGAGCACACCCTCTTCCATGAGCAGTCGGTACATCTGCGCCACGTCCTTGGCGGTCAGTCCGTTCTCCTCCAGAAACGCCTTGGTGGTGGGCGGCATGAAGCCAGCCTGGACGTAGGCCGTCTCCATGAGCGTGCGCAATCCGGACTGATCAGAGGCCAGGGAGACCACGTGTCCCGGCAGGCGCAGGATGTCGGCTTCGAGCAGCACCTGGCCGGATTTAACCAGGCGCTCGACCAGAAAATGCACCAGCTTGGGGTGCATGCCCCGCCCGAACCCCGAGATCAGCTCGGCCCGGGACAATCCCTGGCGCATGGGTTCGCGGCGGTGATAGTCATCCAGATAGGCCAGACATTCCCCGGCCAGACCGTCGAGCACGTCCGCGCCGACATAGCGCTTGTCCTCGCGATCGAACTGGAAGGCCAGTTGCTTGCCGCCCAGAATCTGCAGGGTCTTGTCGAGGAGCTTGGATTCCATGTCCGTCATGATGCGCAGCTCGGCCACGGTCAGGCCGCCGCGCCCGGCCAGGCGCAACTGAGCCAGCAGAAGCTCGTCGCCAGACATTGATCCCAGGGTGCTCAGGGTTTCCATATCCTTTGAATGGCGGCGGACCTTGCGGCCAAGCGGGTTGATGATCCGGCCACCAGCCACGGTCTGCAGAGGCGAAAAGGAACGCACGATGCAGCGATCCCCGAACACGCCGGGCAGGGGCCGCGGAAAACGGACCTGGCAGACCGCTGTTTCGCCGGGTTCGAGCTTGTCGCGGTCAAGGAAAAAAAGCTTGGCCAGAATCTCGCGCGAGCCGTGATGAAAATGCACTTCCGTGCGGTGCTTCAGGGGATTGGGCGAAGACGACAGGCAGGTCATCTCCACGTCCCAGACCATGGATGGAAAAAGGGTCTGGGGATGGGCCAGCACTTCCCCGCGCTCAAGCTCCGCCACTTCCAGGCCATACAGGTTGACGGCGGTGCGCTCGCCGGCGTGAGCCGTTTCCGCAGCGGTGCCATGCACCTGCAGGCCGCGCACCTTGGAGCGGTGTCCGGACGGGACGATCTCGATCTCTTCGCCCAGACGCAGGACTCCGGAAATGGAGGTTCCGGTCACCACCGTGCCGTGCCCTTTCATGGTGAAGACGCGGTCCACCGGCAGGCGAAACAGGTCCGAACGCCGGTCCGGGGCAAAGGTCGAGGACAGTTCGGCGATATGGCCTTTGAGCTCTTCCAGCCCCGCGCCCGTATGGGCCGAAACCGGGACAATGGGCGCGCCCTCCAGAAACGATCCTACCAGATACGCATCCACTTCCTCATGCACCAGCTCAAGCCACTCCTCTTCGACCATGTCCGTCTTGGTCAGGGCCACCAGCCCGGCCCGGATGCCAAGGAGAGAGCATATCTCCAAGTGCTCGCGGGTCTGTGGCATGATGCCCTCGTCGGCAGCAATGACCAGGAGCACGAAGTCGATGCCCGCGGCACCGGAGACCATGTTTTTCACGAACCGCTCGTGCCCGGGCACGTCGATGATGCCGAGGCGGATCTGCGGGGTCAGGTCCAGGTAGGCGAAGCCCAGCTCGATGGTGATGCCGCGTTTTTGCTCTTCGGCCAGCCGGTCGCAGTTGATGCCGGTCAGGGCCTTGATGAGGCTCGTCTTGCCGTGGTCGATGTGTCCGGCCGTACCCATGATGACAGGCATGCGTCTCTCCTAGCAGGCCGCTGAAAAACGGCGATCTGCGGCGTCAGCGAAAAAATCCAGACCGCTTATGTATGTCACAATACACCGCGCGTTCTGGATTTTTTCGCTTCCTTGCATCTCACCATTTTTCAGCAGCCTGTAAATTATTTGATTTTGGGGCGGCCTGCTAGCTGCGATAAAAAGCTTTGTAGGCGTGCACCGTGGCCAAAAGATCGGCCTTGGAGCTGATCTCGAAGGGGCTGTGCATGGACAGGACTCCGGGGCCGAAGTCAATGATCTCCATGCCGTAGATCGCCAGTTCCTTGGCCACCGTACCGCCCCCGCCCTCGTCCACCTTGCCCATCTCGGCCATCTGCCAGGGGATGTTCTCTGCGGCCAGCAGCTTCCTGAACCAGGCCACGTATTCGCAGTCAGCCTCGCTGGCTCCGTACTTGCCGCCGTGGCCGGTAAATTTGGAAAAGACCGGGCCAAAACCGAGCAGGGAAGCGTTATATTTGTCATGCACATCCTGATAATCAGGGTCCATGGGGCAGTGCACGTCGGCGGACACGGCCTTGGTCCGGCCCAGTACGTGGCGCAATCGGGTATCGGGTTCCCAGGCTTCGAGAATGTCGTCCAGGGCGTATTCCATGAAGCGGGACTTGGCGCCGGTTGCTCCGTCGGAGCCGATCTCCTCCTTGTCCCACAGCAGGAGAATCTGGGTGTGCTCTCCTTTTGGCGCGTCCATGAAGGCCTTGAAGGCCGCGAACACGCACAGGCGATCGTCCTGACCGTATCCGCCGAGCAGGGCGCGGTCCAGGCCCACGAAGCGAGCCTTGCCCGCAGGCACGATCTGCAGCTCGGCGCTGTAGAGATCTTCTTCACGGATGGCGTAACGCTCGAAAAGGAGCTCCAGCACCCGCTGGCGAACCTTGGCGTCCTCGTCGGTGGCGGCCGGTTCATGACCGATGGCGATATTGAGCTTCTCGGCCACGAAGGCCTTCTCCACTGTTTCCTCGCGCTGCTTGCGGGCCAGGTGCGGCAGCAGATCAAGGACCGTGAAGACCGGGTCGCTCTCGTCCTCGCCGATGCAGACCGTAATGACCCGGCCGTCCATGTCGACGATGGTGCCGTGCAGGGCCAGGGGACGGGCCAGCCACTGATATTTCTTGAGGCCGCCGTAGTAGTGGGTTTTCATCAGCGCGACCTGACATTCCTCATGCAGCGGATGCTGCTTGAGATCCAGGTGCGGGGTGTCGACGTGGGCCGTGATCAGACGCAGGCCCTCGGCCAGAGGCTTCGAGCCCCGCCGGGCCAGCAGCATGGCTTTGGCGCGGAAGGGCAGGATGACCAATTCCTGGCCAAGGTTGGCGGAAAACCCGCAGGCCTCCGCCTGTTCAGCTACCCAGGCGACGGTCTCGCGCTCGGTCTTGCAGCGGGTCAGAAAATCAAGAAATTCCCCCGCCAGCACGTCCATGGCGTCCTTGTCAGCGCCGGTTTCGTAGCGCTCCCAACAACTCGCCGCCTTGTGCTTCAGCACCTCGTCCATGATCAACCTCCCCATACAGCCCGGACAACTTATCCGGAAATGAAAAGGGGAGCGGAATCACTTCCTGCTCCCCACGAAACAAAGGACAAGCCGGCATCAATCCATCTTGTCGAAAAACTCTTTTTCCGCGCCACACTTGGGACAAACCCAATCTTCGGGCAGATCCTCGAAAGCGGTGCCGGCGGGGATGTTGTTTTCCGCATCGCCTTCAGCCGGATCATACACATAACCGCACGGACATTCCCATCGTTCCATGGCCATAAAAGCCTCCATTGAATTTAAGGTGAACGAGTATACTTTCTTGAAAAAAGTTTAGCTTTTCTTCTTCAGGGCTTCGGCCAGGGCGCTGCCCAGAGATCCCATGTCGGAACCGGAAGACTGGGGCTTGTAGCCCTTCCAGTCCGACACTTCCTCTTTCTTGCCGGTGCCCAAGCTGATCTTGCGCTCACGGGTGTTCACGCTCTCGATGCTGACCACCACGGTATCGCCAGGATTCAGCTTGTCGAATTTGACCTCGCCGTCAGCCCGGGACATGACAGACTGGGGCAGAAGTCCGGTCACGCCAGGCTCAAGGGAGATGAAGAGACCGAACTGCTGGCGTTTCTCCACGGTGCCCTGCACGGTCTGGCCCACAGGATATTTCTCGGCCACGTTGAGCCACGGATCGCCTTCGGCGTCACGCATGCTGAGCGAAATACGCTGCTTCTCCACATCGATCTGCTTGATCACGGCCGCGACCATGTCGCCAACCTGGACCACATCACCGGGCTTGTTGATGCGTTTTGCATAGCTCATCTCGCTGATGTGAACCAGGCCTTCGATACCGGGAGCAATCTCCACGAAGGCTCCAAAATCCATGAGCTTGAGCACTTTGCCCGTAACCTTGTCGCCATCCTTGAAACGATCGCCCACGGTCTTCCACGGATCATCCTGGGCCTGCTTGATGGACAGGGACAGGCGGGTCTCGCCGGGCTTCTTGCCCGCGCTTGTGCCCAGATACTTGACCCGGACCTTGTCACCCACGCTCAGGATCTCTTCCGGGCTCTGAATTCTGGCCCAGGCGATTTCGGAAATATGCACCAGCCCTTCCACACCCGGAACCAATTCCACAAAGGCTCCAAAAGCGGCCAGACGGGTGACCGTGCCTTCAACGATGTCGCCGTCGCTGACAGTCTGGAAAAAGCTGGCGCTGGCTTCCTTCTGCTCCTCTTCGAGCAGGGCCCGGCGGGACACGACGATGTTTCGCCCGTTCTCGGAAACCTTGGTGATCCGGAACTGCAGGGTCTGCCCGACGTAATCCTCGGGGGTTGCGACGTAGCGCGCATCGATCTGGGAAACCGGACAGAAAGCGCGATGCTTCAATATTTCCACATGAAAGCCGCCCTTGATCTGCTCGCGCACTTTGCCTTCCAC
>JAWLHW010000116.1:0-7511 GCA_041690155.1 Desulfomicrobium sp. | reverse complement strand
CTCTCCGAACTTGCCGCCCTCGACCACCAGCACTTTTTCGCCGGGCGCAAAAAGATTGGTCACGGCCGCATGCATGGCTCCCGTGCCCGAACAGGACAGAGGCAGGACCTGCTGCGCGGTGCCGAACAGGTACTGAAGGCCGGGCTGAATGCGCTCCATGATCTGCACGAAATCGCGCTTGCGGTGATGAATCATGTCCTTGGCCAAGGCCAGGCGAACCTCTTCCGGCAGGGGGGTAGGGCCGGGAGTCAGCAATCGTAATTTATTAAGCATATCGTATCCGCAAAAGATGTTTGCAAAGGATGTTTCAAGGATATTTATTGATGAGCCGCGCTCCAGTCGTCGCCAGCGCCCCAGTCAACCACGAGGGGTACGCTGAGGCTGTACACGGAGGCCATGATGCCGGCGACGGCCTCGCCCACTTCCCGGGCCTTGTCCGCAGGGGCTTCGAGAAGAAGTTCGTCGTGAATCTGCAGGATCAGGCTCGCGCCTAATTCGCCAATAACCGGACTCTTGTCCACTTCGAGCATGGCCTTTTTGATGATATCCGCCGCCGAGCCCTGGACCACGGTATTGATGGCCATGCGCCTGGCCTGCTGCGCCATGTTCGCGTTGCGGGAATTGATTTCCGGCAGCATGCGCCGTCTCCCGGCCAGGGTGGTCACAAAGCCCACGGATTTGGCCTTGGCCTCGATTTCCTCGTAAAATTCCCGCACGCGGGAAAGCTTGCTGAAATAGACCGCGATGAACTCCTTGGCCTCCTTGAGACTGATGCCAAGCTCGCGCCCCAGCTTCTGCGGACCCATGCCGTAGAGCAGGCCGAAGTTGATGGTCTTGGCCTTGCGCCGCTCGTCGGCGCTGACCTCGGTCTTGTCGAAGAGAATCCCCGCCGTGCGGGCATGAATGTCGTCACCGGCGGCAAAGGCTTCCGTCAAGGTAGGGTCTTCAGACATGTGGGCCAGCACTCTGAGTTCGATCTGCGAATAGTCCGCAGCCACAAGCCGGTTGCCGGAAGAGGCCACGAAACAGGAGCGCATGCGCGGCCCGAGCACTCCGCGGATGGGGATGTTCTGCAGGTTCGGGTTGCTGCTTGAAAGGCGGCCGGTGGCCGTGGCCAGCTGGTTGAAGGTGGTGTGGATGCGCCCATCCTTGCCTGCCAGCTGCGGCATGGGCTCAAGATAGGTAGACCGCAGCTTTTCATACATCCTGAACTCGAGGACATCGGCAACGATGGGGTGTTCACCGGTCAATCCTTCAAGCACACTGCTGGACGTGGACTTTGCCCCGCCCGGAGTCTTCTGCTTGCTGGCCAGTCCCAGCCTGGAAAAAAGCACTTCGGCCAGCTGCTGGCTGGAGCGGATGTTGAACTCTCCTCCGGCCTGCTCATGAATTTTCTGCGTCAGCCGATCCAGTTCGCCCTGAACCATGGACAGAAAATCCTGGAACCTGGCCTCGTCGATGCGGATGCCGCGCTTCTGCATGCGCACCAGCACCTCGGTCAGGGGCAGCTCAAGGCCCTGCATAAGCCCGAGCAGCTCCGAACCGGCCAGCCGGACACGCAGCAGGCGGCCAACCGCCAGCACTGCCTGTCCGTGATTTTCCCGGTGCACGTCGATCTCATCGCCCAGCCCGTCGCGAATCCGCTCCAGGGAATAATTGCGCTCCTCGGGGCTCAGGAGATAGGCGGCAAGCTCGATGTCGAAAACTTCGGCGCAGCCCGAGAGATCAAGGCGCCCCTGTTCGAGCACGCTCTTGTACGAAGTCACGTACACGCGCGCGCCAGTCAGCGCGCGGCTCAAATCCGAGGCCGCGCCCATGTACAAAAGCTCTTCCGCGTCCGTGCCCAGAATCCATTTTTCGCCCTCGGCGTAAAGGCCCACTTCCTTCCCGTCCATGGACTCAAGGCTTGGCACCAGGCGCGGTTCGACCCGCACCGGGCCGGTTGTTTCCTCTCCGTCCGGGACCGGATCAACGGCAGCAGCCGCTTGCGCCTGAGCGCCCGACACCTTGACGCGCCCGTTTTTGCGGGCAAGGGCCTGAAACTCCGACAAGAGGGAGCGGAACTCGTATTCCTTGAAAAAATCCAGCGCCGTGCGGTCAACCTCTCCCACGGCCAGATCGTCAAGATCGAACTCCGTACACATGTCCGTGCGCAGGGTGGTCAGCTGCCGGTACACGAAGACCTGCTCCATGTGCGGGGCGAGCAGGGTCTGTTCCTTGGCCGTCAGGCGGTCGAAATTTTTCTTGAGCTCATCGAGGCTCGGGAAGCGGCGCAGAAAGCCCATGGCCGTCTTGGGCCCGACTTTGGGGATGCCGGGAATATTGTCCGCCGCATCGCCGGTCATGGCCTGAAAATCCGCCCACTGCTCCGGCTGAAGGCCCGTCTCCCGGACAAAGCCTTCACGGGTGACAAGTTTCTCCTTGCCCTGGGCCGGGTCCCACATGATCACGTTTTCATCCAGGCACTGCCGCAGATCCTTGTCCGCGCCGACAATGACCACGCTGCGATCTTCCTTGAAGCGGCCGGCCAGGGAAGCGATGCAGTCATCGGCCTCCCCGCCCTCGGCTTCGATCACACGGATGCCCAGCAGCCTGAGCCCGGCCTTCAAGGGTTCAAGCTGCGCGGCCAGCCCTTCGGGCATGCGGAGCCGGTTGGCCTTGTAGGTGGGCAGAAGTTCATGCCGATAGGTCGGGGCGCGGCCGTCAGTGACGAAAACAAGATGGGATGGATTCTCTTCGCGCAGGAGCTTCAAGACCAGCTTGAAGACGATATACATGGCGCTGGTCGGGAACCCGTCGGAGCGCTTGAAATCGGGGTAGGCGTAAAAACCGCGATAGATGAAGGCGTGACCGTCGATCAAAAAAAGCGGCTCGGTTTTCAGTCCGAGCCTTGTTTGCAAACTCATGCGCCCTCCGGTTTGGGGGAAGCGAATATCGGTTATGAGGCCCCGTTAGGAGGAGTCTCCAGTACTTTCTTCTTCTTTTTCTTCACATCTCCGCCGCCATGCAGACGCTCCCACACAAACTGGCTGGCATGCTGAGTGCCCAGCTTCTCCATGGGAATCTCGGCCCGGGCCATGGACTTGTGCCCTCCAGCCGAGCCCACGTCGCCAAACAGGCGTTTGGCAAACTTGCCCATGTCGCGCAGCAGGCCGTCACCGCGAAAGACGACAACGAGCTTGTCGTCACTGATGCCGCTGACCATGGTCGTGGACAGCCCGTGCACGCGCAGGAAAAAATCGGCCAGGACAACCAGAATGTCGGAAGAGTCGACCTTGCCCATGAAGATGGTGATGGTCTTGCCGCTGACCCGCATCTTGCGGAAAGCCTGGGTGAAATATTTGAGCCACTCCAGACGGAACTCCGAGCGGATGATCTTGTGCAGCAGGGGCTTGTTGTAGAATTTCGAGAGGTAGCGAAACGCCTTCATGTCGTTGTCGTGAAACTCGCGCTCGAAGCTCTGGGTGTCGGATTTGATCCCGTACAACAGGGCCGTGGCCAGAAGCTTCCCCGGACGCAGGCCCAGGTTGTAGAGATATTCGGTCATGATGGTCGCGTTGGAACCATACTCGGACACGATCTCGACAAAATCGGCTTCCACGGGCGTACCCGCGACCTTGGGGTGATGGTCGATGACCACGGAAAACTTGATGTTCGCGAAATCCGGATGATGATGCGGCTGGGAGTCGACCAGGGCGAAGCGGTCGTACTGGGCCAAAAGAAGCGGATTGAGCTTTTTGGTGGTGATGCGCAGCAGGCGGATCATGGCCAGGTTGTCGGGCCTGGTGATCTCGTTGACATGGGCGATGGCGACCTGTTCGACACGGCCGGCGAGGATGCGCTTCAAAGCCATGGCCGAGGCCAAGGCGTCGGGATCGGCATTGATGAGGATCAGCCAGCGCTCATTTTTATTCAGCAATTCTTGAAGCTTGGCAAGCTTCGGATCCAGCTTTCGAAAATAGGCCATGACCTTCTCACTTGAGTTTTTGGGCCAACCCGGCAAGGACCAGATACACACTTGTACTGATACTGGCAATTTCACGGTTGAGTTGACCCAGATCACGGGCAAATGCCCGTATTTCACCGTCGAATGCAAGAGGCCCGAGCCCCATTTCAGTCGATACCAAAATCAGATTCCCCCCCCTCCAGTCCTGAAGGCAGGCGAAAAATTCCTCTCTCATCCGCGTGGCGTCTTCCCGGCGGCCCGCCAGCGAAAACATCCAGAAGTCCAGACTGTCAACCAGGACGCTGCCGCCAAGGGGAGCAAGGGCTCCAAGCGCACCGGCCAGATCTATGTCCACTTCCCGCACCGCGATATCCGCATCCCGGTCCTGACGGTGGGTAATGATCTGTCGACGAAAGGCAAGGTCCCGGGATTTTCCCGTGGCAACAAGCGTCCAGGGCCGCGGCCCGCGGCTCAAGAGCTCAAGCCCGAAATCGGACTTGCCGGATTTGTTGCCGCCAAGGACCAGATCAATCATGGTGCATGCCCCACTTTAAAAGCCAGGACTTGAGCAGGCTCAAGGAGCGCCCGAGCTCTTCCAGAGAAAAAATTTCAACCACCAAAGTCGTATCATCACCTACACGCAGCAATATGTCACGCAGCAGGCCCGGATCTGGCAGCTGTCCCAGCCCCGCATGCCCGCGCTCTGATTCTCCGCCATAAATGTGGAGAATGCGCACGCGCTCGAAAAAACCGGGCAGGCTCATCACGCTCTGCTGGCCATAACTGACCATATGCCCCACATCCAGGCAGACTCCAAGCCCAAGTGCGCCTATCTCATCCCATATTTCGCCCAGATCGCTCTCGCGCGTGTTTTCGAGCCAGAGCATGGAAGACAGGGCGGGCCTTTGCCGCAGCAGGCCGGAAAGGCTGCCGGGGGCAGGAGGGTGGAGCACATAACCGCGTGGCTTGAGAAAGGCAATTTTTTGCTCAAGCGCAAAAATTGTGTCACCGACGGCGGCCGGGCCGTCCTTCCAGGGCAGATCGAGGGGGAGGTGGGCATGGTAGGTCAGCCCAAGGTCTGGCAGATTCAAGGGCAGATCGAGCTCGTCGTAGTCCAGGCAGCCGCGTGTCTCAAGGAGCATGAGCGCCACTTCTCCCACCATGGAAGAGAGCGCCCGGCAATTGGGTCCGACCCGATCGGGGATGACGCAGGATGGCGCGGCCAGCCTGAAGCGCATGTGATTCAAAAGAGGCTCAGCTGCCGTTCATTGTGACGCACATGACGCCTGATGGCGCTTTTACGCAGCATGTCCTGCGGCAGACGGCGCACCAGAGACGACAGGGCGAGTTTCAGGGTCTTGCCGAAAACGCGCCGGCTGGCGCAGTGGCTCAGGAAGAGCATGGACTTGGCCCGGGTCAGGCCGACGTAGAAGAGGCGGCGTTCCTCATCCATATCAAGCACATGGTCGTCGCCGGGCTTGCCAAGGAGCATGTCCATCCCAGCAAAAGGCAGGATGCCCTCTTCCAGGCCGGGCAAAAACACGACCTCGAATTCAAGCCCTTTGGCCCCGTGCATGGTCATGATCTGCACTTTCTGGGCCTTGGCCCTGATGGCGCACAGCTCGGTTTCAAGCCTGACCATGTTCAAAAGTCCGCGCCAGCCCGAGCAGGCCTGAAAAGCCTTGACCAGATCCACAAAGGCCCTGCTCTTCCAGAACAGCGCGTCAAACGGCGGGGTCGCGGAGAAATGGACGGCCATGGCCAGCGGCCCTTTCTCGACCACATCCTCGGGACAGGACGGAATCTGCTCGTCCAGGGCGTCGGGCAGTCCGAGCACGTTTCCGGCGATCCGCAAAAGAAGGTCCACCCGCGCATCAACAAAAAAAGACTCCTGCTCCGGCACGGACACGGGTATCCCGGCATTTTCAAGAGCCTTGGCAATGGGCGGCACAAGAGCCTTGAAACGCACCAGAACCGCGATGTCGCCGGGAGAAATATTCTTTCCCTCGTGCGTATCCGCCTGCCAGTGGCCGGTACCTCCCAGAATTTCGCGCACCCGCCCCGCGATCCAGCCCGCCTCCTGCTCGGCGCCCTGGGCTTCGAACAGAACGAGGGACGCGGACAGGGATTTCTGGGCCACCAGGGTCTGCTTTTCCGTGAAAAGATGCGCCGCAAGGCTTAAAATCTGCTGCGCCGAGCGGTAGTTGTGGACCAGCCTGATCCTCTTCAAATCCGGCCACAGAGTGCGCAACCTGGCCTCGACATCGCGCACCGCGCCGCGGAATCCGTAAATGGACTGGTTGGGATCCCCGATGGCAAAGAAACCCCGCCCCCCTTGAGAACAAAGCGCCGTGACCAGTCCGAGCTGAAGAGCGGAGAGGTCCTGAACCTCGTCGATCAGGACGTGATCGAAGTCCGGAACGCATTGCCCAAGCTCCAGGTGTTCGAACCAGAATTCGAGCAGGTCGGTGTAATCGACCAGGTTGAAGCGGACCTTGTCGTCCAGATAGCGTCTGGTGTGTTCGCCAGGGATGCGCACCCCGTCCTCGCGGGCCAGGGACTGGTCACTCCAGGCGGTTTTGAGTTCCTTGCCCTGCAGGTCGGGATTGGCCGCCGCAAAAAGCCTGCGGCTGCTCTCTTCGGAAAGAAGGATCGGAGCCTCGCCCATGACCGAGGTCCAGTATTCAAGCCCGAGCGCGTGCAGGGTGTCGGTCTTGGGCAGCACGGGCAGGCCCGGACAAAGCCGTAGCAGGCGGTCCTTGAGTTCCCGCGCGGCCTTGCGGGTGAAGGTCAAAATCAGGATTCGCGCCGGATCGGCGCCCTGTGCAAGCAGATGGCGCACCCGTCCCATGAGGGTCTGGGTCTTGCCTGTGCCGGGACCAGCCAGGACCAGCACCGGCCCGGGGCCGGCAAGAATCGCGGCCATCTGCATTTCGTTGGCAGCCAGGGCCGCTTCCTCTGCCTGGGGCAAATCTTCGCCCCTGGTCTTTCGCCAGCGCTGACCCAGAACTTCCGGCGGCGCGGACCGGGCAGCCATGGACAGCATGCGGCCATGCCTGAACTCGAGCAGCTCCTGAGGAGCGAACATGGAGATGCGTCCATACTCGCCGTCGTAGCCGGAGTGCCTGTGCACCACGCCCTGACGCATCCTGCGTACGGCCTCGGCCAGAACCGTGGAAGAACGCCGCAGATCCTCTTCGGGGACGCATCGCAAGATGTTGAATTCAGAACCGAAATCCCGCACCAGCTGGTTGTACATGCCAAGCACTTTCTTTGTGCCGGGGCCCACCCCCAGAATTTCAGAAAGAATTTCGGTCAGGGGCACCAGGGACGAGAACCCCGGATGCTTGTCTGGCCGCACAGGCAGATCCCGGTCCGACAGGGCAAAGATGCGATTGAGCACGCCAATGGTCAGAGGCTTGCCGCATACCGGGCACAACCCGCGATGCACTGCTGTCTCCTGGGGTTCGAACATGACGCCGCATTTGCGATGACCGTCGAGATGATATTTTCCTTCCTCGGGATAGAATTCCAGGGTGCCTTCAAAGCGCGTCGCCTCGTTCTC
>JAWLHW010000115.1:2498-7571 GCA_041690155.1 Desulfomicrobium sp. | reverse complement strand
TGCGTGGGCCGAGCAGTCCGCTGGCGCATCTTCCAATCCCCAGAAAAAATGGCGCGTCATCTATGTCGAGGGAGGCCCTTACACCGACTACCAGCAGATATTCGCCGGCACAGTGCATGGACTGGCCAAGCGGGGGCTCATCGCGAACGGCGACGTCCCCGTACCCGCAAACTCCGAAAGCACGCGGGAAATATGGGATTGGCTGTGCGCCAACGCTGGCGGCGACAGGCTGGAATTCCTGGCCGATGGCTACTACAGCGCCAACTGGGACGAAAAGCTGCGCGCGTCCAACAAGGCCGACATCATGCGCCGCATCCACGATCGCGGCGATGTGGATATCATCCTGGCCTTCGGAACATGGGCCGGGCAGGACATGGCCACTGACGAGCATTCGGTGCCGACCTTCTCCATGTCCGTGACCGACGCCGTGGACGCCGGCATCGTCGCTTCGGCCGAAGATTCGGGACTGGACCACGTCCACGCCCAGGTTGAACCGGGGCGCTACGAACGGCAGGTGGCCATTTTCCACGACGTGTTCAAATTCAAACGCATGGGCGTGGTCTACGAGGACACCCCCGACGGCCGCAGTTCCAGCGGCATCCCCGCCGTGGAGAAGGCCGCGCAGGAACTGGGCATCGAGCTTGTGCCCTGCACCACCACGCTGAACCTCCCGGATCTGGACCAGTCCTTTGAAAACCTGCGGGGTTGCGTGGAGACCCTGAGCACCCGGTGCGACGCCATCTACCTGACCGTCAACACGGGCATGCAAGGCCACCGCATCAAAGAGCTGCTGCAACCCATCATCGCCGCCGGCATCCCCTCCTTTTCCCAAAGCGGGCCCGGCGAGACCAAGCTCGGGGTGCTCATGAGCCTGGCCCAGACAGATTTTGACGATGTGGGGCTCTTTGAGGCCAACGCCGTGGCCAAAGTTCTTGACGGCGCCAAACCGCGCGATGTGAACCAGATCTTCGAAGGGCCGCTGGGCCTGGCCATCAATCTAAAAATGGCCATGCTCATCGGCTGGAACCCGCCCTTTGAAATCCTGGCCGCCGTCGACGAAATCCACCAACAGATTCCAGATCTGGCCCGATGAGCACAGCCCCAGGTCCGACACCTGCCTCCAGCGCGCAAAGCCGGAGCCGGCTGCCCTTTTTGCTCGGCGGCCTGGCCGCGCTGCTGTGCGCCCAGGTGCTGTACGGCGCGCTGGTGCTCTCGGCCCTGCACAAACAGTACGTCAAACCCATGCTGGCCGTGCAGGCCCTGACCTGCGAAGAACTGGGACATCGCCTCGGACTCATGACCCGCCTGGGCAAGACCCCGGAGCGCATCGAGCGCCTCGGCCAGATCCTGGCCGCATATACGGATACAGCCTCGGACACCCTGCTCGTCTTGGGGGGCGACGGTCGCGTTCTGGAAGGATGGGGGCGCCCCAAAAACAGCGTTTTTCGCCTTCCAGCGCAGCCAGACACCATGCGCGGAGACATTGTCGAGTTCTCCAAGGACGGAAGCCTCTGGCTGGCCAGTCCGCTGAAGGACCGGAAAGGACACACCGTAGGTCACGTGGTTCTGGGCATGGACGACCAGCGGCGCTCCGAACAGGTCTGGCAAGTACTGCGGGACAACGTCCGCCTCCTGGGCGGCATCACCGCGGCGGCGGCCCTGCTCCTGGTCATCCTGGCCCTGACTGTCCGCACCGCGCCGTTGCCGGGAGGCACCTTCCCGAAGAAACGCGTCTACGCGAGCCTCGTCCTGCCTCTGGTGGCGGGGCAGCTCCTTTTCGCCGCAGCCATGCTGGCCCCCCTGCGGGACATGAACGAGAGCCACCTGGACACCGTGGCGGAACAACTGGGGCGACATCTGGGCGGTGAACTCAATCACCTGCTGGACCTGGGTCTGGGCCTGAACCAACTCCCTCCGGTCACGGAGCACATGGCAGCTCTGCAACGATTTCTGCCCGAAGCCCAGGGTCTGGCCATTCTCGACGCGCAAGGGACCCGCCTCCATGCGGCCGATGCCCGGGGCGGCCTGGATGACGAAAACTGGCAGCGCGTGAAAGAAACAGCCCTGACCACCGACGTTCCCTTCAAGGCGGGTGTCGTGCGCGTGCTCATATCCTCAAAATCCGTGGCCGCGAACATCAGGGCCATCACGCTGGATACCCTGACCATGACCGTGGTCGCCATTCTCTTTCTGATGGAGCTGGTCAACCTCCTGGTCATGCGCGAGAAGCGGCGCAGGCTTGATGACCCAACGCCCCTGTCCACCTCGGCCGGGTTCATGCGCCCCATCATCTTTGTCTGCATGTTCGCCATCAGCCTGTCCTTGTCCTTCGTGCCCCTTCGCCTCGGAGAAATCAGCCCGGACCTGCTGGGCCTGCCTGCAGACGTGGTCATGAGCCTGCCCGTCTCTTTTGAGATGCTCATGGTCGGGCTGGCCATCATGCTCGGCGGTTTCTGGAGTGAACGGTCGGGCTGGCGGCCGCTACTGCTCACGGGCGTGTCTTTGGTCACGCTGGGCAACCTTGCCAGCGGCCTGAGCGAGGACCCCTTCCTCTACATCGCCTCGCGCGGCATGGCCGGGGCCGGATACGGCCTGCTCAACCTCTCTGCCCAACTCTTTGTCCTGGCCCATTCCCGCCCGGACCAGAGGGCCGGCAACCTGGCCACGGTCTTCGCCGGACTCTTTGCCGGGGTCCTGTGCGGCAGCGCCAGCGGCGGCCTCATCGCCGACCGCCTGGGATATGCCGGGGCCTTCCAGGTCGCGGCCGCCCTCATGCTTGTGACCGGCATCGTCCTCTGGCGCACCCTGCCCCGTGAGCACGCCCCCACGCGCAAGGCCGCAGCCCCAGCGCGTTCCGTGCCAGGGCTGAGCGAGACCCTCTCTTTTATCACCGACCCGCGCATGGCCGCGCTGCTGTTCCTCAACATCGTGCCCGGCGCGTTCGTCACCGTGTGCCTGTTCCAGTTCTTCGTGCCCGTGTCCCTGAACCAGGGCGGGGCCAGCCCGGCCGACATCGGCCGCGTGACCATGATCTTCCCCCTGGTCGTCGTCTTTCTCGGCCCCGTCTTCGGTCGCATCGTGGACCGCTCGGATCGCAAGTACCGCCACCTGGCCGTGGCCGGGCTGGTCGCGGCCGTGAGCGTTGGGGCGCTGATGGCCCTGGACGGCATCGTCGCGGCGACCCTCACGGTCATGCTGCTCGGCCTGTCCAACGCCATCCTTTCCAACGGCCAAGGCGCCTACGCCCTGGAACTGCCTGCCACGGAGCGCTACGGCGCGGCCCGCGCCATGGGCATCTACAACGTTGTCGAACGGATCGGGCAGGTTTTGGGGCCCATAAGCCTCGGTATCGTCATCGCCGTCTGGGGCCGGAGCGCAGGCCTTGGCGTCATGGCCATAGGACTGGCCGCCATGAGCCTGGCCTTCGCCGTAGCCAGCCGTCATCAGCCGTCAAGGAGCGCGAAACTGAGCGCACGGCCATGAACGAACTTATCTCCCTGCCCCTGCTGGCCCCGCTGTGGGCCAAACTCCCGCACCTGCCACCCCTGCTGCGCCAGTGGGGCGACGCCCCGCTGGGCCAGATCGCAGCCAGCTTTGCAGAAAACCCGTCCGGCCAGGCTGGGCAGCAAACCGTCTCCAGCGCCCTGCTCGCGGCAGCGCGATCCATGACCGCCCCGGTGCTCGGTGATGCGGCTGCAGAAGCTCTGGTCCAGCGGCTTTCAGCCAACTCGTCGATACTGGCCGCCAATTACCACGGGGTGGAGTGCTTTCCGGAGATGGTCCAGGCCATCCATTTCTTCGCCCTGGGGGATCTCGTGTCCGAGCCGGTGGAAGCAGGTTTCGGACCGGTCGTTCCTGTCCTGTCCTGCTCCAGCGTTTCCCTGCAGAGCCAGACCTACCCGCGGGGACTCATGCTCTCGCGCCGGGACGCCGAGGGCATAGCACACGTACACCTGCCCTTCTTTCCCAGTGCCCTGCAGGACGTGATGGTCAGCCGTTCACCCGTCCTGACGATGAAGCAGCTGCGCGCCATGCGCGCCCTGTGGCTGCATAAAGGGCGACCTCCGCTGCTGCGCTGGGAGCGTGCGGCCGTGGACGCCATCATGGACGGGCACGTCCTGCGCCCCGACGTGCTGGACCAGCCTACGTTCAGCGCACAGGTCACCCGCGTGAACGCATCGCTATGCGCAGAGCGCTACAGCCAGGCCAGGCACGCCAACGTGATCTATCTGGAGATGGAAGCCCTGGTGACAAGGCTGCTCGGGCAGGATCTGGAGGATGAGGGATCGGTGATGCACCGGATTCTTTTCGACCCGCAGGTACGCGCCCTGATTCTCGGCACGCTGGCCGGGGTACGCGGATGCTGGCGGACCGAGGCCATCAACGGGCTGGCCCTGGGGCGTACGGGCAGGGCCGGCACGGTTTTCTTCTGGATGCCCGACGAAAAAGGCAGGCGTTGCCCATTGCGGCTGTGCGTGACGCGGACTGGCGAGGCTGGCCTCGGATTCGGGGACACATGCATTCCCCTGCGACCTGCGGCCCTGCTCAATGCCCTGGCCGCCGGGACCATCGTGCCGAGCCTTTTCACTTCGTACATGAGCCTGACCCTGGACCATGGGCTGCGCTGCTTCGGCGGCATCTTTCTGGCGGAATACCTCCCGGCCATGATGCGAGGCGTAGCGTCGGCCATGGAAGCAGCCGGGTCGCCCCTGAACGTCCACCTCCCGAGTCAGTGCCTGGCGGCTCTGCCGCTGACCGTGCAGATCGAGGACGGAGGCCTCCGCCCAGCTGGCAGCGTGGAACTGGCCGCCGCCGGAGGGCTGACCCGCGCGCATCTGAACCGCATCGCGCAGCTGACACTGGCCGATGTCCTGCCCTTGAGCCTGGCCTCATGGTATCAGGACTACATCCCCTTCGGGGAACGCACCCCAGACTGGGAGCCAGCCCTGGAACGCTTCGCCTCACGCTGGAACGGGGTGACAGTGAAGCCCCAATTCTGATCGACCCAGACCCTTTTTAGCTCCTGCGGGTGAAGCAGAGCATGGTGATGTCGTCAGACTGGGCGGCTGTCCC
>JAWLHW010000115.1:0-2398 GCA_041690155.1 Desulfomicrobium sp. | reverse complement strand
GAGATCTGGGCCAGGGCGAAGCGGACCAGGGTCACGGTCATGGACATGAACAGGGCCGCCGGGACGCCTTTGTCGGACACGTCGCCGAGGACGAGGGCCTGCCTGCCATCGGTCAACTGGAAAAAATCGAACAGATCCCCGCCGACCTCCTTGGCCGGCTCCAGGAACGAGGCCACCAGACAATCCGGATGGGACGGCGCATCTGCGGCCGGCAGGATGCCCATCTGGATGTCGCGGGCGGCGTTCAACTCACCCTCCATGCGCTGCTTGATCGTGGTGGTCTCCATGAGGGTGCGGATGTTCTGATCCAGGGCCCGCCCCATGTCCCCGAAGGCCGCAGCCAGGGTACCGACCTCGTCGCGCTGCCCTGTGGGCAACTCCCGTGCCAGGGCGAGCAGGGGTGAATCCCCGGCATCGCGGGCAGAAGTGGCCTGGGTCAGATCGATGTCGGCCAGAGCCTTGGCCTGGCCGGTCAGGGTGCGCAATGGCTTGATGAGCCGGGCCGTGACCAGAAGCATTCCCAGTATGCTCAGCACCGCCGAGCCCAAGGCAAAGGCAATCATGCGCCGCAGAAGGGTCCTGGCCGGAGCCTCCATCTCGTCCCGGGGCACGGCAGCCACGATGTACCAGTCCAGGGCCTTGAAGTGAGCGATGCGGAAGACCCGTGAACCGTCTCCCGCCCCCTGATCCGTAAAATCCACGAAACCCTTGTCCCGGGCCTGAACCAGGGCTTCGCGGGGGATGAACCCCTCCTCGCGTCCCTGGGGATTGCCCTTGAAGGCAAGAATCCGGCTGTCGCCCGAAATCAGGGCCAAAAAGCCGTTCTCGTGCAACTCCAGGGAATCGAACTTCTCCTGGGTGCTGTCGGCGATCTGCTGCTCCGTGGCGGCCGCCTCCTTCTGCATATCCGAAAGCTGCATAGCCAACGCAATGACGGCCTCGCGCTCGGGCACGGGAAGAAAATAGACCAGCAGAGGGCCGGGAGCGTCCTGCAGCACGCCTGCCAGATCCTGATCCATACCGAAAACCGCGAACATCCCGTCAGCGGGCAACCGCTCATGGCGCATCATGGTCGCGAAGGGGCGACCCTTGAGATCCGTGCGCTGGGGATCCATGGCCAGCTCTCGGATCAGGGGACTGCCGAGGATGCGTGCCCCCGACGCCTCGAACAGGTCGAGGTGTAGACCAAAACCCAGCAGGGGACGCGCCCAACTGCCGATGACCCGCTCCCCCGCCCCATCGGGCAACCCTTCCATGTCAAGCCAGGTGGTCCGGGTCAGGATGGCCATCTGCCGCAGCTGGTTTTTATGCTGCATCACACCCAGAATATTGTTGGCCAAGAGGCTGAGGTAGCGGGAGCCGATATTGTCCTCGACCAGGACCACTGCGTTGCCGAAGGATTCCCGCTCTCGCCTGAGGCTCATGTCGTTGATTTCGCGAAAGGTCAGCAGGATAATGGGCACCGCCGCCAGGGCAATGGCCGCCACAACCAGGGAGAAAAGTTTGGTGCGCAGGGTCAGGATCATGACTATTCCACCATCCCGAGGCGCTGCAGCTTCTTGCGCAGGCCTTCGCGGGTGATGCCGAGCAGTTCGGCGGCTTTGGTCTTGTTGCCCGCACAGCGGGTCAGGGCCTCGGAAACCACCCGTCGCTCCACGATCTGCAGATTGAGATCCGCCACGCCTTTGTCGAGCGGTCTGTGGCCCGGAGGCGAACCATTGCCCTCGCAGGGCACAGCGCCGCAGGCAGGGCTTGGCGCTTCAGAAATGGTTGCCACGAGCTCGTGCACAACAACACGGCGGGGGGCCGTAATGCGCGGTGATAGATCGGCGGCTTCCACACGCTCGCCCGCCGTGAGGGAAGCGGCCCGCTCCATCTCATTGCCCAGTTCGCGCACATTGCCGGGCCAGGAGTAGGCCAGCAGGGCTTTCCGGGCTCCGGCGGCCAGGATCAGGCGAGGCCGCCCCATACGCGTACCATGTTCCTCCAGAAAATGCTGGGCCAGGAGCAGGATGTCGTCGCCGCGCTCGCACAAGGGAGGCAATCGGATCTCGGCAACACTGATCCGGTAGTACAAATCCGACCTGAAACGCCCTGCCTGAACAGCCTCATCCAGGCCGACGTTGGTCGCAGCGATGACCTTGACATCCACGGGCAGCGGCTTGTTGCGGCCCACACGTTGCACCTCCTGCTCCTCCAGCACGCGCAGAAACTTGGCCTGATGAGCCAGGCTCATTTCGCCCACCTCGTCCAGGAAAAGCGTGCCGCCGCTGGCCTCCTCCACCAGGCCGCGCCTGAAACCCACACCCGAAGCCGCCCCCTTCTCGATGCCGAACATTTCGCTTTCGAAGAGATTCTCGGGGATGGCCGAGCAGTTCACGGCTACAAAAGGCCCCTC
>JAWLHW010000114.1:0-7600 GCA_041690155.1 Desulfomicrobium sp. | reverse complement strand
GGCAGGATGGATACATCGTCCGGTTTTTCCATCTGGAAGACGACCTGGAAAGTCTGGGTTTTGGGGTCCGCCCGGGTGGAGAATTCCTTGACCATAAGAGGGAACGCGCGTCCCGGCAGGGCCGCGAACTCCGCATGCACCGGAGCCTGTTTCCCGGTTCTTTCAGATGGCTCGTTTATGCGGGCCACCACGCTCTCCGGCAGGTCGACCAGAATTTCAAGAGAGGAAATATCATCCAGGCTGACGATGGGCTCCTTGGCCTGCACCTCCTGATAATTTTCCACATGCCGTCTGGAAACAATGCCGGAAAAGGGTGCGTGCAGGGTCGTGTAGCCAAGCTTGTCCCGGGCGGCGTCCACCGCAGCCTGGGCGGACTCCATCTCGGCCGAGGCCCGGTCCATGGCCTCGCGCCTCTTGACGACCATGCTCTCGCTGGTTGCGCCGGAATCCTGTTTGCGAATCCGCAGAATCCGCTCGTACTCGCTCCTGGCACCCTCCAGGGCGGCGCGCACATTGCCAAGCTGCCCCTGGGCGTTGCGCAGGCTGTTCTCAAAGTCTCGCTGGTCCAGCTGGGCCAGAATCTGCCCCTCCCTGACCTCCTGCCCTTCGCCTGCTGGAAGCTGGGTGAGGGTCCCGGAAACCTGAAACGCCAGCTCCGCCCGCCTGGCCGCCCGCACCGTGCCCGGAAACGAGCGCGCCGTGACCTGCGAAGCCACGCCGACGGTCATCATCTTCACGGGCCGGGGCTCCTCCACCGCTTCCTGCGTCTCCTGCCGCCCCTCACAGGCGGCCAGAAGGGTCAGGAAGACAGCCACAAGAGCCGCGCCGGAAAAACGAAACCCAAAAGAATGTCCGTTCATCCTGCTCATGCGCACACCATATCCTTTTTTTTGCTGCTGCCAGGAGGCGAGTCCGTGCGAACAGCTGTCTTCACACAACGTCACGCCTGCCCATGCAAAGAATTGTTTTCTGATTCAAACGACACAAATGCTGTTCTCAAATAACTCAAACCAAATACAGAGCTTTGCGGCAAATGCAAATGATGAAGCATCAGCCGGGAACTGCCCGTCAAAATATCAGGGAGCGCACATACATGCTTCAGGGCGCAAGCCAGGTTCCGTCTGAGAGGGCGCTGGCCACCGCCTGCCGGACCATGGCGTAGACCTCCTCGGGAGAACGCCCCTGGGCAAGGGGACCGTCCACGCTGTCCAGAAAGGACATTTGCCCGTCAGCGTTGCGGTCGGACAGGGTGAGCAGGATTTCGCCCGACTCTCCCGGCGCATGCACGGCCGCCTGCACCGACCACAGCGCCCCTTCCGTCAGTCGTACAACCACACGTCCAAGGGTCGTCGCAAACCGGGCCTCGTAGGTGCAGACCCCTTGCGGGCACAGCGGCTTGCCGTGGTCATCAGGCTCACTTGCTTGGCTGAAGGGCCGTGCCAGGGCGAAGAGGCTGGAGGCGCTGTTGAAGATGACGACTCTGTCCCCCTGGCGGCAGAAGGTGAAGAGCCGGTCCATGTCCGCGTTATCCAGGGCCACGCAGCCTTCGGTCCAGTCCCGCTCCATGCTCGCACCGAACTGCCGGTACACCCCTCCGCCATGAATGGCGATGCCGCACCCAAGGCCCGTGCCGCATGGCCCCGGCCGCGAACGGCGGGCGGCATCCAGTATCTTCGCGTATTCGGCCTCGGATATGACGCCGCCTGCCAGAGCCTTCTGGGCATCGACGGGGCTCGGATAGGAAAGGCCCAGAGTGCGGTGGTACTGGCTGGGGTCCTTTTTGTAGGAAATGAAATACAGGCCCTCGGGAGTGGCGAAATCGTGAGCCCTGCGCTTGTCCGAGACGGGGTCGACGCCAAACGAAACAGGATACGCGGCCATCTTTCGTCCATCCTTGAAAACAACCAACTCACGCTTGGCCTTATCCACGACAAGGCACCGCCGCGACGGGGACCACGCATGAGCCGCTAGCGAATTCATGAGCGCAACGGTCAGGATTAAAAATACAATCGTTTGACTTGGAAAATGCATACGCTGTATTATGTTGTAAAATTGTCTCAGTTGAATCTGGCCCAAAAAAAGGAGGATGAAGAGATGTTCGCGAAAAAAACGTATCAAAATCTGTCCATGGCCGTTTGTCTGGCCGCAGCCCTTGGCCTTGCCGGATGCGCGACCTTGAGCAAAGAGGACCGCGCACTCCTGGAAAGCGCGAAACTGTCCGCCGAGGAAGCCAAGATTTCAGCCGCCAGGGCCGAAGCCGTGGGCGACAGGCTTGAGGCGATGGGCCCACGCCTTGAGAGCGCCGCGGCCAGTGCGGAACAGTCCGCGACCAAGGCTGAAATGGCAGCCGCACGCGCCGAGGCAGCGGCCGAAAAGGCTGAACGCATCTTCGACAAGTCCCTGAAGAAATAGCCGGACAACGGTTATTGCCCCTTGGGGCGCGCAACAACCATGGGCACCCCGGTCTTTTCCGCCAGGGCCTTTTCAAGAGCCTGACGGTCGATGTCCAGGGGGCCTATGGTTGCTTCGTGATAAAGAAGCTCCTCCATGACTTTCATGAGAGGATTCTCGCCCCTGTTCTCAAAATCCTCGAAAGCCTGCACCCAGAACCGGCCATCCGCCCACCCGTACTTGACCGGTTCATAAATGACCTTCACCTTGGTACCCACCGGCACCATGGGATAAAGCGCGCCGACATCCTCGGGATAAAGCCGAATACAGCCATGGCTGACACGCCGCCCGATGCCCCACGGCCTGTTCGTGCCGTGGATGGCGTACGCCCGATGCGAAAGGCGGAAGGCATAGTCGCCAAGAGGGTTGTCCGGCCCCGGCGGAACGGAGGCGGGCAGGCTCGGGTCCTCCTGCCGGATGGACTCCGGCACGACCCAGGTCGGGTTGGCGGCCTTGCTCTTGACGGTGTAGGTGCCAAGCTCGGTCAGGTATCCCTCCCGCCCGATCCCGGTGGGCGCAGTGATGAAATAGTCGTGCCCGCCGTCGGAAAAAAAATAGTAGAGTTGCATTTCGGCCAGATTGACGACGATGCCCTGGGCCAAGCGTTCCCTGGGCAGCACAAGGGCCAACGGCAGGCGCACGATGCTCCCCTTGGCGGGGATCCAGGGGTCCACTCCGGGATTCGCGGCCACGACGTGATTGTACCCAAGACCGAATTCGCGCGCGATGTCCAGCAGCGTGTCTTTCTCCTCCACCTGAACGTGACGTATTGTGCCGTACAGGGCCGACTCCGACGACAGGACGAAGGAGCGCAGCGCCCACGCGGAGCATGGGGTGAGCATCGCTGCGGCCAGTAACACAATGAGAAACGTTTTCTTTCGCTTCATGGCTAAAGAGACCTCGAGCAGTCCGGAACCATCGTAACCGACAATTCGTCCAGACCTGCTTGGTATCGAACAGGTTTCGGCACGGCCTTTGACATGACACATTCGTAGCAGATGTACCCCCCACTGTTCCAGTCTCCATTTCACGGCAGGTCCATGCCTCGCGTGAGAGCCTGACTTTTCACGCGGCGGGGTCGGGCTTTGCGCGAAATCCACGCCCTATTCCTCCCTTTGCAATAATTTTGAATAAAGATGTATTTCAGGGGAATCCAATAGAAATCGGCCGGAACATATACGCTTCAGCCGTATGAACCCAACAACCACCCAAACCCGACCAAATCAATATGAAAACGGACTTGGAGACGAAAATTTAATCTTTTATTACCACTCTTGTATTTTTATATTAACGCTACAAAGCAAAAAATATTTTATTTTTAATTAATTTTATATAAACAAAAAAACAAATAAATTAATTTTCAAAACTTTATATATAAAATAAATTTATGTATGACAGTTATCTAACAATTAATTTATTTATAAATCCATACACTATTATAATTGCATAAAACGAAAAACCTGTAAGACGCATTGCATTTTTCAATATCATATGACAGTCACCATGAAATTTTAAATTTCATCACTACACTTCCGTGGAGCTCCCTGTGAAAAACATCAAACTCGGCACCAAACTCATCGGCGGGTTCACCCTTACCGCCATCATCGCCCTCGTCATCGGTCTGGTCAGCGTCCTTACCATGCGCGACCTGTCCGACGATATCGAATCCATGGGCACAGAGTCCCTTCCCTCGGTAGAACTTCTGCTGCGCGTCAAGGGGGGCGTAACGGACCTGACCACGAACCTGCGCAGCCTGCTCAGTACGGAACTGACCGTTCAGGACCGCAAGGACATCCCGGCTCAAATCGACGCTGTTCGCTCAGAATATCGCAAATCGGCGGAGGCCTATGACGCCTTGCCGCGCAACGAGGAAGAAAAGGCTTTGTGGCTGGATATCCAGTCCAGCATCGCCAATCTGGCCGCAACCAACAACAAGGTCCTCAGTCTCAATGGCCATCTCGTCCAGCTTGACATCATGAAGCCCGACGACCTCATGGGCAGGCTGCAGCAATTTCGCGGCGACCACTACAGCCTCATGACCAATGTCGGAAGACTTCTGGCCACCGGTGAGCATTTCGATGGAGGAACGGATCATCATGCCTGCAATTACGGTCAGTGGGCTGGCGGGCTGGCAACCACGAATCCTAAAATGAAGAGCACCCTGGAAACCGTGTACCCCGTGCACCAGTCGTTCCATCAGACCATCGCCGAGATCAAGGAGCTTGCTGCCGCAGGGCGAAGCGAAGAGGCTCTGGATCTTTACAAAAAGCTTCTGCCCATCGCAACGGAGGTGTTCAAGCATTTCGGCGACATGCGCGGCCAGGCCCAGGAGGCTCAGAAAACCTTCCAGGAAATGGGACAGTTGCTGATGGTTGAATCACGGGCGGATCAGACGAAGCTCGACCAAACCATGCTCCAGGCCGTGGATCTGACCACCCGCAAGAGTGCGCAGGCTGCCACCACTGCCGGAGAAGAGGCAACGCAGGCCATAACCGTGACCAGCGTGGGCGTCGTGCTGGGTGTCATCATCGCCCTGACCCTCGGCATTGTCCTGACCAGATCCATCACCGGCCCGGTGTACAAAGGCGTGGATTTCGCCAAGAAGATCGCCCAGGGCGACCTGACTGCCGAGGTTGACGTGCACCAGAAGGACGAGCTGGGCATCCTGGCCCAGGCCCTGCGCGACATGGTCGCAAAATTGCGCGAGATTGTCGGCGAAGTGCAGTCGGCATCGGACAACGTGGCCTCGGGATCCGAGGAACTGAGCGCCTCCTCCGAGCAGCTCTCCCAGGGCGCCACCGAGCAGGCGGCCTCCGTTGAAGAGGTATCGTCGAGCATGGAGGAGATGGGCGCCAACATCCGCCAGAATTCCGAAAACGCCACCCAGACCGAGAAAATAGCCCTCAAGGCCGCCCAGGACGCAGAGGCCGGGGGCAAGGCCGTGAACCAGGCCGTGGACGCCATGAAGAATATCGCCGAGAAGATCTCCATCGTCGAGGAGATCGCCCGTCAGACCAACCTGCTGGCCCTTAACGCCGCCATCGAGGCTGCCCGCGCAGGCGAGCACGGCAAGGGCTTTGCCGTAGTCGCGGCCGAAGTGCGCAAACTGGCCGAACGCAGCGGCACGGCCGCGGCCGAAATCAGCGAGCTGTCCTCATCCACCGTGAGCGTGGCCGACCAGGCCGGCCAGATGCTGACCAAGCTGGTCCCGGACATCCAGCGCACGGCAGAACTGGTGCAGGAGATTTCCGCCGCATCAAACGAGCAGAACGCCGGTGCCGAGCAGATAAACAAGGCCCTGCAGCAGCTTGATCAGGTCATCCAGCAGAACGCCTCCGCTTCCGAGGAGATGGCTTCCACTTCCGAAGAACTGTCCAGCCAGGCCGAGCAGCTGCAGTCCTCCATCGCCTACTTCCATCTGGGTGCCACGGCGGCCCGCATCACGCGCCAGACGATCCACAGAGGCAGCCAGCAACCCCCTCGCAGGGCACCCAAATCCCTGACGGTCAAAAAAGGGTCGTCCGGCCTGGCTCTTGATATGGGACGCGACAACGAAGACGACGAATTCGAAAGATTCTAACCAAAGAGCTGGAATGACCCATGAGTGACAACACTACCCTGCAATACCTGACCTTCGCCCTTGGCGAGGAGGTCTTTGCCCTGGAAACGGGCTGCGTGCGCGAGGTCATCGAACTCGTTCCGGTGACCCGCATCCCCAAGACCCCGCCCTTCATGCGCGGGGTCATCAACCTGCGCGGACACGCCGTGCCCGTGGTCGACCTGCGTATCAAGTTCGACATGCCAAGGGCCAAGGACACGGTGAACACCTGCATTATCATCGTGGACGTGGAAGTCGAGGGTGAAAACTGCCATATGGGCGCGATAGTCGATTCCGTGCGCGAAGTCTTTGAAATGACCAGCGACCAGATCAACCCGCCGCCACGCATGGGCACGTCAGTCAAGGCCGACTTCATACGGGGCATGGGCAAGCAGAACGAGGAGTTCATCATGATCCTCGATATCGGCAAGGTCTTCTCCCAGGAGGAACTGGCACTGGTGCTCGAGAGCGAAAGCACCGAGTCCTGATAGACGCGTCCAAATACCGGGCGCACCAATAAACAAGCCCCCGCCGGGAAAATTCCAGGCGGGGGCTTGTTTATTGATGCATCATACAGTCCGTCATCACGCACGTGTCAGGCTATGCGTGAGAGCCTGACTTTGGTGGACGGAGCGTGGCAATCCGTTATTTTCCGGCCATCATGGCCGCGATGTCGTCCTGCACCGTGCCGATGGGCTTGATGTCGAAGTTTTCGACCAGCACCTTGGCAACGGCAGGGGACAGAAAGCCCGGCAGCGTAGGCCCGAGCCGGATGCCTTTCACGCCAAGGGCCAAAAGGGCCAGCAGCACGGCCACGGCCTTCTGCTCGTACCAGGCGATGTCGTAGGACACTGGCAGGTCGTTGATGTCGTCGAGACCGAAGACCTCTTTGAGCTTCAGCGCGATGACCGCCAAGGAATAGGAATCGTTGCACTGCCCGGCGTCCAGCACACGCGGGATGCCGCCGATATCGCCAAGGTTCAGCTTGTTGTAGCGGAACTTGGCGCACCCGGCGGTAAGGATGATCGTATCCTTGGGCAAATTCTCGGCGACTTCGGTATAATAGCCGCGCGACTTCTGCCGTCCGTCGCAGCCAGCCATGACCACGAAGCGCTTGATGGCGCCGGACTTGACCGCTTCCACCACCTTGTCGGCAAGGGCCAGAACCTGATGATGCGCAAAGCCGCCGACGATGCTGCCGGTCTCGATCTGGGTGGGCGGCGGACACTTCTTGGCCTGGGCGATCATGGCCGAAAAATCCTTGGCCCCGCCCTCCGGACGCTCGGGAATGTGTGTCGCACCTTCGTAGCCGACCACGCCCGTGGTATAGAGCCGATCAAGATAGGTGTTGTCTTTCTTGAGGGGCACCAGGCAGTTGGTGGTCAACAGGATGGGACCGTTAAAGGATTCGAATTCGGTGTTCTGCTCCCACCACGAGCCCCCGTAGTTACCGACAAAATGCGGGTATTTCTTGAAGGCAGGGTAATAGTTGGCCGGGAGCATTTCGCCGTGGGTGTAGACATCCACGCCCGTGCCCTCAGTCTGCTTCAG
>JAWLHW010000113.1:4166-7628 GCA_041690155.1 Desulfomicrobium sp. | reverse complement strand
GATGACCAAATACGCAGCCAACTGCATGCTGGCCACCAAGATCTCCTTCATCAACGAGATCGCCAACATCTGCGAGAAGGTCGGAGCCGACGTGCGTGACGTGCGCCACGGCATCGGGGCCGATCATCGCATCGGCTACCAGTTCATCTATCCCGGTGTGGGCTACGGCGGGTCCTGCTTCCCCAAGGACGTGAAGGCGCTCATCGGCACGGCCCAGGGCGTGGGTTACGAGCCGCAGCTTCTCTGCGCCGTGGACGAGGTCAACGACCGCCAGAAGACCGTCATCGCGCGCAAGATCGAGGCCTATTTCGCCGAGCAGGGTGGGGTGAAGGGCAAGACCCTGGCTTTGTGGGGTCTGGCCTTCAAAGCCAACACCGATGACATGCGCGAAGCCCCGTCCCTGGAGCTGATCCGTCATCTGACGGCCCTGGGCATGACGATTCGCGCCTTTGACCCAGTGGCCGGCTCCAATGCCCGCCGCATTCTGCAGGACAACCCGCTGGTGGAAATCTGCGAGGATCAGTACGAGACGCTCCAGGGCGCCGAAGCCCTGGCCGTGGTCACGGAATGGAACCAGTTCCGCAACCCCGAATTCGCCAGGATCAAGAAGGCGCTGGTTGCCCCCATCCTTTTCGATGGCCGCAACCTCTACTCCCCGGCGCTCTTGGCGGCTGAAGGGTTCGCTTACTTCTGCGTGGGCCGCTAGGCCCCGCTTCGTCCGCGCCAATGCGAAGCCCCGACCGGATGCGTTCCGGCCGGGGCTTTTCTGCGTCTGCATCCTGGCATGGACGGCGGCGGGGTTTCATGGGGCGGCCGCTCTGGGCGGACGGTAGATCCCGGAGGCATCCCCTGTCTCAGTCCGGCAGCACGTCCGCGATGGCCCGCAGCAGCGCCTTCATATAGCGATCATGGCCGGATTTTCAAACGTTTCCGCCGCTGCGTTGAGCAGGGACCAAGGCGATCCGCATGCCCATGGCTCCAGCCACGCCCATCAGCGTTCTGAGGTTTGGATTTCCTTTTCTGGAAAGACTCTTGTAGAGCGTCTTCTCGTGGAGCCCCGTAGCTTTGGCCACTTCCGGCATTCCGCCAAAAGCCTTGGAAACATGGCGCAATGCCAGCAAGAATCCTTCTGTATCCCCGTCTTCCAGACATGCATTGAGCATGTCCGCAGCCAAGGCGGGATCTTCACGGTACATCCTGATGGCCACGTCATCAAAGGGTTTTGCAGAGTTCATTTCCTCCTCCATTCATAGTCGGACCTGTATTCTCTGGCCCGCACAATATCCACCACCTGTGTTCCGCATGGGGGGAGGGCGGTCAGAGCACCTTGCCCACGGCCTCCGCGATCTGGTCCAGGTCGTCGATGAGGTGG
This sequence comes from Desulfomicrobium sp., assembly GCA_041690155.1. Lineage (GTDB taxonomy): Bacteria > Desulfobacterota > Desulfovibrionia > Desulfovibrionales > Desulfomicrobiaceae > Desulfomicrobium. Next base: position 6,256 of record JAWLHW010000113.1, on the reverse strand, counting down.
AAGCCGGAGTCGGCCATGGCCTGGAGCTTGACCTCGATGCCGCCGGCTCCTTTTTCGAGGATGGCTCCGGCGTGGCCCAGGCGTTTGCCGGGAGGGGCCGTGCGCCCTGCGATGAAGCCGAAGACCGGCAGTTCGAAGCCGCTCTCCTGCATATACTGTCCAAGCTCTTCCTCGGCCTTGCCGCCGATCTCGCCCAGAATGACCACGGCTTTGGTCTGCGGGTCGTTACGCACCAGCTTGCACAGGTCCGTGAAGGACGTGCCGACAAAGGGGTCGCCGCCGATGCCGACGCAGACGGACTGTCCGATTCCGGCCTTGGTCAGGCGGTCCACGCATTCATACGTCAACGTGCCGCTGCGCGAGAACACGGCCACGGGACCGGGGGTGAAGATGTCACCGGGCATGATGCCGATCTTGGTCTTGCCTGGCATGACAAGGCCTGGACAGTTGGGGCCGATGACCCGGGTGGGACTGTCTTTGAGGCGCTCCAGGGCGCGCAGCATGTCGAGTTGGGGGATGCCGTCGGTGATGCAGACCACCCAGCCGATTCCGGCTGCCGCCGCCTCGAGCACGGCGTCCGGGGCCATGGCTCCGGGCACGAAGATGATGGACGCATCAATGGGCATGGCTTTTGCGGCCTCGCGCACAGTGTCGAAAACCGGCACGCCCAGGACTTCGTTCCCGCCCTTGCCGGGTGTGACCCCGGCCACGACGTTTGCGCCATACTCCTGCATCAGGCGGCAGTGCAGCTGTCCCTGCTTGCCGGTCAGTCCCTGGACCAGGATGCGGCAACCTTCGGGCAGGGGAAAGGGCATGCTTGTCTGGCGCGACCTGGCCGAAAGCAGGGGAGCAGTGGACTGGACGACCAGGGGTTTGTGCGTCGCCGCAGGGCGGTCGCCCTTGAGCTTTTCCAGTGCGGCGCGGGCCGTGGTCAGGTCAGGACAGAGGTGCAGCCCGTTCAGGGCGGCTCCGCGCAGCAGGGAGAGACCATCGGCAGAGCCGTTGCCCGCGAAGCGGACCACGATGGGTTTGCGCGGCTCCTGTCCGTCCAGGGCTTCGAGCATGGACTGGGCCACCTTGTGGCATGAGAGGATGCCGCCGAAAATATTGATGAAAACCATGCCCACGCGGGTGTCGTCAAAAAGAATGTCCAGGGCCGTGCGCATGGCCTCGCTGTCCGCGCCGCCACCAAGATCCAGGAAATTGGCCGCCTCAAGCCCGGAGTAGTTGAGGATGTCCATGCTGGCCATGGCCAGGCCCGCGCCGTTGACCATGAGCCCGACATATCCATCGAGCTTGTGGTAACTCAGCCCCGCTTCGCGCGATCTGTTTTCCTCGTCGCTCAGGTGCGCGGCCTCGAAGAAGCGGTTCAGGGACGGATCGATGCCGATGCGATGCCCGTCGATCTCGACCTTGCCGTCCAGGGCCAGAAGCTGGCCGTCCTCGGTGAGCACCAGGGGGTTTATTTCAGCCAGGAGCAGGCGATGGCGCAGGCAGCAGTCGAAGAGGTTCGTCAGCAGGGATGAGAAAACCTTCATCAGCTCTTTGGGCAGCTGCAGATGGAAGAAAATATTGCGGATCTGAAAAGGCGCGAGCCCGGTATCGGGGTCTGCGTGTTCGATCAGCAGAGTCTTGGGGTCGCAGGACTCGATGTCGATTCCGCCAAAGCGGCCGGCGGTGATGCAAAAAGAGCGGCTTTGACGGTCCAGGGTGATGGAGAGATAGATTTCACGGACGTAGGCGGCCTTGGGTTCGACGCGCACCAGCTTGACCTTTTCCCCCTTGATGGTCAGTGTGAACAGTTTGATCAGTTCGGTGCGGGCCTGTTCAAGGGTGTCCGCCATGCGGATGCCGCCGGCCTTGCCCCGGCCGCCGCTAAGGACTTGTGATTTAAGGACCCAGGGCGGCGCGAAAGAGGGATCCGGTTCGTCTCCCGGGCCGAGAAGCGAGCCCAGCGGCACGGGGATGCCGGCTTCATGGAAAAGCTGCTTGCTGTTGTGTTCATTGAGCTTCATGACTCTCTCCTCGCTTCAACTGTTGTCAAACACCATGCCTTGGACTATCACCGCGAAATGACATTCGGGGCGGGG
>JAWLHW010000113.1:0-4066 GCA_041690155.1 Desulfomicrobium sp. | reverse complement strand
GCTGTTGTGTTCATTGAGCTTCATGACTCTCTCCTCGCTTCAACTGTTGTCAAACACCATGCCTTGGACTATCACCGCGAAATGACATTCGGGGCGGGGCTCCCGGGTGGGGTCGGCCCGGGCTGCGCGATTTTGTCTGTTGCATACCCGCCTTGGGTTGAAAATCAAGAAAAATTACGACAACACTCTTTTTTTATTCATTAATCCGTTAATAATGCAAAAATACAGAATTTTAATCACCATCACACTGGCCTTGACGCTGAATCTGTTTTCGGCGTCGGTGCTGCGGGCTGACTCCATTTCGCTTACGGATCTTGGGGTGGATAATGCCCAGGGCTCTGTCTCCGTGGGCTTCAGCGTTGTCATTGATGATATGGCCCCCCTGATGGAAGCCTTGCAGAACGGCGGTCAGTACGAGGTGCGGTGTTTCGCCAAACTCTATAAACGCCGTCTTGGTTTCTGGGACGCGTTCATGGGTGAGGCCGAGTACTCCTGTCAGGTGGCGAGCAAGCCCATCGCACGTGAATGCGTGGTTACGGATCATCGGGGCAGCCACACTTTTGAATTTGCAGGATTGCAGGACGAATTGAACAACTTCTGGTCGCGCATGTCCCTGCCCATGGGCAGCTGGGACGTCATCGAACGCGGCCAGGCCTACCGCGTCGTGCTTACCTTCAGCGTCACGCGTACCAATGTTCCGGGCTGGGTCAGCAAGCCTCTTTTTTTCGTCAGCTGGGACCTGGTCCCCGAAGTGGTGTACGTTCTGGATTTCGATTTCTGATTTAAAGCAAACGCGAGGAGCATGGACAAGTCATCCCGTCACATCCCTGTGCAGGAACGCACCGCTCATGAACGTCGCAAGCGGCAACGGGAAATCACCCTGGCCTTTGTGGGCATCTTTCTTATCGTCATCCTGACCTGGATCGAGCTGCGTCTGCTGGGGCTCAATTCCTATCTTTTCTTCGCCCTTTTCAACGTCAATCTCATTCTTCTCATACTGGTCCTTTTCCTGGTCCTGCGCAATGTCATAAAGCTTATCCTGGACAGGCGAAGGAGGGTGCTCGGGTCGGGGCTCAGGAGCAAGCTGGTCCTCATTTTCGTCACGCTGTCCATGGTGCCGACCTTAATCATGTTTGTCCTCTCCACCTGGTTTGTGCAGACCTCCGTTGACTACTGGTTTCAGGCCCAGGTCGAGACATCCATGGATCAGGCCTTAAGCGTGGGACAGGATTTTTATGCGGCCGCTGAATCCGGGCTTGAAATCAAGGCGCTGGGCATTCTGGATCATTTGCGGGAACGCCGTCTGGATTTTAAAGCCAAGGGGGTCGATGCGGCTCTGCGGCAAAAAAGTCGTGAGTACAGGCTGAACTTGAGCGGCGTGATTACTGGCACCAAGGAAGAAAAAAATTGGGAGGCTGCCCCGGTCTGGAACGATATCTGGCCTCAGATCAGGGCCGAGGTGCCTTTTGCCGAGCTTGGCAAGGACTTGAAGTATTGGGCCACCCTTTGGCCGCATCCGGATTCGGATCTGGTTGTCGGCGTAATGCCCGTGGACGAGGCCGGGTCGGCCTTTCTTGTCGTGGGCGCGGAGGTGGGCCCCGGCTTTCTGGACCGCCTGGAGCAGATCGCGCAGGGCGTGGGTGAGTACAAGCAGTTGCGCAGCCTCAAATATCCTTTGAAGATGACCCTTTACATGGTCCTTGGGCTCATGACCATGCTCATTTTTCTCGGGGCGACCTGGTTTGGCTTTCGTCTGGCCAGGGAGCTCAGTGCTCCGATCCAGGCGCTGGCGGCGGGGACCCAGCGCATTGCCCAGGGGGATCTTTCGGTACGGCTCGTGGACGAATCCCGCGATGAGCTTGGGCTTCTGGTTCAGTCTTTCAACAGCATGGCCGAGGATCTGGAGCAGAGCCGCACGCATCTGACCCGCGTCAACCTGCAGCTTGAAGAGCAGTATCAGACACTTATCGCCAAGAATCATTACGTGCAGGCCATTTTGGAGAATATCACCGCAGGTGTGGTCTCCCTTGACCGAAACGGTCGGATCACGACCATGAACCGCGCGGCCGAGGCCATTCTTGGCCTTGAAGCCGGAGCGCTCCTCGGTGAATCGGCGCTTGACCTGATGGGCCCCGCCCATCGCGGCCTGGTGCAGGAGGTCAGCCAGCTGCTGCGCAGCAGTCCCGGTTCCCAGTGGCAGCGCAGGCTTGATCTGGAGGCCCGTGGCGAGACGATCAAGCTGCTGGTCAACGCGGTGGCGCTGATGGACAACGAGGGTGGTGACAGCGGTATTGTCGCAGTTTTCGAAAATATTTCGGAACTGGAAAAGATGCAGCGCCTTGACGCCTGGAAGGAAGTGGCCCGGCGCATCGCCCACGAGATCAAGAATCCGCTCACGCCCATAAAGCTCTCGGCCGAGCGCCTGGAGCGCAAGTTCGGGCCCATGGTGGCGGACCCTGGCTTTACCCAGTGCACTGGGCTCATCGTCAGGCAGGTCGAGCACTTGCAGGAGATGGTGCGGGAGTTCTCAAGTTTCGCCAAACTGCCCGAGGTGATGCTGACAGCCGGTCGCATCGAGCCCCTGCTGCAAGAGGCCATCTCCGTTTTTTCCAACAGTCATGCTTCCATCCGCTGGGTGCTGCGGGCCGAGGATGTGCCTCTGGTCATGCTCGACCGCGAAGCCATGGGCCGTGCGATTTACAACATCCTGCTGAACGCGGCCGAGGTGCTGGCGGACCAGGAAGACGGGCGGGTCGAGACCGTGCTCTATGCGCGGAAGCGCAAGGGCCGGATCTACATTGAAATCAGCGACAACGGCCCCGGCATCAAGCCCGAGGAGCAATCGCGCATGTTCGAGCCCTACTATTCGACCAAGCGCAGCGGCACCGGCCTTGGCCTGGCCATCGTCAAATCCATCATCAGCGACCATCATGGGCATATCCGGGTCAAACCCAACGAACCGGCCGGAACAACCTTTGTCATTGAACTTCCAGCCGCCCGCAGCGAGGCATGATGCATAGTAACGCGTCCATTCTCATTATCGACGACGAAAAGGATATCCGCCTGTCCCTGCGCGGAATTTTTGAGGACGAAGACTGGCAGGTGACCGAGGCCGGGACCGGAACCGAAGGGCTTGGCCTGGCGCTGGACGGAGATTTCGACCTCATCTTTCTCGACATCTGGATGCCCGGCATGGACGGTATGGCGGTTTTGTGCGCGTTGCGGGAAAAGGGCGTGGACACGCCGGTGATCATGATCTCCGGCCATGGAAATATCGAAACGGCAGTTACGGCCCTAAAAAACGGCGCCTTTGACTTCATCGAGAAACCCCTGTCCCTGGACAATATCCTGGTCACGGCGGGCAAGGCCCTGGAGCTGTCCCGACTCAAACGCGAAAACAGGGAGCTGCGTTCCCGTATTCAGCCTGAAGAGACTCCCACCATCACCGGCTCATCGCCGGGAATCGTCCGCTTGCGCGAGCTTGTTGCCCAGGTCGGGCCCACTGAGGCCTGGGTGCTGATCACCGGTGAAAACGGGACCGGCAAGGAGATCGCCGCCAGAGCCGTGCACCGTGCGAGCAAGCGTGCGGCCAGGGATATGGTCTGCGTCAACTGCGCCGCCATTCCGGAGGAACTCATCGAAGCGGAGCTGTTTGGCCACGAAAAGGGCGCTTTTACCGGCGCGGACAAGGCCAAGAAGGGCAAGTTCGAACTGGCCGACAAGAGCACCCTGTTTCTGGATGAAATAGCCGACATGAGCCTCAAGACCCAGGCCAAGATTCTGCGCATCCTGCAGGAGCAGAAATTCGAGCGGGTCGGCGGCACCAAGACCTTCAGGGTGGACGTGCGCGTCATCGCGGCCACCAACAAGGATCTTGTGCAGGAGATGGTCGAAGGGCGATTCAGGCAGGACCTGTATTACCGGCTCAATGTTTTTCCCCTGTGCGTTCCGCCCTTGCGTGAACGGTCCGAAGACATCCCGGAGATGATCGAGTTTTTCTCGCGGCGCATGATCGAGGAGCAAAGCCTGAAGCCCGTGCGCTTTGACCGGGAATCACTGGATCTGC
>JAWLHW010000112.1:0-7682 GCA_041690155.1 Desulfomicrobium sp. | reverse complement strand
CACCATCTTCGGGCTGGCGGAGTATTTCCCAGAGCACAGCTTTACATTATATTCGCCGCGTCTGTCCGGACCATTTTGCACATTGCCCGCGTGCCATGGACTACATGTGCAGGAAGCATGCCCGTTTGGCCGAGCGTTTCCTGCCTTGTGGCGCAGCCTGGGCATCCCTCGCGCGGCGCGCAGCCACGATCTGGACATCTACCATGGCCTGTCCCACGAACTCCCGCTGACTTCTTTCGGACCGCGCACTCGCACCGTAGTCAGCATGCACGACCTGCTCTTCATGACCCACCCGCACCTCTATCCATGGATAGACCGCCGGCTCTATGAGTTCAAATACAGAAAGAGCTGCCAGCGAGCGGACACGGTTGTCGCCATCAGCCAGAAGACCGCCGACGACGTGCATGAAATTTTCGACATTCCCCGCGAGCGCATCCGGGTGGCCTATCAAAGCTGCTCCCCGGCCTTCAGCGTCACCAGAGGCCCGGATGACATAAAAAGGCTGCGCAGGATTCACGGCCTGCCGGAGCGGTACGTGCTGTTTGTCGGCTCCCTCATCCCCCGCAAGGGCGCCCAGACGCTTGTCTCCGCACTGGCGCACTTGCCCGCGGCCGACCGGCCGGATCTGGTCATCGTGGGCAAAGGCCCCCTGGAGCAGGCCCTGCGCGACCAGGCCAGGACCGCCGGCCTTGCAGGCCAGGTCCACTTTCTGGGACAGGTCGCGGACGCAGACCTGCCGGGCCTTTACCAACTGGCAGCCGCATTTGCCTATCCCTCGGTGGGCGAGGGCTTCGGCATCCCCATTCTGGAGGCGTTGAACAGCCGGGTTCCGGTCATCACCTCCACCGGTTCCTGCTTTGCGGAGCCCGGCGGAGACGCCGCCCTGTACACCACTCCGGGCGACGTGCCGGAACTGGCCGAGGCCCTGGCCAGGGTCCTGGGCGACAGCGCCCTGCGCCACGACATGATCGCCAAGGGCGTACGCCATGCCCAGAATTTTCACATCTCGCGCACCTCGGCGGCCCTCATGCAGGTCTACGCCGACCTCTGCGCAAAATGACAGGAGTCGTCCCCATGCCCTTGCCTTTCAGCAATCAGGAATGCCTGACCGTGCGGCTGAGCGCCCTGGGGGACGCCATCCTGACCACGGGAGTGCTCGCATACTGGCACGAACAGGCCGGGCTGACATTTCGGGTGCTGACCAGACCGGCCCTGGCCCCAGTCTTCGCTGGTCACCCGGCCGTGACCGGGATCACGGCCGTCAGCGAGGAAGACCTGCACGGCGCGCACTGGATCAAATTCTGCCGCAAACTGGCCAAGGAATTCGGGCACCTGCCGCTTGTCGATTTGCACGTCAACCTGCGCACCCTACTGCTGCGCACCCTGTGGCCCGGCCCCACGCGGACCTACCGCAAATTCTCCCTGACCAGGCGGCTGTTTCTGGCCACCCGGCACCCGGTGTTTGCCTCCAGACTCCGCGGCCTGAATGTCCCCCAGCGCTACTGCATGGCTCTTGAAAGTGCGACCGTGGATGCAAAGGTCATAAGGCCCCGCATCTTTCTTGATGAGAAAGAAAAAGCCGCGGCCAGTGAAACGCTTTCACACCTCGGATTCACGCGCCCCGTAGCCATCCATCCCTACGCCACCCACCCGGCCAAGACTCCGCGCCCCGAAGTGTGGCGAAATCTGATCCGAAAACTCGAAGCCAGGGGAGAACAGGTGCTCATCCTTGGCCGTCACGACCAGCCTCTTTGCCCGCAGGCCCCGCATGATCTGACCAACGCCACTGATCTGCGTGCCACCGCGGCCCTGCTGTCCCTGTGCCGCGTCCTTGTGACCGGAGACTCCGGCCCCATGCACCTGGCCACGGGAGTCGACACCCCGGTCATCGCCCTCTTTGGGCCGACTACAAAGGAATGGGGCTTTTATCCCTCGGGTCCGCATGACGTTGTCCACCAGAGCGCCTGCCCCAAGGCCCCCTGCTCCCTGCACGGCCAGGACGCATGCGTGCTCGGCAACGCCTGCATGAAGGAAATTTCCGAAGATTTGCTGCTGGATCTGCTTTCTTCGTCGCCGACCTGAACTAACCCCGTCTTTTTGTTGACGCCGCCCCATATTTTTAATAGTAACAATTATCATAATTTGACAGAGGTACCGACATGAAAGAACTCTTGGGAAAAGACATGCGTCTTACCAACCAACGCAGGCTCATCCTGGAAGAACTCAAATCAGTGACCACCCATCCCACTGCCGACGAGGTCTACGGGATGGTGCGCCAAAAGATGCCACGCATAAGTCTGGGTACCGTATACCGCAATCTTGAAGTACTCAGTTCGCTCGGCCTTGTGCGCAAGCTGGAAAACGCAGCCGGCCAGAAGCGTTTTGACGGCGACGTCTCGCCTCATCACCATATCCGCTGCGAAATCTGCGGCAAGGTGGGGGACATCTTCGACGCTCCGGACATCTCGGGCATTGATGTGGGGCTTGGCACGGACTTCCAGATCACTGGCGTCAGCCTGGAGTTTTCGGGGATCTGCCCCCGCTGCCAGGCTGAAAAAAAGCTGGCTCAATAGTCTCTTAGCGACGAACATGTCTTAATTATCAAAATCACTGGAACAGTGAACCGTTCCATGGTATGAGTCCGGATAAATTCATACCACGAAAATGATGGAGGAAAAATGGCTCAAAGACTCGAAGTGTACAAATGTGACCAGTGCGGCAATATCGTTGAAGTGATGCATGGCGGCGACGGAGCCCTGGTTTGCTGCGGTGAGGACATGAAGCTGCAGGTTGAAGGAACTGTGGACGCGGCCCGGGAAAAGCACGTGCCCGTCATCCACAAGACCTCTTCGGGCTACAAGGTCGTGGTCGGCGAAGTCGCCCATCCCATGACTGACGCTCATTACATTGAGTGGATCGAACTTGTCGCCGACGGCAAGGTCTATCGTCAGTATTTAAACCCCGGCCAGGCACCTGAAGCCGAATTCTGCATCGAAGCGGAAAAAGTCACGGCCCGGGAATATTGCAACCTGCACGGACACTGGAAAATCGAAAACTAAAGGAGATATCAGCATGGATAAATATGTTTGCACCCTCTGCGGCTATGTTTACGACCCGGCCGTCGGCGATCCGGACAACGACGTCGCCCCCGGGACCAAGTTCGAGGACATCCCCGATGACTGGACATGTCCTGTCTGCGGGGCCGGAAAGGAAGATTTCGCCAAGGAAGATTGATTCCCTGAAGCCAGCCCGCACAATCCGGGCTGGCTTCATTTTTTCCACGCTCAACTCCCCGTCTCGGGCGGGGTCATCACGTTGTAAGGATACTTCCCAATGCCTGTTACCGAAATCAAAAAAGACATCTACTGGGTCGGTGTCGTGGACTGGAATATTCACGACTTCCACGGGTACTCCAAATCTCCCCAGGGAACGACATATAATGCGTATCTGGTCATCGACGACAAGATCACCCTTTTCGACTCCGTTCCGGCCAAATTTCAGATGGACCTGTATCACCAGATCAGATCCCTCATCCCTCTGGAAAAAATCGACTACATTGTCTGCAACCACATCGAACCTGACCACTCCGGGGCCATGCCCTTCCTGATGGAGAAGATTCAGCCCGAAAAAGTATTCTGCTCCAAGATAGGGCATCGCATGCTCCTCGACCATTACCATCAGCCCGACTGGCCCTACCATCCGGTCCAGACCGGCGACTCCATCAGCCTCGGCAAGCGCACGGTGCAGTTCATGGAGGCTCGCATGCTGCACTGGCCGGACTCCATGTTTTCCTACATCCCCGAAGACAAGCTGCTCATCTCCAATGACGCTTTCGGGCAGAACATCGCCTGCAGCGAACGTTTTGACGACGAGATCGATCTGGCCATGCTCATGGCGGAGGCCTCCCACTACTACCACAACATCATCCTGCCTTTTTCCCCTCGAGTCACGGCAGTGCTCGACGAGGTGGCCAAACTGGGCCTTGAGATCGACATGATCGCCCCGGACCACGGCATCATCTGGCGTTCCAACGTGCCGCTCATTCTTCAGGCCTACCGCGACTACGCCGAGCAGAAGCCATGCAAGAAGGCCCTCATCGTCTATGACACCATGTGGCACTCCACGGAGAAGATGGCCAAGGCCATTGCCGAGGGACTCATGGAAGAAGGGGTCTCGGCCAGGATCATGCACCTCAAGCAGTACCACCATTCCGACGTCATCGGCGCAATGGCCGATGCCACCGGCATCATCTGCGGCTCCCCGACCCACAACAACGGCATCATGCCGCTGATGGCGGACTTTCTGACCTACATGAAAGGCCTCAAACCCCTGGGACGTGTCGGCGCAGCCTTCGCATCCTTCGGCTGGAGCGGTGAATCCCTGGGCATCGTGACCGAGTGGCTCAAGTCGGCCAAGATCGAGGTCATCGAACCCGGCGTGAAGTGCAAGAACGTGCCGGATCACGCCAAGCTGGCCGAGTGCAAGGAATTGGGACGCCAGGTGGGCAGGGCCATTGTGGCCAAAGTGGAAGCCGAGGCTTAAAGATTCGTACCATGGCGCGCAGCAGAGAAATCAAACGCCAGGTCCTGGACCTCCTGGCCAGCGATGGCTGGGAGGCGAGGCTTGGCGACCTTGCGGACCTCGGGCACCAGGCAGTTGCACCGCTCTTCTCGGCGCTGTGCAACCCTGCGCCGCTGGTCCGCTGGCGTGCGGTCACGGGGTTCGGGGTCGTCATCGCGGCCCTGGCAGGCGCGGCTCCGGAAAAGGCGCGGGTGGTCATGCGCCGCTTCATCTGGAGCCTCAACGACGAATCCGGAGGCATCGGCTGGGGGGCGCCCGAGGCCATGGCGGAAATCATGACCCAGAGCCCTCTCATAGCCGCCGAATACCATAACCATGTCCTGGCCTACATCCACGAGGATCATTGCAGGCCCGACTGCTATCTCGAACACGCCCCCTTGCGTCGCGGAGCGATGTGGGGCGTGGCCAGGCTGGCCCAGGTCCGCCCGGAACTGATGAAGAAGGCTGAGCCCGATCTGCTCTGCGCCCTGGAAGACTGCGACGGAACCATCCGTGGCCTGGCCGCGTGGACCTGCGGACTCCTCGGCCTTCCATCGGCCCTGCCGCGCCTTGAGGCCATGACCGCCGACCCCGCGGTCCTCGAACTCTACCGTGACCGCGTCCTGACGGAGACCACCGCCGGAGCGCTGGCCCTGGAAGCCGTCACCCGGATCACGGGCTCCCTGCCCGTCCACAACTAAAGGAGACTCACTATGGATGTGCTCATGTTATCCAGGCTTCAATTCGCCATGGCTACCATGTTTCATTTCATCTTCGTCCCGCTGACCCTTGGTCTGTCCATCCTGGTGGCCATCATGGAAACCAAATACGTTCGCACGGGCGACGAGATGTACAAGCGGATGACCAAATTCTGGGGAAAGCTCTTTGTCATCAACTTCGTGCTCGGCGTGGTCACGGGCATCACGCTTGAATTTCAGTTCGGCACCAACTGGTCCCGCTATTCCGAATATGTCGGTGACATCTTCGGGTCTCTTTTGGCCATCGAGGCCACTACGTCCTTTTTTCTGGAATCAACCTTTCTTGGCGCATGGATTTTTGGCTGGAACATCCTGTCCCCCAAAATGCACGCGGCCTGTATCTGGCTGGTGGCCATCGCCTCCAACCTCTCGGCCGTGTGGATCCTGCTGGCCAACGCCTTCATGCAGAACCCGGTGGGTTACGTGATCCGCAACGGCCGCGCCGAACTGGACAACTTCTTCGCCGTGCTGGCCAACCCTTTCGGCTGGCAGCAGTACGTACACACTTTGAGCGGTGCCTTCACCCTGGCCGGATTCTTCATCATGGGCGTCTCCGCCTACCACCTGCTCAAAAAGCAGAACATCGATTTCTTTACCCGCTCCTTCAAGATGGGCATGGTTTTCGCCCTTGTCTTTTCGGTGCTGGTCGCGCTCCAGGGCCATCATCACGCCCAGGAAGTGGGCCGGATCCAGCCCGCCAAGCTCGCGGCCATGGAGTCTTTGTGGGAAACCCAGGATAGCGCGCCCATGTACCTCTTGGTCGTGCCGGATGAAAAGAACGAGAAAAACGCCATCGAGCTCTTCGGCATCCCCGGCGGTCTTTCCTTCCTGGCCCACGGCTCCTTCGACACTCCGGTACAGGGCCTCAAGGATTGGCCAGAAGAAGATCGTCCGCCCGTACTGCTGACCTTCCTCTCCTTCAGGGCCATGGTCGGCATCGGCACGCTGCTGCCCATCCTGTGCATCTGGGCTTTCCTGCGCCGCAACAAACTGACCGAGACGCCAAGGCTGCTGAAAATCATGCTCTATGCCATCCCTCTGCCCTACATCGCCATCGAGGCGGGCTGGGTCGTGGCGGAAGTGGGTCGCCAGCCATGGATCGTGTATGGCCTGATGCGGACGGCGGACGCGGTCTCGCCCATTGTCACCTCGCAGGTGGCGTTCTCCCTGGTGTCTTTGACCCTGCTCTACGCCCTGCTTGGCGCGCTGGACATCTACCTGCTCTACAAATTCGCCAAAAAAGGCCCCGCCGAGGCGTAACCCGTTCGGATCACAAGGAGGATTGATTCATGCTCGAAACCATATGGTTCCTACTCTGGGGCGTGCTCTGGGCCATCTACTTCATTCTGGACGGCTATGATCTGGGCATCGGCACCCTTGTCCCCTTTCTGGGCAAATCCGACCGCGATCGCCGCGTCATGTTCAACTCCATGGGCCCCTTCTGGGACGGCAACGAAGTCTGGCTGATCACCGCCGGCGGCGTGACCTTCGCCGCGTTCCCCAAGGCCTACGCGGTCATGTTCAGCGGTCTGTACACCCCGCTCATGCTCCTGCTCTTCGCGCTCATCATCCGCGGCGTGTCCCTGGAATTCCGCCATCAGGTCGACAGTCCGGCCTGGCGCCGGGTCTGGGACTGGGGCGCGACGATCGGCAGCTTCCTGCCCGCCCTGATCCTGGGCGTGGCCTTCTCCAACATCTTCATGGGCCTGCCCCTGGATGAGAACGGCGTGTTCCAGGGCAGCTTCCTGACCCTGTTCAACCCCTACGGCCTGGTCGGCGGTGTGCTCTTCGTGCTGCTCTTCGCCATGCACGGCGCGCTGTGGCTGGCCATCAAGAGCGAGGGCGACCTGCAGCAGCGCGCGGCAGCCACCGCCCGCAGGCTGTGGCCCGTGCTCGTGGGCGTCATCGGCGTCTTCGTTGTGCTGACGGTGTTCTACACGAACCTTTTGGCCAACTATCTGCTGAATCCGCTCATGCTCGTGCTTCTGGCCATACCGGTGCTGGCGCTCGTGCTTATGCGGCAACAGATCGGCCGGGAAGACTGGTGGTTTGCCTGGGGCCTGTCTGCCGCCCTCATCGGCGGGTTGACCCTCTTCGGCGTGGTCGGACTGTACCCGGCACTGCTGCCCTCGAGCATCTCTCCGGATTATTCCATCACCATCGCCAATGCAGCCTCCAGCACCCTGACCCTGTCCATCATGCTGGGCGTAACCCTGGTCTTCATCCCCATCGTGGCCGGATACCAGTTCTGGCTGCACAAGACCTTTGCCCACAAGATCACGGACGAGGAACTGAACCAGGACGGCGCGTATTAACCTCTGGCGCTGTTCAGAACGACAACAAAAAAAGGGTGGCCGTGATTGG
>JAWLHW010000111.1:0-7729 GCA_041690155.1 Desulfomicrobium sp. | reverse complement strand
GCTTGCCAGACGCGAGTCCGATCTTTTCAGACATTCTGTTCGACGACCTGTGCTCCATGACAACGGAGGTCATGCATGAAACTATGGCTGCCCGATTGCATCTATCATTTATTTCCTTTTTTTGCAGGCACGGTGGGCCTGGCCGGGTGCATCGCCGGCAGTTCCGCCTGTCTGGCGCTTGGGGGCGTGCTCATGCTGTACAGTGGCGGAGTTTTTTATCTGCGCAGGGGATAGGGTCTTTGTTACCGCGCAGTCTGCAAAGTAGTAGCCTCTGCTCGCATTTTTCCCTTTCGTCAAAAATAGTATTGCGATCTGACACTTACGTATCCATCACTAAAATGTAGAGTTGTTACCACGGGGCTGCGTGTCGTAGTGGTCCCGCCATGCCACAGATCAACAACATTCACGACGCGCTTTTTCGTGCGACCATGAGCCACCGCGAGGTGGCCGCCGATTTTCTGCGCCAGTACCTGCCCCCGGAAATTGTGCGGCACATTCGCCTCGAAACCCTGGCCATCTGCAAGGACACCTTCGTGGCCCCGGATCAGACCCGGTACCATTCGGACCTGCTCTACGAGGTCCGGCTCAGCGGAAACAGGCCCGCTTTTGTCTACTTCCTCTTTGAGCATAAAAGCAGGCCGGATCGCTTCGTTGCCCTGCAACTGCTGCGCTATATGCTCGAAATCTGGGAACTGGCGCGTGGACAGGGCGCATCGCGCGAAAGCTTGCCGCTTATCGTCCCTGTCGTAGTCTATCACGGCAAGATCAGGCAGAAGACCACGCGCCTGAAGGATCTGGTGGACCTGCCCGAGCCGGGACTTGGGGTTTATGTGCCGGACTTTGATCATGCCTTTTATGATTTCTCCCCCAATTCTCAGGAACAGATCAAAGGTTCTATTGTCTTGACCCTGTTGCTGAGCTGCTTCAGAGCCAAGAACACGCCAGAGGCGGTAGAGCGCGTCATGGAGATTTTTAGTCTACTGGGTCGCCTCGAGGATGACGAGTCCTCCCTGCGCTGGGTCGAGGTGATCTTCCGCTACATGGTTCAGACCATGGACATCGAGGAAAAGGTCCTGCATGATGCAGCCAGCAATAGTCTCTCACAGAACAAGAAGGATACGATAATGACTCTCGCGGATCGATTGCTCAGAAGAGGCCGCCAGGAAGGCCGACAGGAAGGGCGCCAGGAAGGCCGTCAGGTCTTACTGCAGCGCCAGTTAGGCAAGCGTTTCGGCACCGACATCCTGGATATTCGCATTCAGGAACGCTTGCGTACTGCCACACCCGAACAGCTCGACCTTTGGGCCGAGCGCATCCTCGACGCCACGACCGTTGAAGAAGTTTTTGCCGACTCTTCGCAGGACATCCCTTGAGGTCAATGCGAACTTTAATGCAATGAAAAACGGTCATCCGCCTGAACTCGGATGGCCGTTTGCCTTTGCTTGAAATGGCTCCGGCAAGCTGAGGGCGAAATAGTTGCGGTCCGGACAGCGTCGGCAAACTCGAACTTCGAGTCCCGCAGGACCGTCAGGGGCAGTTTTCCTTCCAGGTCTTTGAAGGCTATCTTTGAAAAGAAAAGTGGGCCGGATTTTAACATCCAACCCACTTGTTTTTTTGTGGCGCGCCAGGGAGGACTCGAACCCCCGACCGATTGCTTAGAAGGCAATTGCTCTATCCGCCTGAGCTACTGGCGCACAAAATGGAAGCATTCCCTATTTTTTCCGGGGCTGAAAGTCAAGTCGGTTCCCGGTCATTTTCTGTTGCTCCCGGCCCTGGAACCCTCTATGAATTTGCTCCGGATCGCCAGCCCCGGGGCTTTGATCTGACGTAGCGCCTGTATTCCGGGCGGGGCCTTTCTCAATCTTTTTCCCTCAAGCAGCCATGACCTTTGCCACTTTTGCCGAATTTGAAGCCCATCTGGACAGCCTGGGTCTTTTTTCCATGCAGCTTGGCCTGTCGCGCATGCATGAGGCCCTTGAGCTCATGAGCCTTGAGCGCATGTCTGCGACGATTGTGCATGTGGTCGGGACCAATGGCAAGGGCTCCACTTCCGGGTTTCTTGAGGCCCTGGCGCGATCCCATGGTCTGGCCACTGGTCTGTACAATTCGCCGCATCTGATCAGCGTACGCGAGCGCATCCGCGTGCGCGGGGGCATGGTCTCCGAAGCTGGCTGGCTTCAGGCAGCCAACGCGGTCATGGCTAGGTGCGCAGGCGTGGGATTGACCTATTTCGAGTTGCTGACAGTCATGGCGCTCCATATTTTTGCGCGGGAGGAGCTTGATCTGATCGTGCTGGAGGCGGGGCTGGGCGGTACTCATGACGCCACCTGCGCTCTTGCGGCCGATTTTTCGGTCATGACCCCGGTGGGGCTGGATCATGAGCATGTCCTGGGTCCGACCCTGGCGGATATCGCCCGCGATAAGAGCGGGGCTTTGGGCTGCTGCCCGGCCGTGACAGGCGGGCAGGTGGCCTGCGTAATGGATATTTTTCGCCAGGCCGGGGCGGGATGGCCGCTGTGGAGCCTGGAAGACTGTCGCACGGATACCGGATTTCTCATTCCGGCGGATAAAGCCTCCGTGCTCCTGAACGCTTCGTCCCTGCCCACCCATCCTTCATATCAGCTGCAGAACGCCGCTCTGGCCACGCTGGCCTGGAGCCGTCTGGCCCAGGCCGGGGGCTGGCAATTTGACGCGGCACTGTGTACACAAGTCCTTGGCGTGACGAGGTTTTCCGGACGCTTTTGCCGTCATGGACGAATTCTGGTCGACGGCGCCCACAACCCCATGGGGCTGGCCGCCCTGTGCGAAGCGTTGGAGGAAGCCGGGGAGCACTTCAATGTGCTCGTCTTTCAGGCCATGCAAGACAAGACGCTGAAGCCAAGCATCCTGAAGCGGCTGCAGGCTCTGGCGGACACGGTCGTCATCCCCGCGCTGGAGCTTGAGCGCGCCTTTGACGCCCGGGAACTGGCCGGGCGTTTCGGCCCCGGGGCCAGAGCGGTTCGGGACTTGCAAACCGCCCTGCAAGGTGGTGGCACCATTCTGCTTTGCGGCTCCCTGTATCTGGTGGGAGCCTATTACGAACTTTTTCCGGAACAGCTTTTGTAGGGAGGTCCGGTGTCTTCTCTTTTCAGACATATTCCGTCCGTTGACAGGTTTCTGCAGGATCTGGAGCAGGATCGGGCTCTGGCTGGCCTGCCGCGTCAGCTGCTCAAGGACCTGGTGGGCGAGTTTCTGGACCTCTGCCGCGAGGAGATCCGGGCAGGGGTGATCAAGGACGAGAGCGCCCTGGCATTGGCCGTCCTGGCCGCGAGAGCCGGGGCGTACGTGCGGGCGCGTTCGCGTCCGCATTTCAGGCGGGTCATCAACGCTACAGGAGTGGTCATTCACACCAATCTGGGCCGCTCCATCCTGGCCGAGGAGGCTGTTGCCGCCGTGGCCGAAGGCTGCCGCCACTATTCGAATCTGGAGATGAATCTGGACACGGGTCAGCGAGGGAGCCGCTACGCCCACGTCGAGAAGCTGCTCTGTCGCCTGACCGGGGCCGAGGCGGGGCTGGTGGTCAACAACAATGCCGCCGCCGTGCTGCTGGTCCTCGACACCCTGGCCAAGGGCCGCGAGGTGGTGGTCTCGCGCGGGCAGCTGGTCGAGATTGGCGGGTCTTTCCGCATCCCCGAGGTCATGAAGAAGAGCGGCGCGGTGCTACGCGAGGTCGGGGCCACCAACCGTACCCATCTGCGCGACTACGAGGAGGCCATCGGCCCTGATACCGCCATGCTCATGAAGGTGCACACCTCAAACTATCGCATCATCGGTTTTCACAAGGAAGTGGAGTTGCCTGAACTGGTGGCACTGGGCCGCGAAAAGGGCCTGTCCACCTTCGAGGATCTTGGTAGTGGCAATTTTTTCGATTTCTCCCCCTATGGATTCATGCCCGAGCCCACGGTCCAGCAGGTGCTGAAAAGCGGGGTCGATGTGGTCACCTTCAGCGGGGACAAGCTTCTGGGTGGACCTCAGGCCGGAGTAATTGTCGGCCGCCGCGAATTTATCGAGCGCATCAAGAAGAACCAGCTCAATCGGGCCCTGCGCATCGACAAGATGACGCTGGCCGCACTGGAGGCGACCTTGCGCCTTTATCTGGACCCGGAACAGGCCCGGCGAACCGTGCCGACCCTGGCCATGATCACGGCCGGACGGGATGAATTGCGGGCCCGGGCCGGGCGTCTGCGGCGCAGACTGTCACGGTCGCTCGCGGGGCTGGCCGCAGTGATGGTGAAGCCCGGCTTTTCACGCGTGGGCGGCGGTTCCTTTCCGGAGCAGGACCTGCCGACAACGCTGGTCAGCGTCGCGCCTGCGAGCATGGATGTGGAGTCCCTGCGCCAGGGCCTGCTGGCGGCGGATATCCCGGTTGTCGGGCGGGTGGAGGACGGGGCGTTCTGCCTGGATCCGCGTACGCTCATGGATGCGGAGTTCGTCCTGGCGACGGAGGCGATAAGAGAGGTGCTAGCCGGTGAAGCGAAGTGAGAAGGGCATTTCGACAACGTTGATGCCTGGTCAGGATCAACTGAAATTTTGCAAATCGCTACCATCGAACAATTGACCACACGCGTTCCACGGCACAGCAAAGAGCGCATCAAGGAGAATATATGACCAAGGTTCTGGTGCGGCCGGAGATGGCGGGGTTCAAACCCTATTCCCCCGGCCTTTCCATCGATGAGATAAAAAAGCGTTACGGTCTGCCCCAGGTCATCAAGATGGCCAGCAACGAGAACCCGCTGGGCACGTCTCCCGTGGTTCAGGAGCGGCTCCGGAACATGAGCGCCATGGCTTTCCGCTATGCCCAGGCCGGCTCCCCGGCCCTGACTGAGGCCCTGGCCGCGCATCTGGGCGTTTCCGCGTCCTGTGTGGTGGCGGGCAACGGTTCCGACGAGATCATCGATCTTCTGCTGCGAGTCGTGGCCCGGCCCGGTGTAGACAATGTGGTGGCCTTTGACCCGTGCTTCAGCATCTACGACGTGCAGGCGCGGCTGTGCGGGGTAGAGTTCCGGCAGGCCAAACTGAACGCGGATTTTTCCTTTCCCTTTGAGCAGCTTTTGTCTCTGACCGACGAAAACACCGCCCTGGTCTTCGTGACAAACCCGGATAACCCATCGGGGCATGCCTGTCCGGCCGCCGATCTGGTGGCGCTTGCGTCCAGACTTCCGGCGCGTGCATTGTTGGTGGTGGACGAGGCCTACGTCGATTTCGCCGAGCCGCTGAATGTGTTCAGCATGCTTCCGCATCTGGGCGCCATCCCCAATCTGGTCATCCTGCGGACGTTTTCCAAGATGTATGGCCTGGCGGGCCTGCGCCTGGGTTACGGGGTTATGCCCGAATGGCTGGCGGACCTTGTGCTCAGGGTCAAGCTTCCCTTCAGCGTGAACATTCTGGCCGAACAGGCCGGTCTGGCCGCATTGGAAGATGATATTTTTGTGTCCCAGACCTTACGTGTTGTGCGAGAGGGGCGCCACTTGCTTGAACGGGAACTTTCGGCCCTGGGCTGCAAGGTCTGGCCTTCACAGGCTAATTTTCTTATGTTCGAACCGCCCATGGACGCGCGTACCCTTTTTGAGGCATTGTTGGCGCTCGGGGTCATCATCCGACCCCTCGGCAGCTACGGCATGCCCGAGAAGCTGCGGGTCAGCATCGGGAACGAGGAAGAGAATCTGGAATTTCTGACTAAAACAGCGGAGGTACTGCGTGGTCACGATCGTCACTCTTGATGGACCGGCCGGGGTAGGCAAGACCACTATTGCCCGTGAGCTGGCTGATCGCTTGGGCATTGCCTATCTGGACACGGGCGCCATGTTCCGCTCCGTGGCGCTTTTTTTCGGGGAAGGTGCCTGGGAACAGTCTGTTGATCAGCTGGTGCCCGAGCTCAATCGTCTTGATTTTGACCTGGAAGGAACGGGGAAATGTTCCGAACTGCTCCTGAATGGAATGCCTCTGGACCCGGAGATTCGCAAGGAAGAGATCGGGCTGTGGGCTTCGCACCTGGGCCGCATTCCTGTGGTGCGGGATTTTTTGCGCCGCAATCAGCAGGCCATTGGGCGGACCACATCCCTGGTGGCCGAGGGCCGGGACATGGGGAGCGTGATTTTCCCGAACGCCCGGCACAAGTTCTTCATGGACGCATCCATCGACGTCCGCGCCAAGCGTCGTCACGCGCAGCTTAAGGGCATGGGCATGGATGAGGACCTGGAACGCATCCGCGGTCAGATCCGCATCCGCGACGATCAGGACCGCAATCGCGTGGTGGCCCCCTTGAAGCCCGCCCTGGACGCCGTGATCATCGACACCAGCGCGCTGGACGCGGATCGGGTGCTGGAGAAGATCGTGGAGCATATTCGCCAGAAAGGTCTTCTGGACGACTGAAAATTCGTTCCGGCCTTCGTTGCCTGTCGGTCATGGGGGGAGGAGGGCGGCCACGCAGGGCCGCCCCTACGGTATTGATTATTTCCGTCTTGCCGGGAGGGATTATCGGCGGGTTTACCGGTTTTGGCAGGGCGGCCACATAGGGCCGCCCCTACGGTATTGATTATTTCCGTCTTGCCGGGAGGGATTATCGGCGGGTTTACCGGTTTTGGCAGGGCGTCCACATAGGGCCGCCCCTGCGGTATTGTTTATTTCCGTCCTGCCGGAGTGGATTTTCAGCGACCAGCCTTGATTTCGTCCCAGAGCTTGTCCATCTCCTCCAAAGAGAGCTTGTCCAGTTCCAGGCCGCGCTCGCGGGCCAGTTTTTCCATGGCCTCGAAGCGTCGCAGAAACTTGGCGTTGGCCACGGCCAGGGCCGAGTTGGCCTTGATTCCGCGCCGTCTGCCGTATTCCACCAGCGAAAACAGATAGTCTCCGAATTCCTCTTCTTTTGCCGCCGCGTCGTCCGAAGCCAGTGCGGCCTGCAACTCGTTCCATTCCTCGGCCAGCTTTGCCTCCTGGTCCGCGTCCGTGGCCCAGGTGAAGCCCGTACGGGCCGCCTTGGAGTTGATGCGGTAAGCGCGCAGCAGCGGCGGCAGGCTTGCAGGCAGGGAAGCGAACACGCCGGGATCCTTGTCTTTTTCGGCTTTCTCCTGCTTCTTGATTTGTTCCCAGTTCTTGACCACTTCGGCCGCGTCGGCGGCTTTGTCGCCGTAAACGTGGGGGTGGCGGCGGATCATCTTGGCCACGTTGCCGGCCAGCGCGGTCTGCAGGAAATCCGGGATCACCCGGTCGTGGCAGCGGCCGATGAAGAGCAGCAGGAAGAGCACATCGCCAAGCTCTTCGGCGATCTCGGACGTATCGTCCTGACGGATGGCCTCAACCAGTTCGAAACATTCCTCCACCAGATAATCGCACATGGACTGGGGGGTCTGCTCCTTGTCCCAGGGGCAGCCGTCCGGTCCGGTCAGGGTGTCGATGACTTCTATTATGCGTTCGAAATTATTCTTTTCCACCAGGGGTTCCTTGCATTTCCTTGAGTTTTTCCACGACCCGCTTCTCCCACTCCTGCTGCAACTCCTGGCTGCGGATCAGGAACTGGTCGCGCATCTCCTTGGGCAGGGCGTTTGAGAGCATGGTGTTGAAGGTGTTGACGTAGGGCATGATCTTCGACTCGGTCAGCAACGGGGATTTTGACGGCAGAAAGGCGGTCAGCGCCATGACGATGATGCTGCACAAAAGCGCGCCCTTGAAGAAGCCGAGCGCGCCGCCGCCGATG
>JAWLHW010000110.1:0-8008 GCA_041690155.1 Desulfomicrobium sp. | reverse complement strand
TCGAACTGCTCTCGGACGACCACCTGACGGTCCGGGGCAGCAGCCACAGCAGCATCGGCGACAAATGGCTGCTGCACGCCGGAAACGAATCCCACGTGGCGGCGGGCCGCAAAACGGTCATCGAAGCCTGCACGGAACTGACCATCAAGGCCGGAGCAGGCTTCATCAAGATCGACCCGTCGGGCGTGTACATTGGCGGTCCCAAGATCAGGGTCAACTCGGGCGGAAGTCCGGGGACGGGGTCGGGGGCGAAGCCGCTGCTGCCAGTTTTGAGCACGAATGTAGACGAAGTCAGTTCGTTCAGAAGAGAAAACGTCCAAAGCATGGGTGCTGCTGGCTCTATCTTTTCCGGTCTGGCAGATCCCGTACCTGCAACAGTGACTTCGGAGGAGGAAATATGCAGAGCAGTGATGGCTTCAAAAAATAGCAAAAAAGTTCAAGAAGGCTTGGCAAAGGCTATGGAACTTACCCGAAGTAACGGTGTCGAATACTCTGGCTGGATTCTTGAAGACGGTCCAGGCGAATACTCTGTAAGCACTCTCAAAAAAGGAGAATCCATGACTGTCATCCCTGATCCAAAACCTGCAAATGCTATTGGGAATTTTCATACGCATACATCATCAAGCGCTCGGCCAAGTTCTAACGACCAATACTTTGCTTCGAGCGCAAAAAGCAAGTGTATATTCTACATGATTGTCTCGGCATATGGAGAATATCATTATATTGACGGTAATGGAGGCGAAGTTTTTTGTGATAACTAATTTTAAACACTTTATATTAATGTTTTATTTATATTTTTTATATTTTGTAATTTTTGCTATACTTTTTATTTTTTTAAAACAGGAAGTGAGTGCATCTATGAAAATAAAATTCATTCCAAGCAATTATTTGAATAAGTGCATGGATGTGGCGAGAATATATATTTCTTCAACTCGAGGATGGAAAGACAGCGAGTACACATTGAAATATTATCACGTTAAAAAAGAAAAAAATGTTGCAGTAATTGCCGCAATACACAATTCTGTAATAGAAGATATCAATAAAAGGATATCCGAAGATGGGTACTTGAAAGCAATCAAGCACAACCCTCTCGATATAACGCTTCTTATTGATATTATTGATATGAGAGTGATTAGCGAGGATGGTCCAGATACATTTTATCCACACCTTGGCCTGCCGTTGCCTTATTCATTACCATGAATTTGAATCATGACTTTCGGTTTTACTCAACTCGGGCGGGAGTCCGGGGAAGGGGGTGGGGGCCAGGCCGTTGCTGCCGCATAGTAGTCAGTCCGTAGACGAAGGCACTGTGCCGCAAACACAAAATGCTTCGTTAAGGGCATCGAGGCAAACACCAGATCAAATCGCAAAAAGTTTAAATCTAAAAAAAAGAATCATTAATTGCGGTTATAACGTTTATTCTGTGATAGACAGACTGTACGGTACAGACTTCGGTGCAGTATCTCCTGAATATTTGGATGGAACGTTCGCTGAGATTGAAAGTCGTCACGGTACGGAGATCACTTGGGGTCATAATATAGATGATGCGTTTAGTTTAGTGGAACAGGCTGGTATTGGAACAGCAGCAATTGTCGGAATTGACTATGGAAATGGCAGTTCCCATGTCGTAGTCATTACTAATGACAATGGAACTCCTACAATTATCGACGCACAGGATTGGGGGAAAGGACTCGGCGCTGAGGCAATTACCTCTCCCGCTGTAGCTCAAGACAGATATAGTCCTTCTGATGTCGGTATCGGAATGCTGCCATGGCCTGTGAGGTAGTCAAGGCAAATTCAATTATTTATGTCCATATTTGTGGATATAATTTAAAAGGAGAGTCAAGTGATTACATATGAGGTTGCGTATCATATCGCCAATTTAACAATATTAAACATTAGTACTAAGCACAATTTTGTTATTTTAGAAGATAAAACAATAGAGAGAGACTTTGGTTGGGTATTTTTTTATGTCACAAAAGAATATTTAGAAACCATGAATCCTAAGTTTCTAGTTCCTGGAACCGCTCCAGTTGTTGTGCATAAGAAAGATGGTTCTGTATTGCATTTACCAACATCGCTCCCTCCAATGCGAGCTATCGAAGAATATGAAAAAGAATGGAATCGTCTATGAAAATTGATATCGTGTTCGTCAACATTGACCGGTATTGCAGTGGCATAAAGTATTCTCCGTACAGTCGATCACCAGCATGCACTTTGTCGCATTGCTCTCAAGAAGATGGAATCAATGAGGAGAAACTCTGATACAAAACCAGAAAATTCTATCGGGCATTTTCATACCTATCTTTTTTCAAGTGCAATGCCTAGTAATGACGACGTGATATTCGCCGCAAATGAAAAAATAAGTGTCTGTTCTATATAATTATTTCAGCTTATGGCTATTATTATAAGAATAAGGTTCAGATCTTGAATCTTGAACTATTCCGATCCATCTAGACGTTACTGGAAAACTGTTGAAACGCCACGTCAGGTACAGGCCTGCACTGCCTGAACATTGAGCCGAAGTTCGTGCCCAAAGAATTTGAGGCACAAATAACACGGGATCAGGCTCACCATTTGAAAGCAATGGCTTGAGACTAAACAGGCTCAAGCCATTTTCCGAAGAACCCGCCAGAAAAGATACGGAGTCTTCAACTTTCTCGCGGCCCCAGCGTCTTAAAGTAGTAATCTCCCAGAGCCTCGTGCAGCGCGTTGGCGGCCAGTCGGGTGCAATGGCGGTCTTCTTCGGGCATGCAGTCCGGTCCGCCCAGGGCTTCAAGGACGGTGTCGCCCGTGATGGCAGCCACCTCTTCGCAGGTCTTGTTCATGGCCAACTCCGCGGCCATGGACCCGCTGATCTGGCTGGAACCGCAGCCGTCGGTGCCGAATCCCGCGTCACAGACCCGGTCGTTTTCGATGTGCAGAAAGATGCGGATGGTGTCGCCGCACGTGCCGGTGGATACGCCCATGTACTCGGCCTTGGCCGGCCGGCCGTGGTACGGCTTGCTGCGCCAGCGTTCAAATCCGGCCTGACCGTAGGCCTGAACCGCCTCATCAAAAATTTTTCCCTGTAGTTCGTTCACGATGTCGTCAAAACTGGCCATTGTCTCGTCCGTTTGTTGAGTGATTCCATGTATCCCTGCTGGGAACAGACTAATGCGGGCTGGTAGCACCTCCTCCGGAAATCGGCAACACCATTCAGCAAATGCTGGAACATATACCAAAATGGTCAGAAAAGCCTTGTGCTGGACTCGCCAACACCCTAATCCCGCACCCGATTATCCTTCGGAAGTCGGCATGATGCTACGCAGAATCAGTCCGAAAGGAGGCACGTCTGTTTTTGACTTTTCTGCCCTTTTTTATTCTCGATATCAGAAATACCAGCCATAAGACCTGGCCGCATATGCCACACCGGCGGGGTCATTTGTTTTCACGTGTTGACAAAAATAAAAATGACTACTATCGCGGCCTTTAACATGTTTAATGTATATTAAAATGGTCACTAGTTGGAAATATGGCAACAAAAAGAATCTATTCGAAACATGCGCAGGAAGCCGCGCTTTTGTTGGGACAGCACATCAGGCTTGCCCGCAAAAGACTCAAGTGGTCCGAAAAGAATCTGGCCGAGCGCGCAGGGATTTCCCGTGCAACGCTGCAGAAGATCGAAGCCGGGGCGATGACTCCGGCAATCGGCCTTGTGTTCGAGGTGGCATCGCTTGTGGGCGTGCCCCTGTTTGAGCATGACCACAAGCGCCTGGCCGCCGACATCGATGCAATCCAAAGTAGGATAGCCCTTTTGCCAAGACGGATCAGGGAGCGGGCAAAGGAGATCGATGATGACTTCTAGGCAAGGCAATACCGATGCATACGTCTGGATATGGCTTCCTGGGAATGTCGAGCCGGTTGTCTGTGGAAAATTGGAAGCCGATGGAGATTTTGTTCATTTCAATTATGGACGCAGCTATCTGCAAAGACCAGAAGCAATCTCTGTTTATGACCCTGAATTGCCGTTGCGCCAAGGTTTTTTGCCTCTTTTGGGAAATCTGAACATTCCCAACTGCATTCGTGATGCATCCCCCGATGCATGGGGGCGGCGAGTCATCATGAATCGGCGATTGGGGAGAAAAGGACGGGACATGGATACGGCTGAGCTTGATGAGCTGACATATCTGCTTGAATCAGGCTCGGATCGTATCGGAGCGCTTGATTTTCAGCGAACGCCAAGCGAATACTCCCCACGATCGGCGCAGAACGTTCCCTTGGAAGAATTACTGGAATCTGCGGAGCGCGTGGAAAAAGGCTTGCCTTTGACGCCTGAACTCGACCAGGCGTTGTTCCATGGCAGTTCAATCGGCGGCGCACGTCCAAAAGCCCTGATTGAGGAGCGCGGTACAAAATATATCGCGAAATTTTCATCGACTTCGGATACCTACAATGTGGTCAAGGCAGAATACATTGCCATGAGGCTGGCTGGAATGGCCGGACTGAATGCCGCGCCGGTCAGGATGGTCAAGGCCGCCGGTAAGGACGTGCTGCTCATCGAGCGTTTCGATCGTATCCGGACGGCATCGGGGTGGGAACGGAAGGGCCTGGTTTCCGCGCTGACGTTGCTCGATCTGAGCGAGATGCAGGCGCGTTATGCCAGTTATGAGGATCTCGCGCAGATTATCCGGGCACGATTCGCCAATCCAAAAAAGACCCTTCACGAGCTCTATGGGCGCTTGGTATTCAATGTCCTGTGTGGCAATACGGACGACCATGCCCGGAACCATGCCGCGTTCTGGGATGGTCGCGAGTTGAGCCTTACACCTGCCTATGACATTTGCCCGCAAAATCGTTCCGGCAATGAAGCGACGCAAGCGATGCTCATTGCCGGCAACAACCGCTACAGCCAGCTCAAGACCTGCCAGGTGGCGGCGCACAACTTCCTGCTTTCCGACAACGAGGCGTGCGGCATCATCGACAGGGTGGAAACGGCCATCCGCGACAATTGGGACGGCGTATGCGAGGAAGCCCAGCTCTCTCCGGTCGATCGGAATGTGCTGTGGCGACGGCAGTTTCTCAATCCGTTTTCAACTGAGCGCCCCTGATACCCCCTTATATTCCAGTTTGACCGTCCCCATATGCCACTGACAGGCCTATTTTGCGGCTTGTGTTATGATGGCGCGGCAAAATGCAGGCAGATCATCAGGCTTTCGCGCGGTTATCTGATTCCGGTCCACGACAACTTCCTTATCGACCCACGTAGCGCCAGCGTTTACCAGGTCATCCTTGATGCCGGGGGTGGACGTGC
Organism: Desulfomicrobium sp.; assembly: GCA_041690155.1. GTDB lineage: Bacteria > Desulfobacterota > Desulfovibrionia > Desulfovibrionales > Desulfomicrobiaceae > Desulfomicrobium. The sequence goes on along the minus strand of JAWLHW010000110.1, from coordinate 2,715 downwards.
AAGTGAAGCCTTTAACGATCCCCGCGGAGATCGGAATCCATCCGCCGTGGCAGATGTGGGCGACTATTTTTCCGGCTTCGTGCATTTCGCGGGTGAGTTCCAGGACCTTGGGGTCACGTCTGAGCTTGTCGGGGGCGAACCCGCCGGCAACGACCAGCAGGTCGAAATCCCCTGCCTGCTGATCCGCGATGGCGGCAGTGGATTTGAAGGGATACCCGTTTTTGCCTGTGTAGACGACTCCCGCCTGAGGCCCGGCGACGACCACTTCGGCGCCTTCTTCGATCAGGCGGTAGTATGGGTAGAGAAGCTCCATGTCTTCAAAGATGTGGTCCACAAACATAAGGACTTTCTGGCCTTTCAATTTCATCTTGAACTCCGGTGTGTTAACTGATGATGGGGCATAGAGGGTGCTGTTCATTTGCCCATTATGCCAATTTTGCGCTGCATGTCCATGTCTGGACTTGGGCTGAGCCTCGTGCTGCGGATCAGGGCTTCGACCTTTTCCCGCTTTACGGGGGGGAGTGTTTTGCATGTTACCAGGAATTTTGGTGAGTTTCGCAATCCTAAGATATGTCGCCCTTGCAATTTTTTGTTTTCTTATGTAGTTTATTAAATTAAAATATATAAAATATTTTAAAATTTTCACACCCGAAACTAATACGAAAGGGAAAAATACATGGCGAAAGAGATTGAACATAAATTACAGACGCGACATCTTACCATAGATGACTACGAAGCTTTGCAAAACCTCCACAAGCGAGTCTATAAAAGCCTCGATACTCCGTGGACGCAAAAGCAGATCGCCTTGCTGACCACCATCTTTCCCGAAGGACAGGTTTGCATCGAGGATAATGGGGAAATCGTGGCCGTTGCCCTGTCCGTCATCATCGATTTCAGCCTGTTCGGCGACCAGCACACTTATGATCAGATCGTTGGCAAGGGCACCTTCAAATCCCACGATCCGGAGGGGGATTACCTCTACGGCATCGAGGTTTTCGTGGACCCGGAATACCGCGGCATGCGGCTGGGACGGCGCCTCTATGACGCACGCAAGGAGATCGCCGAGAATCTCAATCTCAAGGGCATCCTGCTGGGCGGGCGCATTCCCGGCTATCACAAGGTCTCGAAGGAAATGACGCCCCAGGAGTACATCCTCAAGGTCAAGAGCCGCGAACTTTACGATCCGGTGCTCACATTCCAGATGTCCAACGATTTTCACGTCCGCAATCTCCTCGACGACTACTGGCCGGGCGACCACGAATCCCGGGGCAATGCGGTGCTCCTGGAATGGATCAACATTTATTACCAAAAAAAGACGCGACTGGTGGGGCGCACCAAATCCATCGCCCGTCTCGGAGTGGTTCAGTGGGAGATGCGTCGCTTCGAATCCTTTGACGACTTCATGCAGCAGGTGGAGTTCTTCGTGAATACGGTCAGCGCCTACAAGGCGGACATCATCCTCTTTCCCGAACTGCTCAACGCGCCGCTCATCCGCATGTACGAAGGGATGCATCCCACAGATGCCATGCGCCAGCTTTCAGAATACACCGAGCCCATGCGCCAGGCCATGACCGAGATGGCCCTGAGCTGCAACATCAACATCGTCACCGGCAGCGTGCCCCAGGTCCAGGAGGATGGCAGCCTGCAAAATGTCAGCTTCCTGTGCCGGCGCGATGGCACCTGGGACAGTCAGGCCAAGCTGCACATCACCCCGGAAGAAGACGCACACTGGGGCTTTTCGGGCGGGAATAGCCTCAAGGTCTTTGAAACTGACGTGGGCAAGATTGGCATCCTCATCTGCTATGACGTGGAATTTCCTGAACTGGCCAGGCTGCAGACCATGAAGGGGATGAAAATGCTGCTGGTCCCGTTCTGGACCGACACCAAAAACGGGTATCTGCGCGTTCGCCGCTGCGCCCAGGCCCGGGCCATCGAGAATGAATGCTTCGTGGCCATCTCCGGCAGCGTGGGCAACATTCCCAAGGTGGAAACCATGGGCATTCAGTACTCTCAGTCCGCCATCTTCACCCCGTCGGACTTCCCATTTCCTCATGACGCCATCGCCTCGGAGGTGACCCCGGGCATCGAGACCACGCTGATCACCGACCTTGATCTCGACCTGCTCAAGGAACTGCGCACCCTGGGCAGCGTGCGCAACGTCACAAGCCGGAGGACCGACCTCTATGAGTTGCGCTGGAAAGGCGGAGAGTAGTCTGTTTTTGCTTGTCGGGTAAGAAAAGGGCCGCGCGTCACGGCCCAGGACTTGAAAACGCCGTCGAACTCCAGCAGGAAATCGTAGAGCAGGCGTCAGGCATCGTGGCGCTGGATGCCGAAGCGCCAGCCGGAGGAAGAGGGCGCCGCCCCATCCCCGGTCGGTTCTCCTGTCCTGGCAAAATCCCGCTAGCAGCGATATGTGCCCGGGCTTATTTCGCGCGAACCGCCATTATTTCCTCACTTCATAAAACAGTCAGCCATTCCCCAAGGTCAAGGCATCACCTGTCATTTAGGCACGGGAGATCGCCCATGGCAAATCAGTAAAATTTCACAGACCGGGAGGAGGGAAAGGGATGAGGTATGTTCCCGGTCGTCCATTTCAAGAGGTCAACTGTATTCTTTGTATTTACTCAAAAAGTGTGTAGTATTGATATTCATCATCATCCTTCAATTTGCTATCTTCTTGTAATAGGTCGGACATCATTTCTAATTTTAAATCGA
>JAWLHW010000109.1:0-8054 GCA_041690155.1 Desulfomicrobium sp. | reverse complement strand
TTGAGGGCAAAGCCGCCCACATAGCAGGCAACCGCTACCACCATGATTCGCGTTGCAGATTCCAGATATGGCTGCAAAAGACGATGCAGGCATTCCACACTGACCAGGCAGGCCACAAACCAGAGCGGAACATTGAAAAGGGGAAAGCCCATGGCCGTGGAAACAGCGGCCTTGAAATAACCGTCCGCACCGGAGAGATCGAGCATGGGGAACCAGCCCGTAAACACCAAGGACAAGGCCGCCAGCATGATGCTGAAAAAAAGATAGGGCACAATCCGGCTGGCCAGGGTCGACTGCACGAATTTTTTGATGGGCGGCAGGCTGGGCCGCGCACCCTTGACCCACCCCGAGAGTATGAAAAAGAGGATCATGTGGAATGAATAGATCCACTTGTAATGCACGGCGGCAGCTGGATTCTTCAGATACATGATCTGCTCGACGAAGTGTCCGTAATAGACAAGCAAAAGTCCCAGCGCCCTGGCTACGTCGATGGCGGACTGCCGCCCGTTTTCAGTATCCTTCATGAAACCTCCCTTTACGTCTGTCGGGCCATGTTCCCCTCATGAATTTCAAACAGCAACCAAGTTATGAACACAGATGCCAAGCAGTTGTCATCTCAAAAAAAAAGGCCCCGAGGGGCCTTTTTTTTTAAACAATCATCTCTACTTGTTGAGCTTCACTTCCTGAGGGAAGATCGGCAGATACCGGTAGGAGATGCTCATGACCAAAAATCCGTAGGCGACGATCATGAGTGAGGTGGACCACTCCGCCCAGTTGGGCACGTATACTGTCCAGCGGTCGAACGGCATGACCGGGATGGCCAGAGCCTGAACCGTGAAGACGAAACGGTTGATGGTGACGCCGATGGCGGCCATGATGACAGCACTGTACATGAGCCATGGGCGGTTGCGCACGGCGGGAGTGACCAGCAGCGCGGCAGGAATCACGCCGAACCAGAAGAGTTCGAGCCACAGCAATATCTTGCCGTATCCGTGCTCACTGCTGAACATCTCGTCAAAGGTCAGCCCCATGCCGGGCAGGATGCCCTTGGCCCAGGCGTAGGTGTCGATGATCTTGAAGAAGATGTAGACGCACAGAAGCAGGCCGGAGATCTTGCCGAGGAGCTTCTTGGTGTCGTAGCTGACCAGCTTGCGACCGGTGATGCCTTCCATCAGCGCGGCACAAAGCATGGTGAAGCCCGGTCCGGCTGCAATGGCCGAAGAGATGAACAGGAAGAAGGTCCAGGGCCAGATGAAGAAGCCTTCGCGGAACACGAACGGACGCCCGAAGAGCACGCCATACATGCCGCCCAGGGAACCCTGGTGAAAGAAGGACAGGAAGGTGCCGATGCCGGCGAAAAGCGGCATGTAGACATGGAAGTTGTGAGCCAGATGATGGCAGAACCGGTTCTGGTTGATCTTCCGGTTTTCCAGGATGATCGGCACATATTCGATGATCAGCACCGTGCAGTAGCAGGTGATGCAGAAGATGACTTCCGTCAGCATGGAGTGAACGTTGGGATGCCAGTAGCCAAACCAGGCCCTGAGCGGCTGGCCGATGTCGAGCACCAGGATCAGCATGGCGCCGGAGTAGCAAAGGAATCCGACAATGACCGCCAGGTTGATGACGTTCTTGAGCTCGTCGATACGGATGATGTACCGCAGAAATCCGGAGAAAAAGGCTCCGGCGCCCAAGGCGATGACCGCCAAGTCAAAAGTGATCCACAGTCCGAACCCGAAATAGTTGTCCAGACCCGTCACGCCGATGCCGGTTCCCAGGACCTTGAACGCACCGTATCCGCCCCAAGCGAGGAAGATGCTGATCACGCCCAACCAGATCAGGAACTTACCAACAGAACAACGCTCCACCCCTTCGGGCCAGTATGCTCTATCAGACATGTTCGCCCCCCTTCTCATTCTTCAGGTAGTTGTCCCCGAGTTTGCGGACCCACTCCCGCTTGGAGTAGTAATACACCTGCGGGTCGGTGCCGAGTTTCTCCAGCAGGCGGAAAGCGTACTTGGTCGCGGCCAGCTTGGTGACTTCATGCTCGGGATTGTTCAGATCGCCGAACTTGATCGCCCCGGTCGGACAGATTTCGGCACAGGCCGGAATATAGGCGTCCTCGGCCAGTTCCGTCGGATCCTCGCCGTTCATGCGAGCCTGCTCCTTGGCAGCCATGAAACGATGATGGCAGAAGGTGCATTTCTCGACCACGCCGCGCGGACGGGCCGAAGCGTACGGAGTCAGAACCTTTTCCATTCCTTCGGGCCAGATCGGATCAAACCAGTTGAAGTAACGTGCATGGTAAGGGCAGGCCGCCATGCAGTACCGGCAACCGATACAGCGGGGATAAACCTGGCTGACAATTCCGCCCTCTTCGTCCTTGGTGGTGGCAACAACCGGGCAGACCGTGGAACAGGACGGGTGACCGCACTGCATGCAGGGCCGGGGCAGGTAGGCGACCTCATGATCCGGGAAGGGCTTCTTGTTGGACAGCTCGTATATGTTCATCCAGTCGTTGGTGCGCAGCTTGTTGGCTGCGTCGGCCTCGGGGGGAAGGTTGTTTTCCGCCCGGCAGGCCACGGTGCAGGCACCGCACCCGGTGCACTTGTCAAGGTCGACAAGCATGCCCCATTTTACTTTGAATTCTATTGCTTGCATTGTGAATATCCTCTTATTTTCTCCAGGTGCCTTAAGGAAGTGCTACGCCTTGCTGACAGTGACCCGCACCGTTGCGAACCGGGACAATCCGGTCTGCGCTTCGGTGTCGGCAGCAAGCAGCTTGTAGACGTTGTCTCCCTTGCCTCTGGAAAAAGCATCCCAGGCAGTATGGCCAAGACCCAGGGGGGCCACGACGGTATCATTCATCACGCCTTCAAAAATGCGCACGCGGGCCTTGCATTCCCCGCCGGAGCTGGCGAGTTTGACGGCGTCGTCCTTCTTCAGCCCAAGGTTCTTCGCCGTGGCCGCGTTGATGAGCACGTACATGTCGTTGCCGAGCATTTCGTCAAAGCGGATGGCATTGGTGTTGAACGGAGGAATGGCTATCTTGGCGCTGCCGATCTTGAGCCGCAACGCAGGGGCGAGGGCCAGGGTCTTGCCATCCTGGGCAGCCACGGTCAGCTCCTGCAGAGGAGTCGTCCACAATGCCAGGTCCTGAGCCGGAAACTCTTCTGAAACCCAGGCCGCGCCCTCGATCATCTCGTCGAAGTCGGCGCCCAGCGCTTCGGCCTTGGCCTTGACCACGTCTTCAAAAGACTCAAAGCCCAGATCCAGATCGGCCTTGGCGGCCACGGACAAAAGAACGTCGCCCGCGGGTTTGGTGTCAAAAACAGGCTTGATGACGGGCGCGACCACCGTATAGTTGGGCTGGCCCGAACCATATGGGGAGTAGGCGTCATCAAGGCGTTCAAAAGCGTAGCTGTCAGGCATGATCAGGTCAGCCATGGCCGCTGTTTCGTCCATGAACGAGCTGAAGGAAACCACGAAGCCGGCCTTGTCGATGGCAGCCTGCGCCTTGGCCAGATTGGGCAGGGCGTAGGCAGGGTTGGCGCCATAGACCATGAGCAGCGCAGGAGCTTCGGTGCCGCCGTCGGCCACGGTGCTCAAGTATGCAACGAGGTCATTGGCGAGCATCGCCTTCTTGTCGGCAGCAGCCTCGACCACTTTGGGGGCCCAAGGCAGAATCCGCACACCGCCAACCGTGTTGACGCGCTGCAGGAGCATGTTCAGACTCATCCCGGCGGCAAGCTCGAACGCACCCAGGCCCTGTCCGGCCTCGGCGGCCGTCAGAACCAGGGGCCGTCCGGCCCGGACCAGTTCCTGGGCCAGGCCCGTGATGGTCGCCGCCGAAACACCGGTGATTTCGGCCACCTTGTCCAGCGGATAGGATGTCTGCACAAATTTTGCGAAAGAGGCAAAACCGGGCCAGAATGAACGATCACGGTTCGTGCTGGCGATAACTGCCGCAATCCCCAGGGCCAGGACCGGTTCGGTGCCTGGGGCGCAGGGGATCCAGCTGTCGGCCACGGCGGTGGTGCCGTTCTGGGCAGGTCCGACATAAACGAACTTGACGCCCTTCTCGCGGCTGGCGGAAAAGGCCTTGCCGTTGCGGGCGACGTTGCCCCAGGAGCCCAGAGCGTCAGCGCCGAGCAGGAGCACGTAGTTCGCGTTTTCGATGTCATAGCCGACCTGACCGTCTCCGCCGAGCATGGCCAGGGCCGCTGCAGCCGGGGCGCTCTCGCCGGGCATGAAATAAGATTTATCCGAGCCGGCCTTGCCGACCAAACCGGACAGAACATCCGTGACGGAACCAGTCTCGTCACCACTGATCATGGCCATGTTCGAACCGGCTTCCCTGATCTTCCCGGCGAGCATCTCTTCCGCCTCTTCCCAAGTGATGTCCTTGAAAGAGGAGCCATCCCTGAGTTTGGGATTCTTGACCCGGGAAGGGCTGTAGAGAAGGTGCACACTGGCCGCACCCAAAGGACAGATGCCGCCGAGGCTCAAAGGATGATCCGGATTGCCCTCGGCCACAACAGGCCTGCCTCCAACGGTCTTGACCATGACACCGTAGGCGTCCGAGCCCAGCTTGCACAGCGCCGGAACCATCAGTTCCTCGCCATACTGCAGCCGCGGAATCCAGGGCCAGTTCTGTGTCCAGATGGACACGTCATCCAGGGTTTTCCAAATTACGGGAGTGAAGAGGCTGCCCGCTACACCGCCAGCCACCAAAGAAATAAAGCTTCTTCTGTCGAGTCCCATCGTAAATCCACTCCTCTCTTATTTGTGGCAGACAAAACAGGCGTTGCTGGCGCCACTTTGGGCATGGCACTCTTCGCATTGCCACATCTTCATGGTGTCCTTGCTGTAGCCCGAAAGCCTGTTTTCATAGTAGACAGGCGGGGTGCTCATGTTGGCCACGTCCGGATGACACGATGTGCAGTCAATTTCCTTGTGCGCGATGTGAGAGAAGTACACGTTGTCCGGCTGTTTCTGATAAATCAGCCACTCAACTTCCTTTTCCTGCTGCACATACTCGTTCACGTAGCGAACTTCATCAGGATCTTCCCCCTGAACATCCTCATGACATCCGACACAGTTCGCGTTGGTGGGCATGCCGGCATAGGAGCCATCATCCCGAAACGCATGACAGTCTTCACATGCCATGGCCATATCTTCCACATGCACGATGTGATCGAACCGGATGGGTTGGGTCTTCTGACTGTACAGGACTTTGGGAAAGCCCCACCAACCAAGCACGATCGATGCCACCAAACCGACCAGGAATGGCAACACCACGCAGCTTTTGCATTTTGCCACAGTCCTCTCCTCCTACCGCGTTGAGATGAAATTTGAAAAAAGCAGACACGGAATAATTGCCAACCTGTATTCAAGAGGGTCGACCTGTGTCAAGAGATAATGAAAAAAATCACGATCTTCCACCGCAAGCTAAACCCCTTTCAATACATGAAAATTCATGACTGGCGCGGGTATTATCATACCAATCCGCTCGGCAATCAGCCAGGACCCTGCATGAAGAACGGAGAATCGAAATCCGCAAAACGTGGCAAGTTCAGATCCTTGTCTGACATGATCGGCGGCAAACCGGGCCAATCAATGCCCAGGTCCGGGTCAAGGCTTGATATCCCGCCATCATGCTCAGGCGAATAAAACTGGTCGACCTTGTAGAGAAATTGCGTGTCTGGCTCCAGGGTCATGTACCCGTGGGCGAATCCCGCCGGAATGAACAGTTGTAGAAAATTGGCGGCGCTGAGAGTAAATCCCTGCCATTGGCCAAAGGTCGGAGATCCCTTGCGCATGTCGACGACCACATCAAAGACAGCACCCCGCCCCACCCGCACCAGCTTTGCCTGGGTCATGGGCGGAGCCTGGAAGTGCAACCCGCGCAACACCCCAGCCTGGGCAGAAAACGCCTCGTTGTCCTGCACGAAATCAACATCCTGGCCTTGCGCTGCAAACAAACGCCGACTGTAGGTTTCGCAAAAAAAACCTCGGTGGTCGCCAAAAACCTTGGGCTCAAAAAGCAGCACTCCGGGCATCTTCGTCCGAGTCACATCCATAATATGGCCATCCTTGTCGTCGGTGTTTGAGAGTTTTTTTGAGTATAGCAAGCGCAAGCGGAAAACAATGCTCGCCGGGAACGCTCTGCGGCGCGCAAACCCAAAACTAACAAACCAGATCGGCAAGGAGCGGCTGCGCTTAAATCGGGCGCTCCACGTTTTTTCATCCATAAAAAGAAAAAGGCCCGACTGCGAGGCCGGGCCTTTTGTCCGCTGGACGCAAAACCAAATAAAAAACCGCCGGAATCTTTATGATTCCAGCGGAACAAGTGCTGATGGCGGAGGGTTAGGGATTCGAACCCCAGATGCCCGCAAAGGCATGCCGGTTTTCAAGACCGGTGCAATCAACCAGCTCTGCCAACCCTCCAGGGGATGGCGGAGAGGGAGGGATTTGAACCCTCGATAGAGGTTTAAGCCCCTATACTCGCTTAGCAGGCGAGCGCCTTCAGCCTAGCTCGGCCACCTCTCCGTCCGTTGAAGAAGTGGCTAGTTATCCAAAAGCACATGGGGCGTCAACAAAAAATGACCCTGGTCTGCGTCCTTTGTCATTTTGACAGCGCGTGCAGGATGCGGCAAATAGCTTCTTTTGGCTCCATAATCTTTTTCTCAATGCTACGGCGTGGAGGAATTCCTTGAAAGACTCTATCATCCATCTCGGCTTGGCCGGCCTTGGCACCGTAGGTTCCGGGCTCATAAAGATCATCCAGGAGAACAACGACTGGATCGAACGCAGACTGGGCAAAACCCTGAAGGTCAAAACCATTATGGTCCGCGACCTGGCCAAACCCAGAAACGTCATCCCATCTCCGGACACGACCTTTACCACCAGCATGGACGATCTGATCAACGATCCCGAAATCGACATCATCGTCGAGCTGGCCGGAGGCATCGAATTTCCGCGCAGCCTGATCACGCGCGCCCTCAGCGGCGGCAAATCCGTAGTCACGGCCAACAAGGCGCTCCTGGCCGAACACGGTCCGGAACTTTTCGAACTCGCGGCCAGCAAAGGTCTTGGCCTCTATTACGAGGCCAGCGTGGCTGGCGGCATTCCCATCATCCAGACCCTCAAGGAAAGCCTGGCCGGAAACCGCATCAAGACCCTGACCGGCATACTGAACGGGACAGCCAACTTCATCATGTCCGAAATGTCCGAAAAGGGAGAGGATTTCGCCACGGTCCTGGCCAAGGCACAGGCCAAGGGCTACGCCGAGGCCGATCCGACCCTGGACATCGAAGGCATCGACGCAGCCCACAAGCTGGTCATCCTTATCCGGCTGGCTTACGGTCAGGATTTCCCCATGAATCGCCTTACCGTGGAGGGCATCTCCAAGGTCGAGCAGTTCGACATCATCCTGGCCAAGGAGTTCGGCTACCGCCTGAAGCTCCTGGCACAGGTCCGCGACAAGTCCGGCATGCTGCACGCAGGGGTCTACCCGGCCCTGCTGCGCCAGGATCACATCCTGGCCAAGGTCGACGGTCCGTTCAATTCCATCCTGCTCGAAGGCAACGCCGTGGGACCGGTCATGCTCTATGGACAGGGCGCGGGCGACCTGCCCACCGGCAGCGCCGTGCTGGCCGACATCCTGGCCCTGGCCCGCACCAACTGCGTGCCCAACAACACGGGCTTCCTGGAAGCCAGGCTGCCCCAGGCGCAGATCCTGGCCCCTGAACTGACCGTATTTCGCCATTATTTCCGCTTCACCGTGGTCGACCGGCCTGGCGTCATGGCCTCCATCGCAGGCGTCATGGGCGAGTACAACATCAGCATCGCCCAGGTCGTGCAGCGGCAGTACGCGCCCAACGACGGAGTCCCGATCGTTTTCATCAGTCACTCCGCACAGATGCAAAATGTTACCGCAGCTCTGGACACCATCAAGAAATTCAGCTTCGTGCTCGACCCGCCGGTGCACTACAGGATCATCTGATGTCAAAAACCGTTTTTCTGGTGGCCGACGGCATGGCCGGATGGCC
>JAWLHW010000108.1:0-8070 GCA_041690155.1 Desulfomicrobium sp. | reverse complement strand
CTCTTCAAGCTTTGCAATGATCGTCCGGGCGCAGCGTTCCGCCTTTTCCAGCATTTGTCCCTCACGCTGTTCTTTCCCGGAAAATATTATGGCGAATTCGTCGCCCCCTAAACGGAAAATATTTTCCACGTCAAAAGTGCTGCGCAGGATGTCTGAAAAAGCGACAAGTATCCTGTCTCCTTCATCATGGCCATACTGATCATTGATCTGCTTGAAATTATCCAAATCTGCCAGCAGCAACGCTGTTCCGGACATGCAAGGCGCCTCTCGCAAAAAATCATGCAACTTGCGACGATTGTTCAGATTGGTCAAATAGTCCGTATTGGCGTCGGCAATGAGTTTGTGTTTCTGGTGGTACTCTTTTGTGACATCGAGAAACAAATAAATATATCCGGCAAATTCACTGAATACATCAAGCAGCTTTTCCTGCTGTATCGTGAATACACTCTCTTTTGCAAAAATAAAAACACCGTCTCTGGAATCCTCGATCAACCGCTGTTCCGATGGGCATTCCTCCGCAAAGGCTTTGAGCAGTTCATCGAAATTTTTCCCGAGCAAGCCCTGTCCCTGAGTCGAAAACAAGGCGAGGGATTTCTGGTTCCCGCCCGTGATGCGCTGATCCTTGTCGGTGGCGATCACGCCAAAGGGCAGGCTTTCGAAAAGAATGTTCATTTCTATCTGAAGATTCTGCAGGTCCGTGACATCGCGCGCTACCCCGACCGTGCCGAGCACGTCCCCGTTGCGGTCGAACAGTGGCGACTTGTATGTCTTGAATTTACGCATGGAGTCTTTGATCTTGACGGTCTCATCGAAGAGGCAATTCTTCTTTTCCCTGAGAACAATTTCCTCCGACTCAAGACAGACATACTCCCCCTTTGCATATTCATCGGGCTCGATGTCCCATATGTAATAGTGGCCACGGCCTTGAACATCTTGCTTTGTTTTCCCGACCGCTTCACAAAAACTCTTATTCACCCGCAAATGGGATCCGCGGGCATCCTTGAACCATATCAAGTCCGGGAGGCTGTCAATAAGCGTCTCAAGATATTTTTCCGTCAGGCAGTAATCTTCGTATTTTTGTATGCGCGAAACGATCTTGCCGAATAAAAATGCAATTTTATCCGCGTTCAGCGGCTTTAACCACAAGTCATCGTAGTACGTGTAATCATCTGAACAGACGTTGAAATCATGCGCACTCGCGCACAAAACAAAAAATGAACCGCTTTTTTTGGAATCACATATTTTACGAATAGTCTCTGAATCAAAATCAGTGTTTAAAACAATTATTGAACAATTTTTTAACACTTCAAAATCAACTACTTGCGACGTAAATATTTCATACTCAAGACCAGAAAGCGGATCGATACGCTTCAAAACGTCTTCAATAAAAAAATCATCGGCAAATATGCACACTCTCACAAGCCTGTGATACATAGAAAATTTACCTCAATACACCAGTGTCCAGATTGGAGCTCCAGTAGACGACGAACCGGCGGAATTTCCGGACGAAGAGTTTCGTTCCGGCGCGGAAGCTGGGAGCGCCGGGAACTCTCGCTCAGTATAATTACTGAGTCAGAACTTATTAGACTACAAAAAATGTAGTACATAAGCAACAATGAAAATCATTACTATATACTAATGCCAATAAATATGTACGGTTGGGTCAAAAGATATTTTTTTGAAGCTTTGGCAGCCAAGCCGTCTTGCGCAAAACTAAAAAAACCCGCCGGAGTTACCGACAGGCTTTTTTGGTCTGGATCATGATCCGTTACACGTCCCGCAATCTCAACCTTCGGACGTGGTCGGATCGATGATGGTCTTGACTTCGCTCACGCTGTTGGCCGGGAATCCGCCCTTTGTGGCGTGTTCGCGCACGGCTTCTTCGCTGGGGGCGATGTACACGCAGTAGATCTTGTCCGGGGTCACGAAGCTCTCCACCCACTGGATGGCCGGTCCCATTTCCTTGAGCACGCCGCAGGAATGCTGGGCGATGCCCTGCAGGGTTTCGGCGGTCATGTTGCCCGCGCCGGGGATCTCTCGTTCGATGATGTACTTCGGCATACAGTCTCCTTCAGGTTAGAGGGCCGTGGCGGGTGGATCGGATCGTCCCGCTACAGGATTATTCAGCGAAAAAAACACATTCAATTTTACGGCCAACAGAGGCCATACCCTCAAAAAACAGGGGGTTGCATGTCGAAAGCCCCGCACCGAGAACCCAAAACCGGACCATATCGACACAGTGCCACACTGTATTCGTATCAAAAAGATCCACAATGCTGCGCCGGAAAAAGAGGCTCTCGGCAGGCTGGCGCGCCCCTGCCCGTCTCCTCCCCGCTGGAAGCCGTTGCCCGTTACTCCAGAGCCTGATCCAGATCCGCCAGGATATCGTCGATGTGCTCGATCCCGACGGAAAAGCGGACCAGATCCGGGGTGATGCCCCCGGCCGCCTGCTCCTCTTCCGAGAGCTGGGAATGGGTGGTGCTGGCCGGGTGGATGGCCAGACTCTTGGCGTCGCCGACGTTGGCCAGATGCGAGACCAGGCGCAGGCGGCCGATGAAATCCCGCCCGGCTTCAAGGCCTCCCTTGACCCCGAACACGACCATGCCGCCGAAGCCGCGCGGGAACATGGTCCGGGCCAGATCGTAGGACGGATCGCCCGGCAGGCCCGGATAGCGCACCCAGGACACCTTGGGGTGCCCGGCCAGGAATTCCGCCGCCTGCAGGGCGTTCTCGCTGTGCCGCTCCATGCGCAGGGCCAGGGTTTCGAGGCCCTGCAGGAATATCCAGCAGTTATCGGGCGAGAGGCATGCGCCAAGGTTGCGCAACGGCACCAAACGCATGCGCATGATGAAGGCAAGCTCGTTCAGTTCGCCCAGATCATGGGCGTAGCGCAGGCCGTGGTAGGACGGATCGGGCTCGTTGTAGAGGGCGAACTTCGGGTCGGTCCAGTCGAAGCTTCCGCCGTCTATCACTGCTCCGCCAATGGCCGTGCCGTGCCCGCCGATCCATTTGGTCAGCGAATGCACGACAATATCCGCCCCGTATTCCAGGGGCCGAAACAGGTAGGGCGTGGTGAAGGTCGCGTCCACCACCAGGGGCAGCTTGTGCTCGTGGGCGATGGCTGACAGGGCCTCGATGTTGGCCACGTCCAGGGCCGGGTTGCCGATGACCTCGGTAAAAATGAGCCGTGTGCGCTCATTTATGGCCGCGCGCACGGCATCCGGATTGTGGATATCCACGAAGCGGGTGGTGATCCCTGCGTCGGGCAGGATGGCGGCGAACATGGTGTGCGTGCCGCCGTAAAGGGTGCTGGACGAGACCAGTTCGTCGCCCTGACGGCAGATATTGATGACCGTGTAATGGATGGCCGCCGTGCCCGAAGCCAGGGCCAGAGCCGCCTTGCCGCCTTCGAGTTGGGCCAGCCGCGTCTCCAGGGCCTCCTGGGTCGGCCCGCCCAGGCGGGTGTAGATATTGCCCAGCTGGCGCAGGGCAAAGAGGTCGGCGGCGTGGTCCGCATCCTTGAACAGGTAGGCCGAGGTGCGATGCACCGGAACGGCGCGGGAACCCGTGGCATCAGGTTCATAGCCGCCGTGCAGGGCCTTGGTTTCAAATCGTTGCATGGTTCCTCCTGTCCAGGCTTTGCCGGACTCTGATTCGTAAGGCTATCAGCCCAAAAACCGTAACATCTCCCGAGACCGCTCATAAGCCGTTCTGGCAAGGCGCGAGCCAATTTTGGCGGGCGCGGTGCAGTCGCCTACATAAGCCCGCCAAAATTGGGGAACAACGCAGTCCAGAACGGCTTATGAGCGGTCTCGTATCATGAAGATACCGTAGGATGCGAGCAGATTGGGCCAGAAACGGACCTCCCGCATGCTCCCGTCGCCGGCCGGATTCACGGCCAGTGAACGGATGATGGAAAAAGGCACGGCCCGCGAATAGGCCCGAAAATCCTCCAGGCTCAGCACCCGGATGTTGGGGGTGTTGTACCACTGGTAGGGCAGCTCCGGCGTGACCGGCACGTGCCCGGAAAAAGCCATCTGCAAACGGATCGGCAGACAGCAGAAATTGGGAAAACTGACGATGCCCCGGCGGCCGACCCTGAGCAGCTGTTGCAACAGGGCTGTGGGTTCGTAGGCCTGCTGCAGGGTCTGCGAGACCACGACATAATCGAAGGCGTTGTCGGGAAACCCCGGCAATTCGCGATTGATATCACCGTGAATGACCGACAGGCCCTGGGCGATGCAGGACACGACCTCGTCCTCGTCATGCTCGATGCCAAGGCCCTTCACTTCCTTGGTGTCGCGCAGAAAGCGCAGCAGCTTGCCATCGGCGCAGCCAAGGTCCAGCACGCGGCTGCCCGGCTCGATCCAGGAAGCCACCACGCGCAGATCGAAACGCAGCTCGTGTCCGTCCCCGGCACAATGCTCAGCAGCCATGCAACCCTCCCAGAAAGCCCCGGATCACGGTTTCCAGACGATCGTCCGGCAGCAGGAACGCGTCATGGCCCCAAGGGGCGGTTATCTCGCAGAAGCTCACGTTTCGGCCCAGGCTTTTGAGCACATCCACAATCTGCCTCGACTGATACGTCGGATAAAGCCAGTCCGAAGTGAAGGACACCAACTGAAAACGCGCCCCTGTCCCGGCCAGGGCGCGCAGCGCCGGGCTGTCCGGGTTGCCAAGATCCAGGTCGAAATAATCCCCGGCCTTGGTCACGTAGAGGAAGGCGTTGGCGTCGAAGCGCTCCACGAATTTTTTGCCCTGATGATGCAGGTAGCTCTCGACCTGAAAATCGCCCTCGAAGTTGAAGGCAAACGAGCTTCCGCGCAGCTCGCGGCCGAACTTCACGTGCATGGACTCGTCGGAAAGATAGGTGATGTGCCCGATCATGCGCGCCACGGCCAGGCCCAGATCCGGGCGAACGCCGTCGTAATAGTCGCCGTTCTTCCAGTTCGGATCGCTCATGATGGACTGCCGGGCCACCTCGTTGAAGGCGATGGCCTGGGGGGAATGGCGGCTGGTCGTGGCCAGGGCCAGGACGCCGTCCATCATCTCCGGATAGGCCGCGGCCCACTGCAGGGTCTGCATCCCGCCCAGGGAGCCGCCGGTCACGGCCAGGAGGCGATCGATGCCGAGATGCCGAATCAGTTCGCGCTGCGCCCGGACCATGTCGGGAATGGTCACCATCGGAAAATCAAGCCCCCAATAGCGTCCCGTGGCCGGATTGATGGAGGACGGCCCGCAGGAGCCCATGCAGCTGCCGATGACGTTGGAGCAGATCACGAAATAGCGGTCCGTGTCGATGGGCTTGCCCGGGCCTACATAATGCTCCCACCAGCCGGGCTTGTCGTCGCCGTCGTGGTATCCGGCCACGTGGGCGTCGCCGGTCAGGGCGTGACAGATGAGCACGGCGTTGGAGCGTTCGGCGTTGAGTTCGCCATAGGTTTCGTAGGCCAGAGAGACAGGCCCCAGCCCCACCCCGCTGTCCAGAATCATGGGCTGCGGCGGATGGGCGAAGGTGAACGAGTGGGTGCGGACGGTGCCGACAGAGGGCTGGGTCATCGAATTCTCCATGATTGAGGCGACAGTTAAAACGTCTATGAAGCCCCGGCCCTCAGGTCAAGGTCCGCGCTTCCGCTCTGGCCCTCCCGGCGCCGCCATGGTATGAATCCGTGCACAAAGGAAAACATCCTGGAGGCACTCATGCTCAGATCAGATATCATCGACCAACTCGGTCCCGGGACAACCTGGGACATGATCATCATCGGCGGCGGCGCCACGGGCCTGGGCTGCGGCGTGGACGCGGCCAGCCGCGGATACAAGACACTGCTGCTGGAGGCACGCGACTTCTCCCAGGGCACGTCCAGCCGCTCCACCAAGCTGGTCCACGGCGGCGTGCGCTACCTGCAGCAGGGCAATCTGGCCCTGGTCATGGACGCCCTGCACGAACGCGGCGTGCTGCTCAGAAACGCCCCGCATCTGGTCTACAACCAGGCCTTTGTCGTGCCGGACTACAAATGGTGGGAGCGCCCGTTCTATGGCGTGGGCCTGAAACTCTACGACATGCTGGCCGGAAAACTCGGCTTCGGCCGTTCGCGCATCCTGTCGCGCGCGAAAACCCTGAACATGATTCCCAACCTCGAACCCACGGACCTGCGCGGCGGGGTCATCTATTACGACGGCCAGTTCGACGACTCACGCCTGGCCATCACCCTGGCCCGCACCATGAAGGACCTGGGCGGGCTGCCCGTCAACCACATGGGCGTTACCAGCCTTATAAAAGACGAAGACGGACTGGTTTGCGGCGTACGGGCCAAAGATTCCCTGACGGGCGAAAACCGCGACCTCAAGGCCAAGGTCGTGATCAACGCCACGGGCGTGTTCGTCGACGACATCCGGCGCATGGACGACGAGAGCGCAGCGAAACTGATCGCCCCGTCCCAGGGCATCCATCTGGTCCTGGACAGGTCTTTCTCGCCTGGTGAAACGGCCATCATGGTCCCGCACACCGACGACGGCCGGGTCATCTTTCTGGTGCCCTGGCACGGGCGCGTGCTGGTCGGGACCACGGACGTGGCCCTGAACGAATCCGATCCCGAACCCCGTCCCATGGAGGAAGAGATCACATTCCTGCTCGAACACGCGGGCCGCTACCTGACCCGCGATCCAAAGCGCAGCGACATCCTGAGCGTCTTTGCCGGCATCCGCCCGCTGATCCGGGCCGAGGGCGAAGGCAAGACCTCGTCCCTGTCCCGCGACCATCATCTGACCATCTCCCAGGGTGGCCTGGTGACCATCGCCGGCGGCAAATGGACCACCTACCGCAAGATGGGCGAAGACACAGTGACCCAGGCCGCGCGCTTCGCGGGCCTGCCCCCTCATTCTTGCAAGACCGAGAACCTGCCCTTGCACGGCTGGCTCAATGGCGTTAATCCGCGCGACCACCTCGCGGTCTACGGCAGCGACATCGAAGAAATCCGCGAAATGATCCGCCGCGACCCGGAACTGGGCAAGCCCCTGCACTACAAGCTGCCCTACCTGCGGGCCGAGGTGGTCTGGGCCGTGCGCCGCGAATGGGCCCGGACCCTGTCCGACGTGCTGCGCCACCGCACCCGCGCCCTGATCCTGGACGCGGCCGTGAGCATGATCATCGCTCGCGACGTGGCCGAAATCATGGCCCGCGAACTGGACCTGGGCAAAGAATGGATCGAGGAGCAGGTGAGCGCCTTCCGTGAACTGGCGCGAAGCTATCTGGCAGGCTGAAAGCATCGCGGCGGACAAACGCGCCGCGATGCGCAAAAACGCTGAAAAAAACGTCAGTCCTCGAACACAGCCCAGGGAAAGTCGGCGTCGTCCCGCAGCGTCAGGGTCGCGCCGGGCAGCTCGACAGGCGCCCCCGGAACCGCTTCGGGCCAGGCAAGGGTGATGAGACCGCCGCTGGCCGCCGAGGTCACGCCGACTATGGAATCCTCCACGGCCATGCATTCTTCCGGAGCGAACCAGGCCCGCCGGGCGGCTTCCAGATATGGGTCCGGCGCGGGTTTGCCACTGGCCACGTCGTTGCCGCAGACCGTGAAGGCCATCAAATCCCACAGCCCCAGCACGCGCAGGTTGGCCTCGATGACCGGAGCCTCGCCGTTGGACACGGCGGCCTGGAGCACGCCCAGTTCATGCAGGCGCTTTACCGCGGCCACAGGGCCGGGGCGCATCATGTCCGCACGCAGCCCTTCCATGTAAGCCCGGGCGCAATCGGCGCGGAATTCATCCTCGGTCAGCCCGGCAGGCAAGCGTCTCTGAAGGATGGCCCACTTCTCCGGCATGGTCTTGCCCAGCAGTTCGTCGTTGGCTTCCTCGGTCAGGGTGTAGCCATGACCCGCGCACCAGTCGCGAATGACATCAAAGTGCAGGCCCTCGGTGGTGATGAGCGTGCCGTCGATATCCCAGAAAACGGCCTTGGGCCGCTTGGTCAGCTTCATTTTTCCTCCTGTTTGCATGCTTCCAGCACAGCCTTGGCCCGCGCCGGAAAATCGGTGATGATGCCGGCCGCCCCTTCGCGGGCCAGCCAGAGAATGT
>JAWLHW010000107.1:0-8083 GCA_041690155.1 Desulfomicrobium sp. | reverse complement strand
CGTGGTTCAGGACGGCCAGGCCATTTTCCACCTGCCCATGCGCATCCGCGACGTGATGACCGAACAGGTCGTGACCGTGGGCACACAGACGTGCCTGGACGAGGTGGTGGAGTTGCTGCTGCGCAGGGAAGTCAAGGCCGTTCCGGTCATGGAGGCCGGGCGTCTCGTGGGCATCATCACCGGCGGGGACCTGCTGGCCCGGGCGCGGATGCCCCTGCGGCTGGACATGCACGGCCACGTGCCGGCCAACCTGCGCCATAAGCACAGCCACTGCCTTGAATTTGAAGGGCTGCGGGCGCGCGACATCATGTCGGCACCGGTCACGACCCTCAATATCACGACCACGGTGACCGACGCCTTGAAGATGATGGCGGCCCGGAACATCAAGCGCCTGCCGGTCACATCCGAAGACGGAACGCTGATGGGCATCGTCAGCCGCACGGACGTGCTGGCCGCCATCGGACAAACCTCTGCGGTGGCGGCGCATCTTGATGTCCTGCCCGCCGGGGTGCACGCCTGCGCCCGGGACGTCCTCTACACAAACGTGCCTACCGCAGCTCCGGACGCGCCTCTGGCCGGGGTTCTGAAGCAGCTTGTCGCATCTGCGCTACGCCGGGTGGTCATCGTGGACGCGGACAAGAAGATCCTGGGCATCATCCACGACTGGGACCTGCTGCAGCATTTCGTACGTCAGAACTCCCCAACGCTGGTGGCCAGGCTTCTCGGCGTCCTGACCCAGCGCGAAGCCGTGCCTGCATCTCTTGAAGGCACGGCCGAAGCGGTCATGTCCCGCGAGGTCTTGACCGTATCCCCGGACGCGTCTTTAAGCGAAGTCATCCAAACCCTCATGGACAAAAAGGTCAAACGTCTCGTGGTCGCCGATCAACAAGGCCACCTGCTCGGCATGGTTGACCGGGATGTGATCCTGAAGGCGCTAGCCAAGCAGATTTCGCCCGCAGAATAGGCAAAACGCGATCTTACGATTTTGTCCGCACGTCTTTTTACAAGGTGACCCCGGCCTGCTCCGGTGTGGCCATGCGCGGAGCCTCCTCTTCGCGTTCCTGGATCTGGAAGCGCTCCTTGATGCGCGCCAGGGACACAAGCTGCCCTTCACGCGCCGAAGGAGTGAGAAAGGATTTGAGCTTCACTTCGAGCACGCGGGGGTTGAGTTCGCTCTGTATGGCCCGGACACCCTCGATGATGATCTTCTGCAGCAAAAGATCGTGGTCCGTTACCTCGCGAATCCGGGCGGCCAGAGGCAAAAAGACGAAGTTGGCCAGAATCACGCCGTAGAGGGTGGAGGTCAGGGCGATGGGGATGGTCGCCAGGACAATGCCCGTATCGCTCACGCCCGAAAGCATGCCAATAAGCCCCACCACGCTGCCCGCCAGCCCGATGGCCGGGCAGATGTCGGCCATGACCCGCAGCACCCGCTCGGACTCGTCGCGGCGCTGCTTGAAAAAATACATCTCCGTGTTCAGGATGTCGGTGGTTTGCTCCCTGGAATAGTTGTCGACCACAAATCCCAGGGCCCGACGCAAAAACAGGATCGATGTCTCTCGCTCGTCCTCGACCAGAGTATGCAGTCCGCGAATCCTGCTCTTGACCGACAGGTCCACCAAAATCTCGACAATGGCGGCCGGCTCCTTCATTCGCGTGCGATAGGTATTGCGCAGCACCTTGCTCACAAAAACGAGCCGCTCCATGCGGAAGCTGGCGATGGCCGTGCCCAGACAGCCCCCGAAAACAATCAGGAACGCGGACAGGTTGAAATACTGCCCCACATCACCGCTGATCACGAAGCCGGCTCCAAAAATCAGGGCGCAGAGCACAAGGCCCAGAATCGTTTTTCCTTCCATCATTGCCCTCCCTGTTTCGATGCCGCGAGCCACTCCCGGAACCCTTCTCCGGCCGGGGTCCTGACCATGGGCAACGGCTCCGTCGGATTTTCGGAGCTGAGGACCAGCTCCACGCGCCCGCCGACGTCGGTCCCGTCGCCATCTCCAAGCGGACGCTGATCGCCATATCCGGCCACGAGCATTCGTTCTGCGGGCAGGCCTGCATCCCGCATCAAAAAGTCGGCCACATCGGCGGCCATGGCCACCGACAATTCCCAGGCCCCCCTGGACCCAGATGAAGCGCCATCGGAAGCGACATGGCCGACCACGGACAGGGCATGCGGCGCGCTGCGCAGGATTTCGCCCACGGCCAGCAGCGTTTTTTTGACATCTCCCCGCAAAACGGCGCCACTCTTATCGAAAAGAAAATCGCCCGAGAGCACCACATGCAAGGATTTCCCCGGGACTGACTGCACCGCAACCATGGCTTGCAGCCCATCGCGCGCGATCATGTCCCGGAGGCGGTCATGAAGGCGGTCCAGAATCGATCCGGCCAGAGCCTGGGGAGGAATGGTCTCGGTCCCCAGCGGCAAGGCTTGCACGGACAATTCCGAAACCGATTTGTATTGAATCTTCGGCATCTGAAAAATATACAGGGCCGCGAACATGATGAACATGGTCATCATCAGGTCCGACCAGCAGATAACCCAGCTGGCTGGCCGCGACTGTTGCTCCCGGGCGAAAATGTCAAAGTGTTGACTGAAAGCGTTCACGCCGGGATGTTCGCCATCCGTGCCGTGGATGCCCCCGAAGGGCTCCGCCGCGCCGTACTTGGCCCGCTGCCCCTGGCCGGGGCGGGCAAGCCGCGCCGATACGTCGCGCATGATTTCTGGTGTTGGTTCTCGCATGGAATCCTCCGCCAGAACATGAGCCAGATTCATGCCAACGCAAAAGTTCGATCAACGCATCCCAAACACGACACTGCTTGCACGGACATGTGGAAAGCTGTATGGCAAAAACCAAACGTAACCCCAACCAGGAGGAATCATGGCCATAGTAATCGACCACGAGGAATGCATCGGCTGCGAAACGTGTGTGGAGCTTTGTCCCGAAGTTTTTGCCATGATCGACGGCGAAGAAAAAGCCATGGTCACGGCCCCGGACTCCAAGGCCGAATGCGCCCAGGAAGCCATCGATGCCTGTCCCGTGGAAGCCATCAGCACGGAATAGTTCGGTTTTTCGACTTTATGAAAAGGGGGGCCCAGCTCCCCTTTTTCATTGGCGTCAACAAATGCTTGCGATTTCCTTTCGTTGTGCACAAGGTGCGGCTTTGCACGCAGCCCCCGCATGGAGCTTAAAGCGAAGAGCACATGGAATCACGCACCGAAAAAAAATATGTCCTCGACATGGCCCAGGCCCTCTTAGCCAAAAACTTCATCAGCGCGCACTGCCTGCCTGATCCGCATTTTGCAGCAGCCACGGTGCACAGCATCTACTACGACACCCTCGACCTGCAATTTTTGACCGAAAAGATCGACAGCACCTACTTCAAGGCCAAGGTCCGCCTGCGCTGGTATGGCGACTGGGACTTCAGGCCCGACAACGGACCGGCCTTTCTCGAAGCCAAAATCAAGGAAGGTGGGCGGCAACGCAAAGTGCGAATTCAGGTCTCCCGCACCGGGCGCGAACTGGCGCAGCTGTCCCTGGGCGATCCCGAACTGGCCACCCTGCCCGCCCTGCTCGCTACGCGCGGCGTAGGGCTTTGCGCCTCGGCCAGGCCAGTCTTTGTCATCAGCTATCGCAGGATGCGCTTCATCGACCCCATGACCGGCGTCCGCATCGCCCTTGATCAGGACATACACGCACCACGCCACGCCCTGTCCTGTCCCGGGCCGGCAGGTTCGCCAATGCTTTCTTTCGTTGTCATCGAAACAAAGGGAAACCTCGCAAGTCTTCCCCCGTATCTGGCGCCACTCATGACCATGGGCCTTCGGCCCGAATCCTTTTCCAAATACCTGCACTGCTACCAGAGCCTGATGCAGCAACATATGTAAGGAGGCCCTGTGAACGAAGTTATCCCCCACGGCGTAGATTTTCTGGCCAACATATACGAGGCGCTGCTCAAATCAGGAACATCCGGCCATGAAGAGATGGCGAACGTAGGCCTGACCACCTTTTTCATCCTGCTGCTGGTGTCCTTCTTCGCGTCTCTTTACATTTCGCGCCTCTATGTCCGCTTTTACCGCCCGCGCGGCACCGGGAGCCTCGCCTACCGCTCCTTCCCGCTTCTTGGCATCTCGGTCACGGCCATCTTCATCTGCGTGCAGTTCTCTCTGCCCCTGTCATTGGGCCTGCTTGGCGCGCTGTCCATCGTCCGCTTCCGTACTCCCATCAAGGAGCCCGAAGAAGTCGGATTCATCATGCTGACCATCGCCACCGCCATTTCCTGCGCGACCTTCAACCTCCTGTTCCTGCTCATTCTGCTGGCTGTCTCGACCTTCGGCCTGTTTCTCATCAACTGGCGCGGCCTGCCTCTGGCCGCCAGCGAACAGGGTACGATCCTCATCAATCTGCCCGGAAGCAACGCCGAAGCATCCGCGACAACATTTTTGCCCAGCGTCACAGGCATCGCCGGCGTGCGGGTCATCTCCGTGGTTGAAACCGCAGAAGGCGCGGCCGTGACCCTGCGCTTCGCCAAGGGCAGCCCCGACCTTCTGACCCGCGTACGCGAGTACGCCCTGACCTGCGCCCAAGGGGCCACAGTCTCCATGTTCAACGATCAGGTCAGCATCTGATGCCCAGGCCGCTGCGACGCCTTTGGGTCCTGCTGCTTGTTCTCTGCGGCCTGATCCTGGTCTACTTCGGGCTACGCCTGAACCATTGGGGAGAAGAACACTCTTGGCGCATCGCCGTCTTGAGAGACGATCTTGGCAGTTCGCGCAAATCATCCCTGCTCGCCAAAATGGGTATCCCCGTAACCCTCCCAAGGCAGAAGCACGATGCCTCCGCCCTGATCGCCGCGGCCCGGGAAGACGCGCGTCCACTGGCCGATTCCGCCATGCGGGTGGTGGCCATCCGCGTCGCGGACGAGGATCTTTATGATCCGGAAACCGGACTCAAGGCCCACAGCCGTGAGCGGGGGAGAAACTGGGAACGTCCGGCGGGCGTCGTGATCATGCAGAATGGCCGGGAGCTTCTGGCCGCACCAGCCGGGATACGGCTGCAGGGCAATCGTGACACACGCGACATGCTGCACAGCTTTCGCCTCTATTTTCGGAACAGCTATGGGCAAAAGAACGTCCCGGGCAAGGCGCTCCTGAACGGTTCCGAAATGAAAATCCGCAAGGTGGTCACGCGCACGGAAAAAAACCTCGTTCCAGGCTTCGTCAACATGCTTGCCTTTGACGTGGCCCGGCGCATCGGGTCGATCACCCCGGACTATGCCCCGATCCTGCTCTGCAGAAACGGCGAAAATCTTGGTCTTGGCCTGGCCAGCGAACACGTCAACCGCACGCACTGGGAGCGCAAACTCGGACACAGGGACTTCGCCTTTTACATGCTCGAATCCGAAAACTCGGTCTTGGACACCGCCCGGTACAAAGCCCTGCGCCTGCGCGTCGATCCTTTCTTCGGCCTGTGGGAATACGAACGCGTGGCGGGCATACTGGACATAAGCGACTTCATGAACGCCATGACCACCTTTGCCTTCATGCAGTGGCAGGACTGGAACCAGGGCGCCTTTTTGCTGGACGAAACCGAGGCGGAGCCTCGCTGGCGCAACGTACTCTGGGATGCGGATTTGGCCTTTGCAGGGCTTCGTGCAAACGGAATTCCCGCCAACCGGGCAGGCTGGAAAAACTTCCGCGACGCCCACGGCATGCGGGCCGCTGTCTTTAAAGGGATGTGGGATACAAGCCCGCGTTTCAGGGAAGAGATGATGTGGCGTCTGACCTGGAGCATCAACCACCGCCTGACCCGGGAATGGATCACGGAGCGCGTCGATCACTATGCGCGGCTGGAAAAAGAGTCGGGAATCGAATGCTTTGACGAGGATGCGGCCCTGACCTACCTGCTCCAACGGCGCACCGTGCTGCCGGAGGAAACCGTGGCCGATCTGGACGCGCCGAAGGTCGTCGCCTGCAGGGTAGAAAGCCCTCAAACCCTGATTATCGACGGGGAAGAGACGGACGGAAACTATGACGGCCTGTATTTTGCCGGTCAGTCCGCAACCATTGAACCTCTCGCGGGCGCAGGTTTCTCGCACTGGATCGTGGACGACCGGACAATCCAGGATCCGCGCCTGACCATCACCCTGCAAAAAGACGTGCTCGTCCGCGCCGTCTTTCTGCCCTGACCCACCCGAATTCTGACAGCCAGCTCGGGCCGCACCCGGGAAGACAGCGGCCCTAGCCGCCCAGCCGCTCTTTCCAGTTGACCGGCACGCGCACGGTTTTCTCGGCCTTGTTGCGGAATACGAGATGCCCGTGATGCAGGCCGAAGAGAAACAGATCGCGGGTCACGGCCACGTCCTGGCGGCAATAGGCGATGATGTCGGCGATGCGCCCCTCCTTCCACCAGGCAAGGGCCTGCATGCCGCTGGCGCTCTTGGCCGTGCCCAGGGTCTCGCGAGCCAGATGGTCGAGGGACAGGCGATACCCCAGGATCTCATGAACGCTACCCAGGATGTCCAGTGTGGGCAGGCCTGAAAAGTCAAAACGGCTCAAGCCGCCAAGCACGGCATAATCAAAGCGCAGGATGTTGAACCCGACCACCAGATCGAACTCCACCAACTCCCCGACCAGACGCGGCACGTCCTCCTGCCCGTAGTCCCGAAAATCTTCACTCCCCGAGTCATAGACGACCACGCAGCTGACTCCCATCAGATCGGCACGGTGCCAGCCTCCGACCTCCTGCGCCGAACGCCTGGTTTCCAGATCCAGAACCGCGTAGCGAAAATCCTGCGGCAGCGGGTTGGGGGACGCATCCTGCTCGGCAACGGCAGGTGGCTCGATCATTTCAATGCGCGGGAGCACGAAGTCCTGCGACGGGTCATCGACCGGGGGGACCGCGTTCATGATCCCCTCCAGCACCATCAGGGCCGCGCCCTTGGCGATAGGCCTGTTGCCGGAGCCGCATTTGGGCGAATGCACGCAGGCCGGACACCCGTTCTCGCAGGCGCAGTCCCGGATCACGCGGGCGGTGCGCTCAAGCAATGTCTCGTATTCGGCATGGGCCTGCGCGGCCAGCCCGCATCCGCCGGGTAATCCGTCGTAGATGAACACGGCCGCGGACCCGACCTGCGGATGAAACGGAATGGATATCCCGCCCAGATCATTCCGGTCCGTCATGACCAGAAGGGGCATCATGCCGATGGCCGCATGCTCCAGGGCATGGATGCCGCCCATGAAGTGAGCCATTTCCCCTTCCACCTGCCTGCGCACGGATTCGGGGATGGCGATCCAGACCCCTTGCGTCTCAAAGACCAGCGGGGGCATGTCGAGGGGCACGGTGCCAAGGTTCTTTCCGCCGCGCGTGCTGACCCGGTCGTAGCCCGTAACCTGGTCCGTGACCTTGAGCCGCCCGAGACTGACCATGGCCCCGAACACCGGGCGGGTGGAGCTAACCTCGATGATCTCCGTGCTCTTCTCGTGCCGCACCCGGGTGTAATAGGAGACCTTGGTCCGCCGCGCCTTGGCCATCCCGGTCTCAAGGTCCAGATCTACGATCACGTAGGTCACGCCCCGGTGCAGATAGACCGCGCCGGGGTGGGTCTCAAGCACCGCGCGAAAACCGTCCACCATACCGATCCGCTCGCCGCTGTCCATGTCCATGATGACCACGGTCGACCCCGTACCACGCAGGGCCACGCCCCGATGGGGCTGTCTGGCCTTGCTGAAGTACTCCTTTGCGTCCCGGCTCTGCAACAGTTCGCCGCCGCGAACCAGGCTCGCCACCAGCCCGGCATTTTCCCGGACCAGCGGATCGTCCGCATGCAGCGAAGCCTCTGCCGCCGCGCACTGCAGATGCCTGGCGGCGATGACCGGATTGTCCGGATTGATGACCGCCCGTTCGGCCTTGAGCGCGAAAAATTCATCGGGATGATGCATGAAATACTGGTCCAGCGCGTCCTCATGCCCGATCAGAAAGGTCGCCGCTTCGCGCCCGCCGCGCCCCACCCGGCCCGAACGCTGCAGGCTGGCCATGATGGAGCCGGGGTAGCCCACCAGGATGCACAGATCGAGTCC
>JAWLHW010000106.1:0-8201 GCA_041690155.1 Desulfomicrobium sp. | reverse complement strand
GGTCAGGGTAGTTGGGGGAATCGAAGGCCTGGAATCCGGCGGCGTCGACCTTGGTCGAGCGGCAGCCGCGCAGAAGGCGGTTGCCAAAGCACAGGCAGACCTCGGGCACCGGGGCCAGGGCGATGACCATGAGCGCCGTGACCAGATTGTCGCGGCCGTCGCTTCTGACCTTGCACAGGGGGATCTGGGATCCGGTCAGGACCACGGGCTTGGCCAGCCCCTCAAGCATGAAGGGCAGGGCAGAGGCCGTGTAGGCCATGGTATCCGTGCCGTGGATGACGATGAATCCGTCGTATTCATGGTATTTGTCGGCGATGTCGCTGGCGATGGCCAGCCAGTGCCTGGGACCCATGTTGGACGAATCGAGCAGGGGCGCGTACTCGCAAATGACGTAGGCGGGCATTTCCGGGCTCGAAAAATCGGGCATGGATGCCATGACTCGGGCCAGGTACCCCGCTTCCGGCGCGTATCCCTGAGGCGTCGGCTTCATGCCGATGGTTCCGCCCGTGTAGAGGATGCAGACCTTTTTCTTCACGTGGCGCTCCAGGCGGTGAGCTTCCAATGGATGAATTCCATGATCTCCTCGTGCTCGTTTTTCCCCGCTCCCCGGATCGTCATGGGGTCGCCAAAGCAGAAGCGGGCCGGTATTTCCGGCCGGATGCAGCCATAGTCCTTGCTCAGCTTGCCAAGGCCCCAGGCATCGGTCTTCAGCGCCAGGGGCACGACCGGCACCCCCGCCTTCTTGGCCAGCTTGATGCCGATGGAGTTGAAGGCCTTGCGGTCAAGATTCAGGGTGCGAGTCGTCTGGGGAAAGACGATGACGGAAATTCCGCGCGAGAGACGTTCCTGCCCCTGCTCCATGACGGTCTTGAAGTCGTCCCTGGCATTGACGCGGTCCACGGCGATGGGGTCGACGGCGTTCACGATCCGCTGGAAGATTGGATAGGTCGTCAGGCTGCGTTTGATCACAAAGGCGATGGGTCGGTGGGTGGCCAGAATGCCCGGCATGCAGAAGGTTTCCAGGGTGGACATGTGGTTGGCCACGACCACGCAGGGTCCGGGCAGGTCCGTTACGGCGGAGACGTTTTCGATGTGAAAGCGCAGGCCGCTGGCTTCGGCCCTGCGCATGACGGTCAGACTGTCCGCGGCCCATTTTTCCATGGAATAGCCGCCTTTCCTGGTTCGCCACGCCGCTTCGCAGACGATGGACAACATCCGTGCATAAAAGGCCGCACTGGGAAAAAGCCGCGAAAACGGGTCGATCTTGATTTCGGGGGTATGATACGGGTCGCTGAGAGGCTTGATGTTCATGCAAAAACTACCGGGCTGGGGTTTTAGGGGCCGCCGCACGCCTGCCCCCTTCGTGTTTCGTGCCCGCGCACGTTAGCTCAAGAGGTCCCCGGCTTCCAGCTGTTTTTCAATGGCTCTCCTCCGGTGGCTAGGGGTTCACAAGGCCAGGGTCAGCTTGTTCAGAATGGATGCAAGCTGCTCGGTTTCCTCCGGGGTCAGGGCGGCCTGGATCTCACGGGTCAGGTGCAGGTGATGGGCATGGTGCTCAAGGTAGAGCTCCTGCCCGGTCTCGGTCAGGGCCACGAGGATGGAGCGGCGGTCCGTATCGTGGGGGATGCGGGTCACCAGCCCCTGCTTTTCCAGACGGTCGATGCCCACGGTCAGGGTTCCGGTGGTCACGCCCATCTTGGCAGCCAGTTCCTTCATGCGCAGCGGGGACTGCTGGCCCAGGATCTCAAGGGTGTGCATCTGTGGCAAGG
The DNA here is from genome assembly GCA_041690155.1 of Desulfomicrobium sp. Classification (GTDB taxonomy): domain Bacteria; phylum Desulfobacterota; class Desulfovibrionia; order Desulfovibrionales; family Desulfomicrobiaceae; genus Desulfomicrobium. The sequence goes on along the minus strand of JAWLHW010000106.1, from coordinate 6,432 downwards.
TGATGGGCGTATCCCGGACCACGGCCTGCTCCCATGAAGAGAGTTTTTCGTAGAATTCGATGATAAGATCGCTGAGTTGCTCAAGATCATGCATGGTCGGCCTCCGGACAGGCCTGATCCCCGCTTTCCGCCGGACACGGGCAGGAGTGGACTTCCACGGTGATGTGCTCCAGGTTTTCTACCTCGGCCAGAAGATCCTTGTAGTATTCGGGAGGACGCGGGGCCGCGTCTTCGACGGTGATCTGGGCCGCCAGCCGGCGTGGTCCCACGTTCCAGACATAAAGGTCGCGGACCCGGATGTTTCCTTCCTGCTCGATGCGGCGCAGGATGTCCGCATGCAGATCCTTGTCCGCGCGATGATCGAGGAGTATCCAGGCGGTTTCGCGCAACAGGCCGATGGCCCAGCGCCCGATGACCAGCGCCCCGACAATGCCCATGACCGGATCGAGCCAGTTCAGGCCGTAATATTTTCCGCCCAGGAGGGCGAAAATGGCCAGGATCGAGGTCAGGGCGTCGGCCAGGACATGCATGTAGGCGGCTTTTAGGTTGTGATCGTGGCTGTGAACATGGTCCTCGTCGCGAAGCCACCATGCGCTGACCAGGTTGATGATCAAGCCCAGGACCGCCACCAGCGTTGCCGGTCCAAAGGAGATGGGCACGGGTGAGAGCAGGCGCGTGAAGGATTCCCCCGCCATGTAGAGGGCCACGAGAATCAGCCCCACCGCCGAGGCGAATCCGGCCAGGGCATTGACCTTGCCCGCGCCAAAGACCAGGTCGGGGTTGTCGGCGTTTCTGCGGGCCCAGACATAGGCGAACCAGGCCACGGCCATGGCACCGGCATGGCTGGCCATGTGCCAGCCGTCGGCCAGGAGCGCCATGGAGCCGAAAATCCAGCCGGAAAAGATCTCCACGGCCATTGTGATCACGGTCAGCCAGAAGACGAACCGGGTTCCGCGTTCGCCGTGATCGGGGTCGTGATGATGGCCATGGCCGCAGGAACAGGAATGGTTGTGCATGAGAAGGCTCGTTGTTGTTTGCTAGTCGAGTTGTTTGATGCGCAAGCAAATAGGGCGATATTGCTTGAGTGTCAAACTTAAATTTCAGGTTTTTCAGCACCGCGGCAGGGGGCTTTACATGCTTGATACGCATGCCAGACGACTTTTTCAGCCGATTTTTGACAGGCTGGCACGGGCTTTGGGCCGCAGGGGCATTGGACCGCTGGCGGTGACCCTTGCGGCTGCGCTTCTGGGCGGGGTGGCCGCCGGAGCCTTGGCTTTGGGCTGGACAATCCTGTTCCTGCTCTTGCTGTGGCTTTCGGGGCTGCTTGACGCGGTGGACGGAACCCTGGCCCGGCAGAGCGGCCTTGCGAGCAGGGCCGGGGCCATGCTGGACATTGTCTGCGACCGGGCCGTGGAGGTGCTGGTCATCCTGGCTTTGGGGCTTCGCTTTCCCGAGGCCCGGCTTGAGCTTCTGGTGCTTTGCGCGGCCATCATCCTGTCCCTTACGGTGTTTTTGACGGCGGCAGCGGCCCTGCCCACGTCCGCCAGCAAGAGCTTTCACTATCAGGCCGGGCTGGCCGAACGCAGCGAGGGGTTCGTGTTTTTTTCCCTCATGGCCGTGTGGCCGTCAGGAGTCCGGGGACTGGCGCTGGTCTTTGCCTTGGTGGTATTCTTTACGGCAGGGCAGCGCCTGCGGGCGGCGCTTGGATTTTTCAGGGATTGACAATTGTCCCGGGCTTTGAAAGTCCCGGAAACAAACAATTTTGGAGGCAACAGTGCAGGACAAAGACGGAATCTTCTATTATCCATATCCCGAAAACAAGCGCATCCGCATGTTCGTGCGGGAGCAGGACGGCAATATCGAGTTTCGGCTCAGCAATGTCGATCATCCGGAAATATGGGAACGGCACGGCTGGCTTGACCTGGATATCATCCGTCGCGGCGCCAAGATGTTCGAGGAGCGCGGATCCAAGGCTGACCCGACGAAAATCTACGACCTGGAAACCGCGCGCTACCTGCTCAAGGAAGCCAGGAAAAAATAACGCGGGCCTGGGGAATGACCATGGATGGTTTGGTGCAGGTCGCGGGGATCGGCAGTCTGGACGAAGGGCGCATGCTGCTGGGTTGCGGTGTGGATCTGCTCGGCTTTCCCCTGCGCCTGCCGGTGCATGCGACGGATACCTCGGAGGACGAGGCCCGGACCATCATCGAAAGGCTTGGGGCGCCCCGTTGCGTGCTCATCACCTATGAAGAGGACCCGGACCGCCTGGTGGAGTTCTGCCGGTTTTTGAATGTGAACACGGTCCAGCTCCATGCCGACGTCTCCGTGGATGTTCTGGCCCGGATCAAGACCCTCCTGCCCCTGCGCATCTTCAAGAGCTACGTCGTTGGCCGTGAGTCCATGGGGCCCGCGCGGTTCGCACAGACCTACTCGCCGGTTTGCGATGCCTTCATCACCGATACCTTCGACCCCTCAACCGGGGCCAGCGGAGCGACGGGCCTGGTCCACGACTGGGACGTGAGCGCGGAGCTGGTCCGTCACAGCCCGCGCCCGGTCATTCTGGCCGGCGGCCTGAATCCGGCCAATGTGCGTGAGGCCATAAGGGCCGTGCGTCCGGCCGCGGTCGATGTGCACACGGGCGTTGAGGCCCGGGACGGCTCCAAGGACCCGCAGCTGGTCCGCTCCTTCGTGCGCGAAGCCCGCGCCGGATTTGCCGAAACGGCAGGATCCTGACCGCATTTTTCCGAATATTGTCAGATCAAGGCCCTGGCCCGGCGGGAGTTCCGCTGGGCCAGGGCCTTTTTTGCGTGGGAATTCAGGGCAGGGGCTCGGTGGTGTAGGCGACGTTTGCCGCTTCGGAGGAATAAAGGGGCAATTCCTTGCCCTGGCGGACATCCTCCACGAAGTCAGGGTTGAGCAGGATGGACTTGCCGGACAGGACAATGTCCGCCTCGGTGAGCGCCTCCTGCGCTGTCCTGCGATCGTGGATCTTGCCGCAGATCATGAGCGGCTTGGTGGTCCGGGAGCGTGTCAGGCCGGACATGGTCTGCTCCGTGCCGAAAGCCTTGGCCTTGAAGTCGTAGGTCGAGAGGGACAGGGCGTCGATGGGTTCGGAATCGACGAGGTCGATGAGCTCTTCCCATTCACGGGCGTCCTTGCACAGGGATACGTCCATGTCTGCAATGCCCCAGTTGGAGACGCGAAACGTGAGCAGCGTGTCTTTGGGCAGAACCTCGTGCACGGCGCGGATGATCTCCCGGGCAAAGCGGAAACGGTTGGCCATTGTGCCGCCGTATTCGTCGGTGCGGTGGTTTGAATAGCTGGAGATGAACTGGTTGATCAGGTATCCGTGGGCGCCATGGATCTCCACCCCGTCAAACCCTGCGGCTACGGCCCCCTTGGCTGTCTCCACGAATCCATTGACAACATGCGCGATGTCAAAACGGCTCATGGCGTCGGGCACGGGGTAGGGCACCCCGGTGAGGGGGTTGAGCTGCCTGGGAGTGACGGGGCTGGGCGCGATGGAACGGGCGGCGGGGTTGATTTCCGGCCAGGCCATGCGTCCGCAGTGAAACATCTGCATGATGGAGACGGCCCCGTGTGCGCGGATGGCCTCGGTCACGGGTTTCCAGGCTTCGATCTGGGGCTGGGTCAGCATTCTGGCCTGGCCCGGATATCCCTGGGCGCTTTCATAGTCCGTGACGATGGCCTCGGTGAAAATCAGGCCCGCGCCGTTTTGGGCCCGGCGCACCAGAAAATCCAGGACATCCTGACGTGGAATGGCTTCCTTGCCTGCGGACATGCGGGTCATGGGAGCCACGCCAAGACGGTTCCTCAATGTGTACGTGCCGAGGGTGAAGGGTGCGAAAATATCCGTAGTCATAGGGAGCTCCTGTTAGTTAAAGGTGCTGATGACGGACATCCAGTCAGCTGTTAATTGGGCCGGACAAGGACGGAAGGTTTCTACTTGAGTTCGAAGAGAATGCCGCCAGTCCCGTCCGGAACCGGTATCGGCGGCTCCGGTTTATGGTAGATCTTGCGGATTTTTTCACCGAGCACGCGCAGGTCTTCCATTGACCGCTTGGAATCGCTCACTTTGTCCAGCAGGCGCGCGAGGAGTTGTTCTTTGCGTGGCCCATCCTCAATGGATTTTAAGGTTTCGATATAATCAGACATCAATCCGTACTGCATGGCCTGGGCTTGCGCGATGTTGTTCAGTCGGTCCGAGAGACCGCCCATGGTTCGGCGGTAGGTTTCCAGTTCCGTGCGCTGGATGACTGCGCGCATGTCATGCAGGATGATCTGGTAGCTTTCAACGAGTCCGGAGTTGCGGTTTTTCCTGCATCCTCCTGTCACGACAACCTCCACGGTTTCTCCCGACAGGGTTTTGAGTCTGGCCGGGTGGTCGGTGATGCTGCCGTCCTGGGTAATCGTGGACATGATGGCCTTTCGTTCCTTTTCGTCCGTGAAATGGTCAATGACGTTGCCGCTCAGGGCGTGCTCCCGGTTCTCATATCCGAAGAGCGTGATGGCCGCCTGGTTTATGTCCACGAAGCTTCCGTCCGGCATGGCCACGAAGATGGGGTCGGTGGAGTACTGGAAGATGCGTCGGTATTTTTGTTCGTTGACGCGCAGCTTTTCCTCGTCGTTCTTGCGGTCCGTTATGTCCTTGATGAAGTGGTAGACCTGCTGGATTCTGCCCAACCCCTGTTCCTTGTAGATGACTTCGCCCTCGTCTCGCACCCAGCGGATATCGCCGTTGGCATGGACGATGCGGTACTCGATGCGGTCGATTTCCTTTTCGATGAGCCCTGCGTAAAAGGCCTGAACCTTTGCGTTGTCTTCGGGGTAGACCAGGTCGATGGGATGAAAGATGTTTCCGACAAATTGGTCGGCCGGAAGCCCGTAGAGTCCCTCTGTGGCGCTATTGGCCGACTCTATGCGTGAATGTTCGCGGTCGAAGGCCATGATGACTTCCGGGATGGAATCAAGAATGCGTTTGAGTTTTTGACTGATCCTGGTCTTCTGGGTGATGTCGGTCAGGGAGCAAAGCAGCGCCGGCAGGCCCAAATAGCTTATCTTTTTGGCCTGCATCTCCACTAATGACTCTGCCCCGTTTGTATCCAGCAGAGTGAATTCAATCGTTTTTTGCGCGCAGCTCGGTTCGTCCGGAATTCCAGACAGGTATTTCTCGACCCGGTCGTGGTGCTTGGGGATGACGAAATCGTAAAAAGACCTTTCGTGCAGAGTCTGGCGGCCTACGTTACAGATCGTGGCAAAACAGAGGTTTGCGTGAGAAATCCTGCCGTTGTGCAAAATAACCGCGCTTTGGCTCAGGGCGTCGAGCAGCTGGATATGCTCAGGGTTCATAAGGTGCATATATTCATTCCTGGCCGGGGACTCCCCCCGGCCGATTATTTCGAATTGATGTCGATCATGTCCAGCCTGGTCAGGCTGGCCCGGGCGCGCGTGCCGGGGGCGTTCAGCAGATGCCAGGCCGTGTACTGTTCGGCATAGAGGGTGCCTGCCGACATGCCGTCCACGGGCACGATGACGTTCATGCCGCGCATGGAAGCGCCTGTGGCGGTATGCAGGACCGCGCCTTCGGCAGTGGTGCCGACAATGATGACGTTCTCCGCGCCGAGCTTTTTCAGGATCGCTTCGAGTTCGGTATTGAAGAACTTGTCCACAGATGACTGGACAATGGGCTCTCCCGGCAGGGGCCTGGCCTCGGGGAGAATGGTTTCAGGCGTGCCTCTGCTGGTCAGGCTGTGCACCACAGGCATGCCTGCTGTCCTGGCTTTGGCCAGAAAGGCTCCGATGCGCGGTGCGGACTCCACGCAGCGTGGCCTCGCCTGCGTGTTGCAGGTCAGTTCTTCAATGTCGAGCACCAGAAATGCCGTATTCCCGGGACTGACCGTCACAGATTTGAGCTCCACGGCTGCAGGGGGCTGCACTGTGTCCCACTCTTCGACAATGGTCCCTGCCAGGGCTGGCTTCAGGCATATGCACACAAACGTTGTCAAAACGAAAACGAGCATTGTTTTTTTCACGGGAGCCTCCTTATTGTCATGTATTGCTGATCGGTATGCAAACGTTGTCAGGAGCTTTTGCTCCCGCCTTTCGAATATTATACACGCCCCGGCCTTCGGCAATGACCACCTCCGGATTATTTGCGGAGAAAATTTGCACGGTGGCGTTGCCGACCCTGTTGCCCAGCAGTTTGACCTCGCCGATGGCGATGAGATCCGCCGGGTCGGCCGGACGCAGATAGTCCACGCGCATGTCGATGGTCGCCACCCGGTCGCGCACCGAGCAGGCCGCCCATACTGCCGAGCCGCCGCAGGTGTCCACGAGCATGGAGATGAGACCGCCGTGCAGTGCCGGTCGTCTCGGGTCGCCGATGAATTCCGGGCGGTAGGGCAAGCGCAG
>JAWLHW010000105.1:0-8231 GCA_041690155.1 Desulfomicrobium sp. | reverse complement strand
ACAATCCTCGGCTGCCAACGCTTCAGAGCGTAATCGTCACCGCCTTGGCGGCTTTTTTGGCCTTTTCAAGGGCCTTTTCCAGGCTTTCGTCGCGGGCTATGAGCACGCCCATGCGGCGCTTGCCGGAAACTTCGGGCTTGCCAAAAAGGCGTAAGTCCGTGTCCGCTTCGGACAACGCGGCTTCAAGGTTGCCGAACAATACACGATTTGAATTTCCTTCAGCCATGATGACGCTTGAGGCGGCTGGCCCCAGCTGGCGGATAGCAGGTACGGGCAGCCCGAGGATGGCGCGGGCGTGCAGGGCGAATTCCGAGAGATCCTGGGAGATAAGCGTCACCAGGCCCGTGTCGTGGGGGCGGGGGGAGACCTCGCTGAAATAGACAGTGTCGCCCTTGATGAAGAATTCCACGCCAAAAATTCCCCGGCCGCCCAAGGCTCCGGTCACGGACTCGGCCATGCGTTTGGCCTCGGTCAGGGCCGCCTGGCTCATGGGCTGCGGTTGCCAGGATTGCTGATAGTCTCCATCTTTCTGGAAATGGCCGATGGGGGCGCAAAACGATGTGCCTCCGGTGTGGCGCACGGTGAGCAGGGTGATCTCGTAATCGAAGTCGACAAAGCCTTCGACGATGACCTTGCCCTTGCCCGTGCGGCCTCCTTCCTGAGCATATTTCCAGGAATTTTCGGCACCGGCAGGGGTTTTGACCACTGATTGGCCTTTGCCGGAGGAGCTCATGATGGGCTTCACCACGCAAGGGGTGCCCACGGTCTGGATGGCGGCCATGTATTCTTCGTAGGTCTCGGCGAAGCGGTAGGGCGAGGTCCGAAGACCCAGTTCCTCGGCGGCCAGACGCCGGATGCCTTCGCGGTTCATGGTCAGTTTTGCCGCGCGGGCGGTAGGGATAACGGTATATCCTTCGGATTCCAGTTCCACCAGGGTGTCGGTGGCGATGGCTTCAATTTCGGGGACGATGAAATTGGGTTTTTCGTTCTCGATGATCCTGCGCAGAGCCGGTCCGTCAAGCATCGAGACGGTGTGGCTGCGATGTGCAACCTGCATGGCCGGGGCATTCTCGTATCGGTCCACGGCGATGACTTCTACGCCGAGTCGCTGCAGTTCAATGACGACTTCCTTGCCCAATTCGCCGGAGCCGAGCAGGAGAACCTTGGTGGCTGATGGGGAGAGCGGAGTTCCTATTTGTGCCATTATTACCTCGATGGGGTTGATGTGCTCAGGTGCCAGCCACCTAGCCTATCTCACTTTGTTTGGCCAGCGCTGCGTGGGGATAAGGCTTGACGCATGCCCGTGCGCCAAGCCATAGACCAGGACTTTCCCAAGATTTGGAGGATCAATGAATAAATTCGTGCTGTCGGTCATCGGCAAAGACAAGCCAGGCATCCTGGCAAAAATATCGACCATCCTGTTTACCCATGGCTGCAACATTGAAGATGTCAGCCAGACCATCCTGCAAACCGAGTTCGCATCCATCTTTATCGTTCTCAACCCGGCCGATCAGCCGCTGGATGAAATCGGGAGCAGCCTGAACGCCGCTCTGGGAGAGATGGAACTCAGTGCGCACCTGCGCCCCATGACGACTTCCTCTCCGGTTTCGGCCGCTGTGACGGAGCCTTTCGTCATAACCACCAAGGGAGTGGACAAGCCAGGAACCATCGCCGCCGTGACGGAGTCCATTGCTTCGCTCGCGTGTAACGTGGTTCATTTCCGGGCCATCATCACCCAGGATGACGGCGTGGACGAGATGATCATGATTTTCGAGGTCGATGTGCCCGCAGGGGTTGAGCATCGCCATCTGCGGCGAACCATGCAGGAAACGTGTGCCGGGTTCGGACTTAGCGTTTCGGTCCAGCACCGCGACATTTTTGAAACGATTCACAGAGTTTAGGAGACCAGGCATGCTTAACGACCGCGAGGTTCTTTCCACCCTGTCCATGATCAAGAATGAGAATCTGGACGTACGTACAGTGACGCTTGGCATCAGCCTGCTCGACTGCGCGTCCCACGACCTGTCCAGATTTACCGATACCATATATAAACGTATCACTACGCTGGCCAGGGACCTGGTCACCGTGTGCGACGAAGTTGGAGACCGTTACGGCATTCCCGTTGTCAATAAACGCATTTCGGTCAGCCCCATCGCCGTGGCCGCTGCTCCTTTCGACAGCCGGGGCATGGTCGAAGTGGCCAAAACTCTTGATCAGGCTGCCAAGGATGTGAATGTCGATTTCATCGGCGGATTCGGCGCTCTGGTTGAAAAAGGGATGGCCAAAGGCGATCTGGCCCTCATCGACGCCATTCCCGAAGCTCTGGATGTCACCCATCGCATGTGCTCATCCATAAATGTGGCCACCACCCGGGCCGGAATCAACATGGACGCCGTGGCTCTCATGGGGCGGACCATCAAGGCCGCTGCCGCGCGTACGGCCGACCGTGACGGACTGGGCTGTGCCAAGCTGGTGGTTTTCGCAAACATCCCTGAGGACGTGCCCTTTATGGCTGGCGCCTATCTTGGCGTAGGCGAGGCCAGTTCAGTCATCAATGTCGGTGTCAGCGGACCCGGCGTCGTCAAGAAGGCCATTGACCGCGCCTTGCAGGACAATCCGGGAGCGCATCTGGGTGAGTTGGCGGACGTGATCAAGCGCACCGCCTACAAGGTCACCCGCGTGGGCGAGATCATCGGCCGCGAAGTGGCCCGCATTCTGGCAGTGGAGTTTGGCATCGTCGATCTCTCCCTGGCCCCGACCCCCAATGTCGGCGACAGTGTGGGAGAGATATTTCAGTCTCTGGGTCTGGGCGCCATCGGCGTGCCCGGTTCCACAGCGGCCCTGGCCATGCTCAACGATGCGGTCAAGAAGGGCGGCGCTTTCGCCAGTTCGCGTGTTGGCGGCTTAAGCGGCGCCTTTATTCCCGTCAGTGAGGATTTGAACATTGCGGCCGCCGCTTCCGCCGGACACCTTTGTCTTGAAAAACTTGAAGCCATGACCGCAGTGTGTTCAGTGGGACTCGACATGGTGGCCTTGCCGGGCGATACCACGGCCGAAACCCTGTCCGCGATTATTGCCGACGAAATGGCCATCGGCATGATCAACAAGAAAACCACGGCGTGCCGCCTCATCCCGGTTCCCGGCAAAAAGGCAGGCGACCGTGTTCATTTCGGTGGCTTGCTGGGCGAGGCCGAAATCATGCCCGTGCGCAGCAACGGTGTTTCCGCGGGATTCATAAATCGCGGTGGAGGCATTCCGGCACCCTTGCAGGCTCTCATCAACTGATGCTGAACTATTCCGGCCGCTGAAATCCGGTATTTCGAGACGATTGCTGTTTGGGAGGTATCATGGAATCAAAAGACGTATTCGGAAAAGATCGATTGGCTGCAGGGCTTGCTGCCTGCACCATTCTGCTTCTCTTTGTCTTTTTTTACGCCCTGCACCAAAACGTGACCGGGCTTGGCCGGGAGATCGACGAGCTCAAATCGTTGAACAGCGCCGTGCTGGAACTCGATGCCCGGCATGCAGCGCTGGACGGCAAAGTGACTGAGCTTGGCACGCTTCCACGGCGGACAGCGCTCATGACCATGGAAAATCAGGTCAGGGCCATGGCTCATGCCGCCGAGGACCTGGATCAGCGTCTGGAAGGGAAGCATCGCGACAAACTCGCGGCCATCCGGCTGATGTTGCAGGAGATAGGCGAGGATCTTCACTCCGCGAAGTAAGCATTGAAAAAAAGTCGATAAAGGGGCCCGCAAGCGAAAGTTTGCGGGCCTTTCTCATTTGTTTTCAAGAGAAGAGGGTCGTTCTGATCAGATAGACAGTATAACCGACATAGCATGTCAGCAGGGCTACGCCTGCGAAGCGGTTGATGCGGGCGGGGCGTTTGAATCTGAAACCGATGACGAAAAGGGAGAGGGTCAGGGCGGTCATGACTGGAAGATCGCGCGTGATGACTTCGGGTTCGACATCCATGGGATGGATGGCGCCGGCAATGCCCACCACGGCCAGGGTGTTGAAAAGGTTGGAGCCCAGGACATTGCCGAGGGCGATGTCGTGTTCACCCTTGCGGCAGGCGATTATCGAGGAAGCCAGTTCCGGAAGCGAAGTGCCCAGCGCAATGATGGTCAGGCCTATGACAAGGTCGCTCACCCCGAGGCTGTGCGCGATTTCAACCGCGCCCCATACCAGAAGGCGGGAACTGGCGATGAGCACCACAAGACCCGTGATCAGCCAGAAATAGGCGCGGCCCGGCGTCATGCATTTTGCGCACAATTCGTCTCCCATCTCGTCACCGAAGGGGTCGTGCTCGGTCTGCATGCCCTGACGTATGGTCCAGAACATGACCGCGGCAAAAAAAACCAGCATGATCACGGCGTCAGCGCGGGAGATGGTTCCTTCGTGAATGAGGTATGCCGTCACCGCAGTCATTGCCGTGAGCAAGGGTAATTCCTTGCGCAGCACTTGGGAGTGAATTTCGATGGGCTTGAGCAGGGCCGTGAAACCGAGTATGAGCGCGATATTTGCTATGTTCGACCCGAAAGCATTGCCCAGGGCGATGCCAGGGGTTCCGTTCATTGCAGCCAGAGCGGAGACGACCATTTCCGGGGCTGAAGTCCCGAAGCCGACAATGATCATGCCGATGAGCAGCGGAGGCATGGAAAAATGGCGCGCGACGCTGGCCGCGCCGTCGATGAAATGGTCTGCACTCCAGACAAGCAAGGCCAGTCCGGCACAAAGAGCCAGAAAAGGGATGAGCATAGGGCACCGTATCAGCTAAAATTTGATCCGGGGGCTTGGATCCCGGATGATGGTTGTACGAAAGACACGCCGACCAAAAGCGTGACATGAGCCTGTTATCATGTCGCGAAAAAAAGAAGAGGTCCAGACGTCATTTTCGATGGCTTCCGCCGCGCTCCGGGGACCGGCTTTTTTTGGTGTATTCTGAGCAAAACAGTTGAGTTTAAAAATCATTTCAGATTTATGTTTACAAAAAATCGATAATTGAATAGTCCTCCCGTGGAAGCGGATTTTTTTATCAGAGAAAGTTGACATGCGTTGTTGTTTTGTCGGGGATGGATGTTCAAGTGAAGCATCCTGTCTTTAGTTGCGTCAAACCGGAGCACAAGGACACTGTCTTGAAAAAACGTTATGTACCCATCACAATTGTCTGCGGTCTGTTGGCGCTTCTGGCCCTTGGCGGCCAGTTCGCACCAGCCCCTTCGGAAGAGCTGCCTGTTCGTCTTCGGTTGGACAACAAGGGCGGCGATGTTGTTTTCACCCATTCACGCCACGTGGATTACGTAGATAAAATGGGTGAAGATTGCGTCAGATGCCACCACGAGAGTGACAGCCCTACATTGTCCCCGCTGCCTTGCGGTTCATGTCATGCAACGGAGTTCGATGCCAAGTTCACCGCTGATCACCAGAAAGATCTGCCGGCTGAAACGTGCACTCAATGTCACCATGCCGAACTGGGTAAACTCACCTACAGCCACGACGACCATGCGGAGCTGTACGCTTCAAGTTGCACCGATTGTCACCACGACGAGGACATCGAGCCCGAGCCGGGTGCATGCAACCAGTGTCATGGCGAAACAGCCGATGGGGATACGCCGTCGCTGCGTGACGCGGTTCATGTCAAGTGCGAAAGCTGTCATTCCGACATGTATGAAGAGAAATTGGATGGCTGCAACCAGTGTCATGAACTGCTTCCGGGCAAGGCCGACGGTCCCCAGCCCACGTGCAATTCCTGTCACTATGATACGGACGCCACGCCTTTGCCGCATCGCATGGATTCATTCCACGATCAGTGCATGACGTGTCATGAAGAGGTTGGGGCTGGGCCTTATGGCGAAAAATCGTGTACCCGCTGTCACACCAGGTAAGATTACCATGATGAAATTACGCCTGAACACATCGGTAGAAGTCACGGGCAGTCTGCAGGACGCCCCGGTTTCCTCTTTGGTGAGAATCCCGATTCACAAGAAACACAAACCCGTGGTCAAGAAGAAGCAGATCGTGGGGCGCGGCCAGGTTATCGCGGAGAATCCGACCAAGAGCGCTTACGGCCTCGGATTTGTCCATTCGAGCATTGACGGGATGGTGGAAGAGGTTCTGGCCGATGCCATTGTTGTCGGTCCCATTCCCGCTCCCAAAGAGGGCGAGGAAGCCGTCGCTCCGCCGGTTACGGAGCCCTGCGCGGAACTCGACACCTTGGAGAATGAGGATCTGTCTCGCAAGCTTTTGGAGCTTGGTGTGGACACCAGCCGTTTCCATGCTTCCCGGGCACTGATCATCAACGGCCTGAATCCTGAGCCCGGCGTTCTGGTCAGCGAGCAGCTCGTCAAGGACGCTCAGGAAACGCTGAAGGTCGGTCTCCAGATCCTGGAGCGAGCCATCAAGCCCGGAACCGTGAAGCTGGTCGTGGCCAAGGGCAAGCAGATCTCCCTGCACGGTTGCACCACGGTTCATGCCAGCGACGTTTACCCCGCAACCATCGATCCTCTGGTGGTCTATGCGGCCACGGGTTCCGAAAGACCGGACAACGTTGATGTAATCTCCATTTCCGATCTTTTTCAGGTGGGCAGGGTTGCCCAGACCAAGCTTCCCCTCATGGAAGCCGTGGTCAGCCTGGGCGACAAGGTCTATCTCGTTCCCATCGGCACGCCTGTCCAGGACCTGCTCGATCATGCGGGCGTACAGTATGGGCCGGAGTGGAAAATCGCCTTGAACGGTCCTATGCGCGGTACTCCAATCTTCGATCTCGCTATGGGGATTCCGGAGAAATGTACTGCCGTCAGTCTGATCCGGGAAGACGCCTGTCCTCAGGTTCAACCCAATCCATGTATTAATTGCGGAGAGTGCGTTTTTGTCTGTCCCGCCCGTATTCATCCGGGCCTGCTCTCCTGTAATGCTGAATTCGGATTCTACGACGAGGCCCGCTACAAGAATGTTGAGGCCTGTCTGGAATGCGGAATGTGTACCTTTGTCTGCCCCGCCACGCGTCCCGTGATGCAATATATCCTTCTTGCCAAGCACAGCCTGACAGGAAAGGACGAACTCGTGAGCACATGCAGGCTGCAAGACTGACGCGGCGAAGCGGTTGATATCTTCATCATAACAGACTTGAACCAACAAGGGTAAGAGCACATGGCTAGCCAGGAAATGTCTCAAAAATTATTCACCGTGTCCTCAGCGCCGCTTTGGCACAGCGGTCGTACCGTAAGAACAACCATGATAATGACGTTGCTGGCGCTGTTGCCTGCAGCGGTGTTGGCTGTCTTCAAATACGGCTATGGTGCGGTTGAAGTGATCGCCTGGGCAGGACTGACCGCTATCGTCACGGAATTTGCCGTGCAGCGGCTGATGAAACAAAAACCGACCGGCGATGACTTCAGCGCTTTGGTCGACGGCGTCCTCTTCGCGTTTCTGCTGCCTTCTACGGCGCCTGTCTGGCTTGTCGTCATCGGCAGCGCCTTGACCATCATCCTCGGACGCATGGTTTTCGGCGGCTACGGCGGAAGCCCGGTCTGCGCGCCCGCACTGGGCTGGTGCATCCTGACCATCTCGTGGCCGGACTTCATGGACCTCAACGCCATGCTGCTCAATTGGGATCTTGTCGAGCCGTTGAGCGAGTTGAAGTACTTCGGCCTGGATACAGTCGACTCCATATCGTCAGTGAGCCTTCTGCTCGGAGACAACCTCGGTGCCTTGGGAGCATCTCAGGTGGCGGCGGTAATTCTGGGCGGGGCTTTTCTGATAGGCATTCGCCAGGTGCGTTGGCTCATCCCCGTCTCGTTTCTGGTCGGCGTCTTTGTTGCGGGACTGGTCTTCAACATTCTTGATCCGAACGTCTACGCACCTCCTGTGTTCCATCTCCTGACCGGCAGCACCATGCTGGCTGCCTTCTTCCTTATGCCGTATCCGTCGGCTTCGCCTTCACGCCAGATACCCATGCTGATTTTTGGATTCTTTGGCGGGGTACTGGTCATCATCGTACGCTCGTACGGCATTTATCCTGATGGAGTGCCGTTTGCGATTCTGTTGATAAACCTGTGCACTCCGCTCTTCGACATGATTGCACCCAAGCCCTTTGGCGGGAGGTAAGAAGCCATGATGGAAATATTACGCATGGTGGTTGTGTTGTCCGTGATCACCGGTCTCTCGGGCTTCATTCTGTCCACGATCAAAGTCGCGACTCAGCCCATTATCGAAGAGCAGGTGCTTGC
>JAWLHW010000104.1:0-8338 GCA_041690155.1 Desulfomicrobium sp. | reverse complement strand
AAATTCATCGCCTCCACACATAACCCACCCCGTCCAGCCAGCACTACATTTACGCAGCCATAATCCTGCTCCAACCGAAACAGGTTCTCCAAAGGCATTCCCAGAATGCGGCACAGGAGCACGCGGTTGACCCCTCCATGGGCCACGATGGCCAGAGGTTCTTCAAGCTCGGAGCAAGCGCTTTCGAAGGGCGGCCAGGTACGTCGCTGCAGGTCGGCGAAACTCTCCCCTCCCGGCGGACGGAATCCTGCGATATTTCGGCCCCGCGCCTCGTAGCGGCCCGGGAAGCGCTGACGCACCTCGTCCGCGGTCAGGCCCTCCCAGGTACCAAGCGCGATCTCGCGCAGGTCAGGGACTGTTTCGGGCACAATCCCAAGCGCCGCGCCGATGATGCCCGCGCTCTCCATGCAGCGCGAGAGCGGACTGCACAAAATCCTCGCCACACCTCTACCGGAAAGAAAATTCGCCACGCCTGCAATCTGTTCCCGCCCCCTGTCCGTCAGCGGCAGATCCGTCTGGCCCACGAAGCGGCGCGGTGAAAACTGGGTGATTTCGCCATGTCGAAGGAGATAGATTTCGCTCACGGAAGCACCCCGTCCAGAATCTCCTCCGAACCCCGGCCGCAGGTCCGTTCCACCATGTCCAAAAGGCCCAGGGAATTGTTCATGCGACCGCGAATGGCGGCGCAAGCCTCCTCATCGTGACTGCAAAGATCCAGTTTCTCCCCAAAGCGCTCCCGTACGGAAATCCGCTGCGAACCGCGCACCAGCTTGTCCGCCAGACAGACAACCTCCTTTTCCGTGAGCACGCCGGAGATTGGTGGCGGGACATCGTGATGGCTGGCCACGATCCCGGCCAGACCATGCAAACCAAGCCCGGCTAAAAGCTCGCCGCCGCGGATCTCGTGTCCGGGCCGGCCCTTGGCCAGATCGTGCAGAAGAGCCGCGTTGTGAATCAGATCCAGATCCAGGGCACCGCCATGCCGGTTCAGCGCCTCGCCCAGCCGCAAGGCAACCGCAGCCACGGCCCGCCCATGGGCCACGCCGCGCTCCGACATGATCAGAGCGGCCAGAGCGGCGGCTTCTTCCCTCTCGCCGACATGCTGTCGTTCGGCGCGACGAACCAGGACCGCGAAGTCGTCCGGAGTGTCGGCGTCCAGCAGCACCCCCTGGTCCCAGACAGGCACGTCCAGAGCCGGATGCGCCTCCAGCAGGCTTTTCATGTCCCCACACCCGTTGTGATCCAGAACCGCAGGGATGAGCCGGGCAGGGACAAGGGGGGGATGCCCGCGCTCGCCTTCAAAACAGGGATAGGCAATGCGCCCGTCATAGGCCCGAACCAACGAAAAAATCGTTGTGGAGCGCACCAACGGTATATCGACGGGCAGAAGGAAAAAGGCATCCAGGTCAGACAGTGACGACACCGCCGCACGTACGGAAGAAAACATGCCCTGCTCGTAAGCGGGATTAAGGATGGAGATAACGCCCAGCCTTTCAACCTCTACTTGAACTTCCCGTGCTCGATGACCGGTCACGACCACGACCTCACCGACTCCCGCAGCCCTGAACGCCTCCACGCAACGGGCCAGAACCGTTTGCCCCGCAAGGTCCATGAGCGGCTTGAAATCCCCCATGCGCGCAGACAGCCCGGCGGCCAGCACAACCGCCGCGAAACGAGGCTTGGCCAACATCACTCGGACAGCCCGGCCCGCTCGCTGATCAACTCGCCAACGATGCTGACCGCTATCTCTGCGGGGGTGTCGGCTCCGATAGGCAGACCGATGGGACAGCGCACCCGCGCCAGGTCCTGCTCCGTGAAGCCCGATTCAAGCAGGGAACGGTACACCGCGTCGCGCTTGCTCCGACTGCCGATCATGCCGATGTACCCGGCAGAAGTCCCTAGCGCCTGGGCCAGGACATCGCGGTCGTGCAGATGGCCGCGGGTGACGATGACCACGTAGTCGTCGGGGCCGAGGTGCCCCAGGCAGCCGTCGAAACTCCCGAGCACGCGCACTTCGCGCGCGTCAGGATAGCGTTCGACGCTGGCGAATTCCGACCGGTCGTCCATGACCACCACCTCGAAGCCGGCAAAGGCCGCGACCTTGGCCGTGGCCAGGGCTACATGCCCCGCACCGACCAGATGCAGCACCGTAGGCGCGATGACGGGTTCCGCAAAAACACGCAGGCCATCCTCTTCCAGACTGAACGATTGGCGAGTCTTGACGGCCTTGTGTGCCAGCTCCGCTTTGAGGGTTTCGGGCAGTCCGGTTCCCGTCAATCCTTCACGCAGCGTCCAGACGGCCAGCTCAGGGGCCTGCTCCGGCGGCATGACGGTTAGCAGCACCGGCCTTAGGCCTTCATGTCGCAACCGTTCGATTTTTTCGAAAAACGGCAGATGCTCCGCAGTGACTCGCTGCAGCAGCACCCTGACCGCTCCCCCGCAGACCATGCCTGCGTCGGCGGCTTTGACGGAGCTGAGATCAAAGGACAAAAAATGATGCGTTTCGGCACCTTGCAGTACTTTTTTAGCCTTGGCCTGGCACGCGCCCTCGACGGGGCCTCCACCCACCGACCCGAAAATGGATCCGTCGGATAGCACCAGCATGCGCGCCCCGGAAGTGCGCGGAGCCGAGCCCGAGCTCTCGACTATGCCGCAGAATACAGCGTCTTCCCCCTTTTGAAGTACATCTATGACTGACTCAAATATATCGTTCATGAACAACTCCCGCCTTTATCAAGGATAGTGCGTTTCAAGGTGTGCGACAGGGAAAAGGACTCCACCGCGAGCGCAGGTCCTGTATCCAAGCTGGGGCTTTACATGGCCATTTGCAGGGCAGGAACCGATTTCAGGGCACGGTGAATCTCCCGCTTCAGGCGCTCATGCCCCGGCCTGGCCAGAAATTCAACGCTGATTGCATCCCTTCCGGCCGAATGTGTCAAGAACGCGCGATCATCAAGCAGACCGACGAGGCCAAAGATGACGTCATCGAGATCCTGGCTGGCAACGGACAAACATATCCGCCGTGGCCATGCAGGCAGACTGCAGACAATGGCGGCAATGGTCGGGGATAAAGAACCAATGAACGTGTCCGTCGATCTTGTGTTCGGAGAAACGGACCAGTTTGAAGTTGCTTGGGGTCAGATCCGACGGATTCTGAGGGGTGCCAGTCTGATTACAATTTTGCCGTCTCACTCGCCCAGATTCGGTGACCCCATTGGCTTGACTCCATTGGCCTGACTGGAGATATTCAAAATCTTCAACAAGAACGGGGCCTCCATTGCCCAGGGCGTGGAATGGCGGGCATGCTCCACCCAGAAAATCTCCGATAACATCTCGCAACCCCCAACATTCACCTATGTACGACATTGTTCTCACCACACTCAGCGCCCGGTATATCCACCCCAGCATCGGGCTGCGCTACCTGCATGCCAACCTGCACGACCTGCAGCCTCGGGCAGTTATCGAGGAATTCGCCATTTCGGAACAGTTGCTCGATGTTGCTGAAAAAATCCTGGCGCATCGTCCCAGGATCATTGGTATTGGCGTCTACATCTGGAATGGGAGGGAATGTGAGCAGCTGGTGCGTGTTCTCAAATCCCTTGCACCTGAGGTGCTGCTTGTTCTTGGTGGGCCGGAGGTCAGCCATTTTCCGCACCGACTTGACTTTTCCCTCGCTGACCACGTGATCTGCGGCGAAGGGGAAGAGCAATTTTATCAACTCTGCTGCGCGTATCTGGCAAGCGACACCGCGTCGCCCCGAATCATAACGGCCAGACCGCCCGATCCGGAGCGCCTTGTCATGCCCTACTCCCTGTACACCGACGAGGACATCGCCCACCGGGTCATATATGTGGAAGCGTCCAGAGGGTGCCCCTTTTCCTGCGAATTTTGCCTGTCCTCCATCGACAAGCAGGTCCGTTATTTTGACCCGGACCGGTTCCTGCGTGAACTGGCCACGCTATGGGAGCGGGGGGCGCGCAACTTCAAGTTCATCGACCGGACTTTTAACCTGAGCATGCAGCGGGTCGGGCCGATCCTGGATTTTTTCCTGCAGCAGAAACCGCCGTTTCTGGTCCATTTTGAAGTCGTGCCCGAACATTTTCCTGCTCAATTACGGGAGAAACTTGCCCAGTTTCCTCCGGGCACCCTGCAACTGGAAGTCGGCATCCAGACCCTGAATGCGGATGTGGCCGCGTCCATTCACCGGCGGCTGGACATGAACAAGATCACCGACAACCTGCGCTTTCTGGAAGAACAGACCAATGCCCATCTGCACGTGGATCTGATCATCGGGCTGCCTGGTGAAAGCGCGGACAGCTTTGGTCGCAACCTGAACCGGTTGACAGGCCTGACCAGGGCGGAAGTCCAGCTGGGCGTCCTGAAAAAGCTGTCCGGCACCACCCTGAACAGACACGATGCCGTGCACGGGATGACCTATCTGCCATATCCCCCGTACGAAATACTGGCCAACGACCTGATTGATTTTACAGCCATGCAGGACTTGAAGCGCATGGCCCGGTTCTGGGATCTGCTCTACAACAGCGGTAATTTTCAAGGCAGCGTGCGCCTGCTGTGGCCGGATCAGGATGTCTATGCCGGATTTATGCGGTTTTCGAAATGGCTCTACGGCGCGACCATGTCCACCTGGCAGATTGCCCTGAAACGGCTGGCGGAGCTCTTTTTTGCCTACCTGACCGAGGAGCTTGGCCTGTCCAAAGAGGAGGCGGCCAACGCCATTGCCGCCGATCTGCTCAAGGTCAAAGGCCGACCTCTGCCCCTGGTGATTTCGGAAAACATGACTTTTCATCCCGGCTCCCTGGCGGGCAGGAATACGCAGAGCCCCGGAAAGAGGCAGACCAGGCATCTGGGGTGACCTGCTGGTCGTTTTCGCCACAGAAGCGTGAGTTATCTCATTTAACAAATGCATCAACGTTGACTATTATTTGTGCTTTGATTTATAGCTAGCATGTTATGCAAAAAGTTATATTTCACAATACAAAAAAGGAGTAGTGCAAATGATAAATGACAATCTCAGGTCTGTAGCGCAAGCCCTCGTGGCTCCACAGAAGGGTATCCTGGCAGCGGATGAAAGTAATCCTACTGTCAAGAAACGTTTCGATACGATCAAAGTCGAGTCTACCGAAGAAAACCGCCGACGATACCGGGAAATCCTTTTTACATCTGAAGGGATAGAACGCAATATCAGCGGTGTCATTCTCTTCGACGAAACACTGCGCCAAGGCACCAAAGACGGCACGCCATTCGCCGAACTGCTGTCAAGCCGTGGTATCATACCAGGAATCAAAGTAGACAGTGGCGCAAAGACGCTGGCAATGTACCCTGAAGAGAAAATCACTGAGGGTCTGGACGGCCTGCGCGAACGGCTTGTCGAGTACAAGCAGTTGGGGGCCAAGTTTGCGAAATGGCGAGCGGTTATTCAGATCAGCGAGCGAGATGTTCCCACAACGTTCTGTATCCGTGCGAATGCCCACGCATTAGCCCGATATGCCGCGCTCTGTCAGGAACTGGGTATCGTACCTATCGTGGAACCGGAAGTACTCATGGATGGTTCTCACGACATCGAACGCTGCGAAGTGGTCACATCCAGGGTACTCCAGGAGGTTTTCACGGAGCTTGATGCTCATGGCGTGTTGTTTGAAGGTATGCTGCTCAAGCCGAATATGGTTATTGCCGGTCAGAAATGCACGCGTCAGGATAGCGTGTCGCGGGTTGCCGAAGCCACGATTCGTTGTTTGACACGTTATGTACCAGCGGCTGTCCCCGGAATCGTATTTCTTTCCGGCGGACAGAGTGCGGAAGACGCCACTGACCATCTGAACGAGATAAACAGGACGGGCACGCATCCGTGGCAAGTCAGTTTTTCTTATGGACGCGCACTCCAAGCACCTGTGCTTGCAGCTTGGAAAGGCCAAGAAGGCAATCTGGCTGCTGCTCAAAAGAAACTTATCAAACGCTGCATGTTAAACGGCCTTGCCAGAGACGGAAAGTATACCCGAGAGATGGAATCGGCTGAGTAAGCACGAATCAGGTCGGTGTCTCGACGCTGTTCGGCGGACGGCCAAAGCATGGGCGAAATGAACGGTATGGAGCCCTCCCGGAAAAACGGGAAAATCGTCCATTAAACCCATGACGTCCATTTCGTCCATACTGCCCGACATTGATTTCAGTCCGGCACGATTTTTTATTGATGATCGCAATGTCAAGTGCATGCGCGATTGAACGCTCTTGTCAAAAAAAGGTAGGCCAAGAAAAGGTCTCGCCTTGATCACGCCCTCAGCCATGTCCACGCTTCCGTGCGATGCGTACGCATCACGCACAAACTCCCCTCATCTCTCCCAATATATTCTTTTCGCAGCAGGCGATAAACTGGCCCACGAATTTTTACCCGTGGTCCAACCGGGACGTGCGCGCCCGGCGTCCGAGAACACCCCTCAGCGAAAAGAGGAGCCATGTCAGACAATACCCGCTCAGCAATCACTTTCAAGACCTCGTCCGAAGCAGCGTTTCAGGTCTATGCCTTCTTTGGCACCGAGGAGGTGCACCGGCTCTACGAATACGACTGGAAGAAACACATCCTCCACGACCAGCACCGCACCGTGGACAATTTCCCGTATTCGCTGGTGAAGGGCGAAGATCAGCAGGCGGCCATCCCTATCGGCGACTTGGAGGTACCTACATGTTTTCCGGTTTCCGGCTCTGCGGAAGACGCTTCCCCAATGTCCCTGATCCAAAATGTCGTCTGGCTCGATCCGCAGGGAGTTCCGACCAATGATGTGACCATCGACTACTTTCTCTGCCAGGACATCGAAGCCCACGTGAACCGTTACGAAGAGCCAGCCTACCAGAAGGTGTTGCCATGAAAAAAATGGTCAGGATCAAGCACGCCAAGGATGAGTACGTTGGCCCCAGAATTTACGACAAGACACCGCAGGAAATGTTCAGGCCCCGCGTTGCCTCAAACTGCGAAGTCAACCGGACCCATGTTTTTCGGGTCAAAAGGCAGACCGTGGCCATCGTGGTGGTGCCGGGGGTCATGGCGTCGAGGTTGAGTAACTTGGACAATGAGCCCGTTTGGGATCCGGATGACTTGTATTTCATGACAAACACGTACTTTTGGTGCGCCCCAGAGGATCGATACGACTTTCTCATCAAAAATGGACGCCAAGTCATAAACCGAGGTGATCAAAAAAAATTCAAAAAATACCCCAAGGCCGAAGAACGGGGCTGGGCCGGTCTGGCCTGGGACTATTTTGGGGAATTGCTCGGCGGCCTGCATGACTGGAAGACACCCCTGAAAGTATTTCTGGATTTGCCGGTTTATGCCTTTGGCTTTGATTGGGTGGATTCGTGCGAGGTCTCCGGAACCCTCCTGCAACAATTTATTCTGGAAAAGGTCAAGGCGGACAAGGTCATTGTCATCTCCCACTCCATGGGCGGTCTGGTGACGCGGCATGCCCTGGCCGGGGACGGAGGGGAGGCCTTGGCCAAGAAAGTACTGGGGGTCGTGCATGGAGCCCAGCCCGTGCATGGCGCGCCGGACGCCTATCACCGGACCATCGCAGGCACGGGAGCCGAAGACTTCCTTGGCCGGATTGTCAGTGAGGTCCTGGGCCCCAGTGGTCCGCACATGACCGCCATCATGCCCCACGCCCCTGGAGTCCTGCAGCTCCTGCCCAACCAGTTCTATCGCAACAACAAGGGGGATCAGGCCTGGTTGCATCTCCAGGATCTGGATGACCCGGAAAAGTTCACATCCTATCCGCAAAACGACCCGTATGAAGAGATTTACGCCAAAAGCCACCACAAGGACTACTGGGGCCTTATCCATGGCGAATGGTTTCAGCCGCATGCCGAGGACGGAGAGTCAATTGAAAAGGCCTTTGGCCAGGGCGCATCTGATGAAAATACAACAGAAGCATCGGAGAGTATCGCCTGGAATTTAAAGAGGCATCTCCTCAAAGCAAGAGAAGTTCACGATCTCATCGGACCATACAGCCATCCGCGCACTATCCAGCTCTTCAGCAACGGCAAGCATACGACCATCACCGAAGTCTGCTGGCTCGCGAGGGATATCACACAGCATGTTCTGGACGCACAGGTGGAGAAGTATTCCCACGAGGACAAGCCGCTGCGGTACCTGGAGGAGCTGAACTGCGTGCCCGATTTCAACCGCTTCGGGCGTTACGGGGAGGTGCGCTGGCGAAACGATGACGGCGCTTTAAGCGATGTGGTGCCGGGTAACACGCTGCTCATCAACCTGCAGAAACGTATCCGTGAACAGGGCCTGCGCCTCTATCTGTTGCGCATGACCGCAGCC
>JAWLHW010000103.1:0-8410 GCA_041690155.1 Desulfomicrobium sp. | reverse complement strand
AGAGACGAGAGACCCGCCTTTCTCAGGATCACGGAAAGATTCCGCGATCTGAAGATGGCGGTAGACTTTGTCGCCTCGTTTCTGCTTGGCTATTCGCACATACATAAACTACGGACATCTCAAGTATCGAATAATAGCAATATTTAAATCAATTTTGTACGTACTGCACATTGGACATCAAAAATCAATATAAGCAATTAATTCGGGATGTTGAATTCATATCGTTATCAAACTTTGGAGGGCCATATCTTGCATCTGGTCGTATTTCATGGTATTTGTGGCGCCCTCGACAGGACATGACAATTGAAAATGCATCGCACAGGCTCCCCAAGGCGCAACATTCATGTTTTTAATCCGATCCCTGCAGATAGCCTTCATCAAAAACAGCAGCACCGCGTCGATACTGGAAGATGTCAATTTTGATGTCCCTCAGGGGCATTTCCTTTCCATTGTCGGACCATCTGGATGCGGAAAGACATCCCTGCTTCGCTGCATGGCCGGATTGGATCAGCCATCCTTTGGCTCCATTCGTTTCAACAACACGCAAATCACCAGCCCGAGCCAGGGAGTGACCATGGTGTTCCAGGACTATGGCAACTCGCTCTTTCCCTGGAAAACCGTGCTGGGCAACGTGCTCTTCGGCATGAACAGGAGCACGGCAACAAAACAGCAACGCATCGATGCCGCCATGAGCCATCTCGCATCGGTCGGCCTCGCCAGCCACAGCAGGCACCACCCGTGGGAGCTTTCAGGCGGCATGCAGCAGCGACTGGCCATAGCGCGCGCTCTGGCCTCCGGCGCCGAATGTCTGCTCATGGATGAACCCTTTGCATCCCTCGACGCCCAGACCCGAGCCGACCTGGAAGACCTGCTGCTGCGAATATGGGCAGATGGAGAGCGAACCGTTGTCTTCGTCACCCATGACGTGGATGAGGCCATCTACCTGTCGGACAGCGTCCTGGTCCTCGGCGGGAGTCCGACCACTGTCCAACGCACTGTCGAAAACACGCTGGCCCGGCCCAGACACCAGCTGGAGACGCGGGCTGCTCCGCTCTTTTCCGATCTTCGCGCGACCATTCACGGTCTCCTCGTAAACGGGAAGAGCCAATGCGAATAAATCTGTCCCCGCGCTGTGGCGGCTATGTGTTTGCGGCCGGGCTCATCCTTCTGTGGTGGGCCGGAACGGCAACCGGCGTGCCTTCCACAGGCCAAATCCCATCACCCGGCGAAGTCTTGCTGGCCCTGACAGAGGACCCGCACCTGTTCGTCAGCGCGATCATCAAGACAGTCCGCCAGACCATGATCGCCTTTGCTTTGGGGGGAGTCGTGGGCCTTGCCCTCGGGCTGTGCCATGGCCTCTTTCCCACAGTACGCAACACGACCGGCCCGTTCATCGAAGGGCTCCGTCCACTCCCTTCCGTCGCCTTGATCCCCATAGCCATCGTCTTTGTCGGAATGGGCGACACCCTCAACGTGACCATTGCCGCCTTTGCCTGCGCATGGCCGATATTCATCAACACCCATGACGGCGTGAAGGGAATCAACCCCCTGTTGTTCGACACGGCTTTCACCATCGGGATCACCCGACGGCGCCTTTTCCAGGGCGTGATTCTCCAGGCCGCCCTCCCGATGGTGCTGACCGGGCTTCGCATCGGTCTGGGCATCGCATTCGCCGTCGAGGTCTCAGTGGAGATGGTCGTCCCAAAAACCGGCATAGGCGCGCTGGCCGCCACGGCGGCGCTTTCCGGGCACATTGCGCTCCTCTACGCGACGATTGCCGCGGCGGCCATGACTGGCCTGATGCTCAATCAGACATTCAGATGGACAGAATTCCTTCTCCTGCGAAACCATGGCCCCCAGTGGAGCAAGCGGACATGAGACGGATCAATTGGCGTGGCATCCTGTTCTGTGCCGCCATTGCAGCCGCCTGGGAACTTCTGTCCACCATGCAGATCGTGTCCCCGCGCCTGTTTCCGCCGCTGTCCTTGATTCTCGCGCACCTGATCGACCTCACCCAGTCGGGCTCGCTCCCGAAAGCGGTTGCGGAAACAGTGCTCCGCATGCTTGGGGGACTCATGGCCGCAGTGGTTGTCATGGTGCCCCTCGGCATCCGGGCCGGACGGTCGCAACGCCTCTGGCTGCTCATCTCGCCCACGGTGGAGAGTCTTCGCTCCCTGCCTCCGGCACTGGTCATCCTGCCTGCCATGCTCCTCCTTGGCATTGGCAATTCCATGAAAATTTTCGCGGTATTCTTCGCTACCGCCTTTCCTGTCCTGCTCAACACCATGGACGGCGTCCGAGCCATACCCTTGATGTTCATCGACACTGCCAGGACACTCCGAACCGACAACCGCACCATGCTTTTCGAGGTCGTCGTCCCGGCGGCAGCTCCCGGCATTTTTTCGGGCTTGAAGAGCGCGGTGCCCATCGCGTTCATCGTCGCCATCCTCGCCGAGATGATCGGTGGAACAGACGGCATCGGCCATTTCCTCATGAAATGTCAGCGGTCATTCGATATCCCGCAGATGTATGCGGCAACCTTTGCCACGGCAGTGGCCGGCGGAGTGCTCGCCGTAATCCTGAATTGCGTTGAATCAGCCTGCCTTGTCTGGTATTCAGGCTGGAAACAATTCTCCCAGAGACACTGATCCGCCGTTTTCGGCGACCAGCCATCAATACACGACAAACGACCGGAGCCGAAATGTTCACACGTTTACTGACCGCTCTCGCTATAGTGATCGTCCTGACCATCCCGGGCAATGCGGAAACCATCCGCCTGGGCTTCATCCCGGTCGGAGACTGCCTCCAGCTCTATGTTGCAGAGGAAATGGGCTATTTTGCAGAGGAGGGCATCACTGTCGAAAAGACTCCGCTCAAGGGGGGTGCGCTCATCGCCATGGCCGTGGAGGCCGGCGAACTCGACGCAGGCTGGTCCAACACGGTGTCCCTTGTCATTGCCGAAGACCGGGGATTCGACTTCGCCATACTGGCGCCCGGCGCCTTTGAAACGGACGGCCATCGCGAGCACAGTCTGCTGGTCGCAAAAGACTCGCCTATCACCCGCTTTGCCGACCTGAAGGGCAAGACCGTCGCCATCAACGCTCTGGGCAACATCAACGAGATCGCCATCACTGCCCTGGCAGAAGAAAGGGGCGTGGATATCTCGGCCATCAGACTCGTCGAGGTTCCCTTCCCTCAAATGATCGGGGCGCTTGAAAGCGCCGCTGTTGACGCAGTACTGGCCCTCGAACCCTTTGTCACACTTGGCAAATCCAGTGGTGCACGCATTCTGGAACCAGCCGCGCTCAAATCGTACGGCGACCGGTTCCTCATCGCCGCGTGGTTCGCCAAGCGGACATGGATGCAAGAGCATCCCGTGATCGCCGAAGGATTCAGGCGCGCGGCGCTCAAAGCCTCGGAGTTCATTGAGGCAAATCCGGCCAGGGCGAGAGAGATGCTCACGCGACATACGAAATTGAGCCTTGAGTTGGCACAGTCGATCACACTTCCCTATTTCGCCCAATCCATCGAAGACGCCGACATCCAGCGCATCATCGACCTGACCGCCAAGTTCTCCTTCATCAAGAAGCCCTTTCCCGCCAAACGGCTCCTTGAAACGGGTACGAAATAGGGTGCCATGACGAACAACGCCGCCGCGAGAATACTCAGGCACGGCAGTGGCCGGTTTCCGGAAAAAACGGCACTTGTTTTCCGCAACAGGGTGACATCCTATGCCGACCTGACCCGGAATGCCCATGCCTTTGCGGCTCTGCTGCAGGCACGAGGCATCAAGCCGTCGGACAGGATCGCACTCCTCCTGCCCGACAGCCCCGCTTTCGTCACGGCATTCTTGGGCGCGTTGCTGCTGGGTGCGGTCCCGGTTCCCATCGGCATGGCCATCCGGGACGAGGACAAGACATTCATCCTGAACGACTCCGGCGCAAAACTGTTGGTGACGGACGATTCCAGCGGACCGGCGCACGACATGGATCGAATCCGGTGCGACCTGGACATCTCCCTTGATCAAGCCCCCCCTGATCCCCGGCACGCCCCCTACGAACCAAGCCCTGATGACCGTGCCTCCCTGCTCTACACTTCCGGCTCCACAGGCCGCCCCAAGGGAGTGCCGCACACCCACGCTGACTTCTTGGTCCCAGCCGCGACGCTGGGGCCTGCGACCCTCGGCGATGTCTCGAGCGACATCCTGCTGAGCGCGAGCAAGCTCTCTTTCTCTTACGGCCTCATGGCCCAGCTCTGTCTGGGGCTGTCTGGTGGCGCAACCATCATTCTGCACCCGGAGCCACCTGATGCAAAACTGCTGCCGGAGCTCATTCTGAGACGCAGACCAACTGTTTTTTTCGCAGTGCCCGCAGTGTACGACATGCTCCTGCGCACCTTGGACACACACACCGACCTGTCTTTCATGCGCGCCTGCATCTCCTCCGGGGAGGCTTTGCCGGGCCCGCTGCATGAGGCCTGGAGGCAACGAACCGGCCTTGACATCACCGAACTCCTCGGCTCCACTGAGACCCTGACCTCGTTCATGGCAACGCAACCTGGACGTGACACTCCCGGCACCCTCGGTCGTCCGGTGGCGGGGTTTGAGATCAGGACAGTGGACACTAACGGCAACGAGGCAGGCGGCGAAACACACGGTAGATTGCAAGTGCGAGGTCCGGGGATAGCCCGGACATACTGGAACCGGCCTGAACAAAGCACAGCAACGATGCTCGCCAACGGCTGGCTGGAAACGGGCGACCTTTGCATCAGAAAAAACGGAGAGCTTGTCCTTGTCGGCCGAACAGACGATCTCTTTCGCTCAGGCGGGCAATGGGTGGCGCCACGGCAGGTGGAAGAGTGTCTTGCGCGGCACCCGGCAATACAGGAATGCGCCGTGGCCTTGTGCCACGTCAGGGGTATGGCCTATCCGTGCGCATTTGTGGTACTGTCCGGCAGTCAACAGCCACCGTCGTCCGGCGAGTTGATCCGATTCGCGAAGAAGCGGCTGCCTCGACACATGTGCCCGGTGCAGATCGTGTTCACGAACGCCCTGCCGAGGACGGCGACAGGCAAGATTCAACGGCACAAGCTGAAAGTATAGCGTTACAGAATAACCAAACCGAGGAGTTGTAAGATGAGTATCACCCGCGAACAGTTGCTGCAGATGTTTTTGGACTCTGGAATCGAAAAATCTGTTGTGGACGGCCTCAAGCCCGGCACTCCCCTGACCAAACAAGGGATCGATTCGGTGGACTATCCGGGAATCCTGTTGGCCATCAAGGAAAAACTGAACATTGAGATCGGCGACAAGGATGCATGCGAACTCAAGACGCTCGAAGATTTCGAGAACTGCATCAACAAGAGATAAGGCAACAAGGGCCGGGAAACCGGCCCTTGTTCATGTCAGGCGTTCCCTGTCCGCCTTGATGCAGGCTACCAGCGCCTGTGCTTGCTCGGTCAGGATACGAGGAACTGTGAAATCCGGCTCCCCTGCGACTTTCTGCATCAGCAGAACATCCCGATCCGCCCAGAGCGGCAGGAGTCCGCCAAGGCAGTACCCCCGCCCCCTCGCCTCATCGACGGCCTCAGGAAGACCAGGGTGCCACAGCGGAAGCAGCAACTGGTATGCGTGACAACCAGGGTGGGCTGTTTCCAACCCGTGCAAGGCCTTCGGAAAATCCGCCCCGATCGCTGTCACCATCAGTTTTGCCAATGAGGCAGCTTCCACTGGCTGCGTTTTGCACACGGTCTTTCCCTTCGACTCTGTTCCGGCCCGAAAGCTCCGCTCAAGCCCCCTGTCCGCGTAAAGAGTCCTCAGAAACGAGGCATAGGCGTGGGGGAGGTAGACATCATGCGGGCTGTCCTTGAACACACGGAATTCATTGAGAAGGGAAATCCTGGCCCCGTCACCGTCCGGGCGTGGCGGCATGCTCTCGATCTCAAAGGCGAACGGCTGGAATCCATACTTGCGATTGATCTTCTGCGTCGTCAGGTGATCAGTGACGCTTTGGCCGAAGACGGCTTTCAGTTGCAATTCGTCCTCGGCCATTTTCTGGGTCAGATCGATGAGGCGAAAAATCAGGGTGCCCAGACGGTATTCCGGCAGGATCATCAGAGCGCCGGATTCAAGGATACCCTTGCCGGGCGCGACCCGGAACAGAGCCGAGAGTCCGACCACGTCACCGGCTTGAGTCCGGGCGACAATCTGATGCAGATCCGGCCCCAGGTTGGCCTCCTGAATCCGGGCAGGGTCATAGACATACTCTACGGGGAAAGCGTCTCCGTAGATGGCATGATACAGACGCGCGACCCCCTCGGCGTCCTCGGGCTTGAACCGATCCACCGCCACATCCTGTTGTGGGGCAATTTCTTTCGGATGCGCCTCAATCCAAGCAAGACATTCTTCTCGTGTTCTATGTTGTGATGTCATTATAAGTCCTTAGGTGTTAGAATTTCAGGTATATCTCGTCAAGCGGCGTAATTCCGCCGCGGCTCCCGGTATTGCCCCGGGTGAGTACGCCCTTTTCCCCGAGGCTCGCCCGTGGTTCCATACTTGTCAAACGTGCCTTTCGTGGCATTGGTGCCGTTTGCAACCAACTGAAATAACGCAGGCAGGCGGCCTCCCGTGGTTTTCAGTATACCCTTTCACGCCGTTAACAGGAATTCATAATTCCGACCTCAACACAGCTTGAGACATCTGAGAGTAATTCCAAATCAAAACAGCCCCCTTGCTGAAGCCGGGTCAAAATACTAGGTCACCCCACATGCGCAAAGGACACACCGAAATAGAATAGACAAACAAAATCAAAGCATTGCCGCTCTGCCGCAGAACAAGACGTTCCGAGTCTTCTCTTCGGCACCAGTAAGCCAAAGGGTTGCAGCAGAAATGTTGCAACCCTTTTTCTTTTCGCAAACCTGCCCGTCTGCTCAAAACACGCACCGCCGCCGTGCGGAATTCGCATGGGCTTTGACATAACTCTTGATTTCCGGGGCACGGTTACGCATCAGACAAAGAAATGATTGCAGACCAAGCCTGTCTGTCCGTATGAGAATGCCATGAGAAAAAGGCAAACTCTGGAAGCGACGACTCCGCTCTTCAATCCCAAGGAGAGCCCATGCTGAAAAAAGCGCTGATGCGCCTGAGCTTTCTGCTTCTGCTCATATGGCCCCAGGCCGGCATCGCCGAGACCCTTGACATCTACTACTTCGAATACCCGCCCTATTACCACAAACTCGAGAATGGTCAGGCAGTCGGAATCATTATTGATCTTGCCCGAAAAGTTTTGGCTTCTGCTCAGGTCGAAGCCAGATTTCACTTCGTGCCTGCCAAAAGAATCCTGCACGAAATACAAAGCGACCATCCGGCGGCCTCGCTGGGCTGGTTCAAAACATCCGAGCGCGAACAATTCGCGCAATTTTCCCTGCCCATTTATGTAAACCGACCCGCTGAAGTGTTCCTGCTTCGGGAAAATGAACAAAAATTCCGACAGTATGACAGCCTCGAAGGGTTACTGCAAAGCAGTCAATTCTTTTTCGGGAGAGTGCAGGGCTTTTCTGAAGGCGCCCAAGTCGACGCGATGCTGGCGAAGTACGAACACAAAACAGTGCAGGTTGCGGCGGACACGGTCCGTCTGCTCAAGATGCTCGAATCCAGGCGCTTCGATTTCATGCTGCTGCCCCCTGAGGAAGTCGATGTCCTGCTGCAAGCGGCCCAGACGTCCAGGGACAAATTCATGCTGCGTGCCATGAAAGATATCCCGCAGGGCAACCTGCGTTACATCATGTACTCCAAAGCCGTAGACCAGAATCTTGTTCGCCGGATCGACCAGGCCATACTCACTGAAATCGGCATGCTGCCGGCCAGGCAGTAGCCAGCCCGGCAGTACTTGATGATTGTCTGAGCAGGGAGCTTGAGCCTCGCAAACGACTGAAATCAAAAAAGCGAACACTGCCCGGCAACCTGTCCCGGCCGCAGCATTTTCGACGCAATTCGAGACAGCGCTCATCAAAGGAGGCATCCAATGGTAAAGCTGATCGACGTGAAGATTCTCAAAATTTTTGTGAGCGAAGCGTTACGGCACAAGGGCTCGCCCCTCTATGACGTCATCGTGAACGAAGCCCGCCAGCGCGGCATGGCCGGGGCTTCCGTTTCCAGAGGGGTCATGGGCTTTGGAGCGAGCAATCTTCTGCATACAGCCAAGATCCTGCGTCTGGCAGAGGACCTGCCTGTCATCATCGAGATCGTGGACAGGCCCTCGCGCATTGCCGATTTTCTGCCCGTGGTCGACGCTCTCGTCGAGGAAGGAAGCATCGTGGTTCAGGACGGCCAGGCCATTTTCCACCTGCCCATGCGCATCCGCGACGTGATGACCGAACAGGTCGTGACCGTGGGCACACAGACGTGCCTGGA
>JAWLHW010000102.1:0-8684 GCA_041690155.1 Desulfomicrobium sp. | reverse complement strand
AATGCCGACAGAGTGCTGTAAGTGAAGGCACTTGCCGCATGTAATGACTGCCGATTACGGTATCTAGAAGCAGGCTCTCCGGAGCCTGCTTTTTTTAGGACTATTGAATCTTGAGAATAATATAATATCCCGATATCAAAGATTAAGATTTTTCAGGCTGTGACTGGGCAATGCGCTTTCAAACCAACATGCCATTGAACGGTTATGGCACGTCGCCGGACTGTTAAGCCGGTGAGTGCTTCATTTTGAAGGACCAGGTTAAAATAATTTTTTGAGGATAATCATGAAGCCAGAATTGGGATACGTCATCTTGGCTGCGGGCAAAGGCACGCGCATGCACTCTGATTCGCCCAAGGTCTTGCAACAGGTTTTGGGAAAACCGTTGCTTGGCTATGTTTATGACGCGTTGACCCATGTCCCGGCAGTTCAGGTCTGGACCGTTATCGGGTATCAGGCTCAATTGGTGCAAGACGGCTTTCCAGGGCAGGAGGGGCAGTTTGTCCTTCAGGACGAGCAACTCGGTACAGGCCATGCGGTCATGCTGGCCTGGCCACATGTTGCCGCCAGCGGGATTTCACATCTTTGTGTGCTCAACGGGGACACCCCTCATGTGCCTACAGAGGCCATATCTGATTTAGTCGATCTCTGCGCGGCCCAAAACGCGGGCATGGGCATGCTGACATTGCATCTGGACAACCCTTTTGGATACGGACGGGTCATCCGCAGCGCCGAGGGGTGTGTCGAGCGGGTCGTGGAAGAAAAGGATTTTGTTGCAGCGGAGCATGGCGGTGACGTGTCCGAGGTCAATTCCGGCGTCTATGTTTTTGACGTAGGGCGCTGCGGGCCGCTGTTTGAAAAGATGGATCGCAATAACGCGCAGCAGGAATACTATCTGACCCAGATGATCGCCATTTGCGCTGCCGAGGGATTGCCTGTCGTGGGGTTGCCTTTTGCCAGTTCGGACCTTTTGCGTGGCATCAATTCTCCAAAAGAGCTGGTTCGGTTTGAAGAGTCCCTGCGGCAGAAGATCGTGGACAATCTGCTTGATTCCGGCGTCATTCTCCGTAACAGCCAGACAGTTTTCATCGGGCCCGACGTTGCTGTTGCTCCCGGCGCCGAAATAGTGGGGCCATGCGAAATCTACGGCTGCTCGCGCATTGAGCGCGGGGCGTCCATCTCGTCTCATTGCTGGATCAAGGATTCGGTTCTTGGTCCTTGCCAAGTGAAATCCTTTTCCCATATTGAAGGGTCTCGCATCCGTGCCGGGGCAAGTGTCGGTCCGTACGGACGGCTCAGGCCCGGGTCAGATATCGGGGAAGATGCGCGCGTGGGCAACTTCGTCGAGGTCAAGAAATCGGTGCTCCATGCCGGTGCCAAGGCAGGTCATCTTTCCTATCTGGGGGACAGCGACATCGGTCCCGGAGTGAATATCGGCGCGGGGACCATCACCTGCAATTATGACGGCGCGAAGAAACATCGCACCGAGATTCGCGAAAACGCCTTTATCGGCAGCAACACGGCACTGGTCGCTCCCGTGGTCGTGGGTGCGGGCGCTCTTGTCGCCGCCGGTTCAGTGGTTACTAAAAATGTTCCCGATGGAGCCCTGTGCGTGGCCAGGGCCAGACAGACGAATTTGGATCGCAAGAAAAAATCACCTCAATCCTAGGATAACTCATGGATATTCTTAATCAGCTGACAGAAAAGATAACGCTTCTTCTGGAACGTCAGGAAGCATTGAAACTCGAGAATATGCAATTAAAGGAGTCTCTTGAGCAGGAACGCCAGACCAAGGAGGCCGTCCTGTCCAGGGTGGAAAATATCTTGAACAGCCTGCAAGAGGTTGATAGAAACTAAGTAATGCCAGGATACAATTTGACAGTGCTCGGCCTCGATCTTTCCTTCGCGGCCGATGTCTCACCCGAGCGGATTCATAAAGCTGTTGACCTGGTTCATCAGCGCTATAAGGATCTCGAAGGGCGGGTCAGTCACATGAGCAAGGAGCGGCTTCTGACATACCTGGCGTTGAGTCTGGCCGACGATTATTTACATGATCAAGGGAAGATGTCGCAACTCGAAGGCACGTTGCAACAGCTTCTTTCGAAGATAGATAGTCCTGAAGAATAGTGAACAAGTACCCTGGAGGGTCAGTGATTGGTGATGCGTTTTTGAGCCAATAAAGCGCAATACGGGTAGCTTACAACGGTCTTGTGTGCACGCTTCGGACACCCGAAGAAGCCTGATGGGCTGTAGCCAACCCCCTCTTAACTTAAGAGGTTCAAAATGATTCCCAACACTGCCTTCCGGGGCTTTTATCTGGTTCGCCCCTTACAAAAGCCAGTCTCTCATACCCTCCTTGCCGATCGTAATTAAGCGCTCGCGCTGTTGTCTCGTCAGTCCGATTCAGGACAGGGGCGACGTATCATGGTCGTTGCGCAGCCATCTTAAATATATTGTGCCAAGGAGATTCCATGACCAGCCAAATAATAATCACCGCTTTTATTTGCACCGGAATTGGTGCGGTTGCGGGTTTTTTGTTCAAAAAATATATCACCGACCAAGAGAATGACGACGCGCGCAAATTGTCCGAGCGGATTCTGGATGAAGCCAAGAAGGATGCGCAGGCGCACAAGAAAGAGGTTTTGCTCCAGGCTCAGGACGAGGTTTTTGCCCTGAAGAAGGAAGTCGAACAGGATGCCAAGGACCGCGAGCGTGAGCTGAAAAAGAACGAGGCCAGGTTGCAGGCCAAGGAAGAGCGGCTGGAAAAGAAGGTGGAATCCCTGGCCCTGAAGGAAAGCGAGCTGGTCAACCTTGAAAAGAAGGTTGCCAAGCAGGAACGCGCCGTTGAGGAGAAGGAGGAAGGGCTGCAGGACTTGATCAATGCCCAGCAGACCCGCCTGGAGGAAATATCCGGATTGACCGCCGAAGAGGCCCGCGCCCGGCTCATGCAGGAAATTGAGAGCAAGGCCCGCCATGAGGCGGCCAAGATGGTGCGCGTGATCGAGGTCGAGGCGCAGGAGACCGCGCATCGCAAGGCGCAGATGATCATTGCCAGCGCGGTCCAGCGTTACGCCGGCGATTATGTCTCCGAACACACGGTCAGCTCCGTGGAGCTGCCAAGCGAAGACATGAAGGGCCGCATTATCGGTCGCGAAGGCCGCAATATCAGGGCCATCGAAGCGGCCACGGGCGTGGACCTGATTATTGACGACACGCCGGAAACGGTCATCTTGTCTGCATACAATCCGCTGCGCCGCGAAGTGGCCAAGAGGTCGCTCGAAAGATTGATCAGCGATGGCCGCATCCATCCCGCGCGCATCGAGGACATCGTCAAGAAGGTCGAAAAGGAAATGGATGTCCAGATCCGGGAAATCGGCGAGCAGGCCACCTTCGATCTCGGCGTGCACGGAATTCATCCCGAGATTGTCCGTCTGCTCGGACAGCTGCGCTTCCGCACGAGTTTCACCCAGAATGTCCTGCAGCACTCCCTTGAAGTGGCTTTTTTGTGCGGAATCATGGCCGCCGAACTTGGGCTCGACATCAAGAAGGCCAAGCGGGCCGGCTTGCTGCATGATCTGGGCAAGGCCGTGGATCACGAAGTTGAAGGTCCGCATGCGCTCATTGGCGCTGATCTGGCCAAGAAATACAATGAATCCGCCGAAATCGTGCACGCCATCGCCGCGCACCATGAGGATATACCGCCAAAATCCGTCTACGCCGTGCTGGTTCAGGCCGCGGACAGTCTCTCTGGCGCCCGTCCCGGCGCGCGCAAGGAGCTCCTGGAGAGCTACGTGAAGCGTCTGGAGGAGCTGGAAGGGATAGCCACCGGGTTCACCGGCGTCAGCAGAGCCTTCGCCATTCAGGCCGGCAGGGAAGTGCGTGTCATGGTGGACTGCGAGGCGGTCAACGACGACCAGATCTACATGCTGAGCAAGGACATCGCCAAGCAGATCGAAGAGAAAATGACCTACCCAGGACAAATCCGGGTTACGGTCATCCGCGAGAAGAGGGCAGTGGGCATTGCAAAGTAGTTCCCGAATGCGACTTCTTTTTCTTGGCGACATAGTAGGTAACAGTGGGCGGCAGATGGTAAAAGACCATCTGCCGCGTTTGCGTCGGGAATTGGAACTGGATGTGGTTCTGGCCAACGGCGAGAACGCTTCAGGCGGGCTTGGCCTCTCGGCCAAAAGCGCACAGGAACTGCACAGATGCGGTGTGGATGTCCTGACCACCGGCAATCATGTCTGGAAATTTCCCGACATCCGGCCGGCACTGCATAATGAGCCCTGGCTGCTGCGTCCGGCCAACTACCCTGCGTCAGCGCCGGGCCGTGGTGCCGGAGTTTTCGAATTGGGTGAAAATCTGCCGCCGCTCATGGTCATCAATCTGCAGGGGCGGACTTTCATGGAAGCCATCGACTCTCCCTTCACGGTTGCCGAGACACTGGTGGCGCAGGCTCCGCCGGAGGCAGTGATTGTGGTTGATATGCACGCCGAGGCTACCTCGGAGAAACGCGCCTTGGCCCATATGCTGCGCGGTCGTGTGCAGGCGGTGGTCGGTACGCATACCCATGTGCAGACCAACGACGCGTACATTTTCGACGGAATCACCGGCTATATTTCAGATTTGGGGATGTGCGGGCCGGAAGATTCCTGTCTGGGCATGGACAGCGACATAATTTTACGCAGATTCAGGACAGGACTGCCCCAGCGCTTTGAACTGGCCAAAGGGCCGTGCATGTTGAACGGGGCGCTAATGGAAGTGGATCACGGCCAATGCCGTGAGATAACGGCTTGGCAATACAGGGTATCTTAAAGAACAGGAAACGACATGACAGATATGGAGTTGGCACGGCAGCTGGAACAGATCCGGCGCGGAAGCGTTGAGATCATCAATGAAGAGGAATTGATCGCAAAACTGCGCAAAGATGTTCCGCTGCGGATCAAGGCCGGGTTTGATCCCACGGCGCCGGACCTGCATCTCGGGCATACGGTGCTGATCCAGAAGCTCAAGCATTTTCAGGAACTTGGGCATCAGGTGATTTTTCTGATCGGCGATTTTACAGGCATGATCGGCGATCCCTCCGGAAAGTCCGAAACGCGCAAGAAATTGACCCGCGAAGAGGTTCTGCGCAACGCCGAGACCTACAAGAAGCAGATCTTCAAGATACTCGACCAGGAGCGCACCGAGATCGCGTTCAACTCCACCTGGATGGACACGTTTTCCGCCGCAGATTTCATCGAGCTCTGCTCCCGCTACACCGTGGCCCGCATGCTTGAGCGCGATGATTTTGAAAAACGGTTCAAGGGCAATCAGCCTATATCCATCCATGAATTTCTGTACCCGCTGGTCCAGGGATACGACTCCGTGGCCCTCAAGGCGGATGTCGAACTTGGCGGTACGGACCAGAAGTTCAATCTGCTCATGGGGCGCCACCTGCAACGCGAACACGGGCAGGCATCGCAGATCGTGCTGACCATGCCCATCCTTGAAGGGCTCGACGGGGTCCAGAAAATGAGCAAGTCGCTGGGCAACTACATCGGCATAGATGAGGCGCCAGGCGATATGTTCGGCAAGCTGATGTCCATTTCCGATGAATTGATGTGGCGCTACTATGAGCTGCTTTCCGACAGCAGCCTGGACCGGATCGCTTCTCTGCGTGAGCAGGTTCAGTCCGGAACCCTGCATCCCAAGGTCGCCAAAGAGGATCTGGCCCAGGAGATCACGGCCCGCTTTCACGGAGCTGATGCCGGAGCTGCTGCGCGCGAGGCTTTCAACGCCGTGTTCGCCAAGCAGGGGATTCCTGAGGATATCGAGGTTTTTTCAGTGCAGGCCGGGGCGTTGCTGGTGGATGTTCTGAGCGAGAGCGGCGTGTGTTCCTCCAAGGGTGATGCCCGGCGGATGTGCAAGCAAAACGCCGTGACCATTGACGGACGCAAGGAGGACGATGCGACGTTTGCATTCGCACCGGGTGAATACGTGCTCAAGATCGGCAAGAAGCGATTCCTGAAGCTCGTGGCCGCTTAAGGGGGATTCGCTGATGCTTTCGATTTGGCGTAAAATTGTTCTTCTGGCGCGTATGGTCAAGATTGAACACTCCATCTTTGCCTTGCCGTTTGCATACCTCGGGATGATCTGGGCTGCGGGCGGCTGGCCGGGCTGGAAAACATTCCTGGCTCTGACCGTCGCCATGGTGGCCGTGCGTTCCTTTGCCATGGCAGTCAACCGTCTCGCGGATCTTCCCATTGACTCCAAGAATCCGCGCACCCAGACCAGACCTCTGGTGACGGGCGAACTAGGCGTTTTCGAAACACGCGTTTTCATAGTCGTCAGCGCTCTCGTCTTTGTCGGCGCATGCGGGTTGCTCAACTCCCTGTGCCTGGCGCTTTCTCCCCTGGCCCTGGTCTGGTCCGCATTGTACAGCTACACCAAGCGGTTTACCTTTCTGTGCCATTTTTTCCTTGGCACGGTGCTCGGGCTTGCGCCCATTGCAGGGTGGCTCGCCGTGTCCCCGCAGATCGCCCTTGCCCCTGTCCTTCTGGGCCTGGGGGTGACTTTCTGGGTGGCCGGATTTGATATTCTGTACGCATGCCAGGACGCCGAATTCGATCAGGCCGAAGGCCTGCATTCTCTGCCAGCAGGCAAAGGGGTGCCGATCGCGCTGGCTCTTTCGACGTTCAGCCACGTGGTCACTGCCATCTTTTTTCTTCTGGCCGGCTGGTCTGCCGGTGCCGGGCTTGTTTATACGGGTTTTTGCCTGGCCGTGGCGGCGATCCTGCTTTTCGAGCATCGACTGATCTCTGCGGACGACCTGAGCAGGGTCAACCTTGCTTTTTTCACCTTGAACGGATTTGTAGCGGTTTTCTTGTTTGCGGGCGCGGTCATCGACATTGCGCTCAGGTAAATAATTTTCAGGGAGCATCTCATGCGCGAAGCCAACGTTTTCCCCGCATACAGAGGGGAAATGGAATATGTCTGCCTCGGCTGCCAGGCCAGATACCCCATCGACGAATTGCATTACACCTGTCCCAGCTGCAAGGGAGTTTTTCTGCTGGAGGATACTCGCTTTCCCGAGCTGGAAAAAACATCCGGCGCTGCCTGGCGCGATCTTTTCGACCTGCGCGCGGCGACCAAAAATCCGGCCCTGCGCGGCATTTTCCGTTTTTACGAACTGATGGCTCCTGTCGTGGCCGAGGAGCACATTGTCTACCTGGGTGAGGGAAACACGCCGGTGACCCGCTCCTCGCCCGCTCTGGAGCGTCTGGTGGGGCAACCCATGGCCTTCAAGAATGACGGCCAGAATCCGTCCGCGTCGTTCAAGGATCGCGGCATGGCCTGCGCCTATTCGTACCTGCGCCATCTGGTCGCCAAGCACGACTGGGACAATGTCCTGACCATCTGCGCCTCCACCGGCGACACCTCGGCCGCTGCGGCGCTCTATGCGGCGTATGTGGGAGAGCCCCTGACCTCGGTCGTGCTTCTGCCCCAGGGCAAGGTCACGGCGCAGCAGCTTTCCCAGCCTCTGGGCAGCGGGGCAAAAGTGCTGGAAATCCCCGGTGTTTTTGACGACTGCATGAAGGTGGTCGAATATCTGGCCGATCATTACCGGGTGGCGCTGCTGAATTCCAAGAACGCCTGGCGCATACTCGGCCAGGAGAGCTATGCCTTTGAGGTGGCGCAGTGGTATGATTGGGATCTGCGCGGAAAGGTCATCTTCGTGCCCATTGGCAATGCCGGAAACATTACCGCCATCATGAGCGGATTCCTGAAGCTCCTGCGGCTTGGAATCATAGAGTCCCTGCCTCGTATCGTCGGTGTTCAGTCCGAGCATGCGGACCCCGTTTTCAGGTTCTATGCCCAGGAACCGGGCCAGCGCAAATTCGAAGCCGTGAAGGTCCGTCCCTCCGTTGCCCAGGCGGCCATGATCGGCAATCCCGTGTCGTTTCCGCGGGTAGCGTTTCTGGCCGAGCAGTACCAGAAACTCGGCGGAGCGGGATCGTTCCAGGTCGTGCAGGTCAGCGAGCAGCGCATCATCGAGTCCATGCTGCTTGCCAACAGGCATGGCCACATCGCCTGCACCCAGGGCGGGGAGTGCCTGGCCGGCCTTTTGAAGGCCAAGGAACTTGGACTCATGGATGAAGGTGAACTTGCCGTCCTTGACGCCACGGCCCACGCTTTGAAGTTCGCCGGATTTCAGGACATGTATTTTCACGACGGATTCGGCCCGGAATTTGAGATCACGCCGGACAGGAAGCTGGCCAATGTGCCGCGCCTGGTCATTGATCAACACGAGAAGGAGCGCCTGTCCGATGATGCGTTTACGACTCAGGCCGCCCAGAATGTGGTCGGCATGCTGGGACTGGACAAAAAATGACGGCGATAGCCTGAAATGCTTGAAACAAGAAATGGCCGGGATGCGCATCCCGGCCATTTCTTGTTTGAGCTGTATTTTGCGGCCGCTAGGTGCCCGGTGGCAGGCCGAGCAGGGTGATGCCATGAGCATTGGCAAAATCAATCGCCTTGCCCTGTTCGAAAAAGATGCATCCGCCCGCCTCGAAGGCCAGGCACGTCGCGCCGACATCAGCCATGGATTGCAGTGTCTTCACGCCAAAGGCGGGAAGATCGAGCCTTTTGTCCTGGGTCGGCTTTGGGCGTTTTACGACCACCGCACCGGGGCCGCCAAGCTG
>JAWLHW010000101.1:0-8684 GCA_041690155.1 Desulfomicrobium sp. | reverse complement strand
CTTCGACCATGATATGGGTGAACTTCATGGCACTTTTTCTGGTTTTGTTTAGCAGGTACAAAAACGTTACCGGAACGTGCAGTTTGTTTCGATTAATTATTATCAAGATGGGATAAAGCTTCGAAAAATTTCTTTACGAAAGCGATTTTCTTATTCTTGTAACATGCTTAAAATGCAGATAAAAATAAAAATGACCAAATCCGATTCCAGTGTTTCCGCTTCTTCCTCCACGGGTTTGAAAAGACCCATGCTGGGGATCGCGGCGGGCATTGTGTTTGTCGGCCTGATTCTCGTAGTGCTCGTTTATTTCGATCTCCACGAGCAGTTGGTCGAATTGCTGGAGTGGATAGACGCGCAGGGTGCGATGGCGGGGGTCTACTTCATTCTTCTGATGGCGGCGTTTGTGCTATTGTTGCTGCCGGGCATCTTTCTTACCACTGGCGCCGGCTTCGTGTTCGGGGTCATCGAGGGAACCGTGCTGGTCGTGGCGGGTACCGCCATTGGTGCATCCCTGGCCTTCCTGATCGCGCGTTACCTGTTCGGCGAGCGAGCCTCGCGGTTCATCGTAAGTCGCAGCAATCTGCAGGTCGTCAGCGACGAAATGGCGCGTCATGACCTCAAAGTCGTAATGCTCACCCGGTTGATTCCGTTCTTCCCGGGCAAGATTTCCAATTATTTCTTTGGACTGACAAAGTTCACGTTCAAAGGCTTCGCGCTGGGCTCGCTGATCGGTTTCATTCCGTTTTCGTTGCACAATGTCTACCTAGGCTCGATCACGGCCGACCTGGCAAGTCTGAGCCGGGGCGAGGTGGAGAGGACGTCGCTGCAGTGGGCGTTCTATGGTCTGGGGTTTGTCGCGACGATCGTTGCGCTGATCTATTTCAATAATCTGGCAAGACGGGCTTTGGCAGCGTATTCGCAGGAAAGCGGCAGTACGCAAGACAGCAAGCCCGTGCCTGAAGCAGGGACAGTGACAGCGCCCACCAAGGATAGCTCATGAGATTTTCAAAATGGACTTTTTTGCAGTACATCATCACCCGCGCCGCGCGGCGCCAGGGTTTTCTTGATCCCATCGAACTGCTCGCGCGTCTACGTAGTTTCGCGCAGCCCTCCGAGGTGGGGGAGCCGGTCGAACTTTTGCGCGCCGGGGTCGTGTTCCATGCGCGCGGCCTGATCAATAGCCGCGTGATCCAGTACAACCTGGACTGGGTATGGCCCTACTGGGTCGAGCGCCAGTACAACCCCCATGACGAATCATTCGTTCCACGCGCTTTTTCGGTTTCGCATATCAATCTCACCCATCGCAACTGGACTGCGCTTGGCTATCCCGACTGCGAGGAATTTCCGCTGGTCGATCCGCGCGGCCTTCTGACACCCTGCCTGGACGGCTGGTCCCTCGATGGCTGGGTCTGTTCGGAAGAGGCAGGCAACCTGTTTCCGTCGCGTTCCATGACTGGCACCCAACAGCAGGACATGTCCAGCGGCCTGGCGATCACGACTCGGGTCCAGCAGGGTGGCCTGATGTTGAGTAGCACGGCGAGCGTCGAACTCGAAGACGGCATGCCAGTGTGCGTGCTTACGCTCACGGCCAGGGCCGACAGTCCCGCCTGGCTGGCGCTCGCGTTGCGCCCGGCCAATTCGGAGGGGGTCAGCTTTATCAATGATGTGGCTCTGTCCCCTGATCGCAAGACCTGGATCGTGAACGACGAACAGACCGTAGAGTTCAGTGCGCCGGCGGAGCGCCATCTGGTCTCCGACTATGGCCATGGCGATGTCGCCCTTCATTTGAAGCAGGCGCCGGTCCTCGCCGCGCTCGATGAGAGTAGTAAGGGCAACTGCAACCGTGGCATGGTGACGGCGGCCGCGCTGTTCGCCATACCCGAGGGCGGCGAAAGGATTTTGACTGCTCGCGTTCCACTCTCGGACAAGACAGCCGCGCTGGCGGAAAATGCCTGGCCGGACTTGCGCGAAAGCGCGTGCACGTTGCAGTGTCCAGATCGTAAGTACCAGGAGCTCTACGACGCGGCGGTCACGTCGCTGATTCTGCACTCGCCCGATGATGTGTATCCGGGCCCATCCACCTACAGGCGTTTCTGGTTCCGCGATGCCGCCTATATCATTCACGCCCTGCTATGCGTTGGTCTGGAAGCGCGCGCCAAACGCGCGCTGAACCGTTTTCCTGAGCGACAAACCCAACTCGGCTATTTCCGTTCGCAGGAAGGCGAGTGGGATTCCAACGGCGAGGTCCTGTGGATCCTGCATCGCTACCAGCAGCTCACCGGCAAAAAGCTGGCCGCTGACTGGCACAGTGTGATTGCACGCGGCGCGCGCTGGATCATGCGCAAGCGGCTGTCCGACACACTTGACGCGCCGCATGCAGGCTTGCTGCCGGCAGGCTTCAGCGCCGAGCACCTCGGTCCAAATGACTATTACTACTGGGACGACTTCTGGGGCATCGCCGGGCTGCATTGTGCCAGCGACCTGGTCCGCAGCCAGGATGCCGATATGGCGGCCGAGTTCACGCACGCCGCCGAAGATTTCACTGCGGCGGTGGACCGCAGCCTGGCGTCCTGCGCACAGCGGCTGGGACGACCGGGCATGCCGGCTTCGCCTTACCGGCGGCTGGATTCCGGCGCCATCGGTTCGATCGTGTCCGGCTACCCCTTGCAGCAGCATGCCGCGGATGATCCCCGGCTGCTCGACTGCGCGGATTATCTGCTGAACGCCTGTTTCATAGATGGCGCATTTTTTCAGGACATGATCCACTCCGGCCTTAACGCGTATCTGACCTTGCATGTGGCGCAGGTGTTGCTGCGTGCCGGCGACCCTCGTTACCAGGAGCTGATGGACGCGGTGGCTGACCTTGCGTCACCCACGGGTCAATGGCCTGAGGCGATTCATCCGCGTACTCGAGGAGGGTGCATGGGCGATGGCCACCATGTCTGGGCTGCGGCCGAATGGGTCCTCATGGTGCGCAACTGCTTTGTGCGTGAAGAGGGCGAGGGATTGATTCTGTGCGCGGGTATTGGCGAGCGCTGGTTGCAGGAGGGGAGTCCCGTGAAGTTCGGGCCAGCTCCTACCAGCTTCGGTCCCGTGTCGATTACAGTGCGTCCGCTCTCGGATACCAGCATCGAAATCGTCCTGCAGACGGCATGGCACAACCAGGAACCCGCCATCGACGTACGTCTTCCCGGTTATGAGCCTGTTACGCTGGAACGAAATGCCACTAACGTCATCCTGACAAAAGAGGAAGTCCTTGCATGAACATCGCTTTACTTTCCAACACCTTTACGCCGCACGTGGGGGGCGTGGCGCGTTCTGTGGAAGCATTCGCAAAAGCCTACCGGGAGCTCGGCCATCGTGTGCTGGTCGTGGCGCCGGAATTCGAGGATGCACCGCAGCACGAAACCGATGTCTTCCGCATTCCCGCAATCCAGCATTTTAACGGAAGCGACTTTTCGGTGGTGTTGCCGATACCGAGCGGGCTGTC
This sequence comes from Desulfomicrobium sp., assembly GCA_041690155.1. Taxonomy (GTDB): domain Bacteria; phylum Desulfobacterota; class Desulfovibrionia; order Desulfovibrionales; family Desulfomicrobiaceae; genus Desulfomicrobium. The sequence goes on along the minus strand of JAWLHW010000101.1, from coordinate 5,194 downwards.
CGAAAAAATGGAAGAATTCAAGCCCGACATCATTCACTCCCAGCATCCTTTCCTGCTTGGCATGACAGCGGTACGGATAGCGCGAACGCTCGACGTGCCGCTGGTGTTCACCCATCACACGCTTTACGAGCAGTACACGCATTATGTGCCGGGCGATTCGCCGACATTGAAGCGTTTTGTCATCGAGCTGTCCACCCGCTATGCAAATCTCGCCGACCAGGTGTTTGCGCCCAGCCAGAGCATTCGCGACATGCTGATAGAGCGTGGCGTCACCTCACCGGTGCTGGTGGTGCCGACAGGCGTCAGCGTGGAGCGCTTTGCGTCTGGCAACGGCCCAGGCTTTCTGAAGAAAAAGCACATCCCCGAAAATGCTTTTGTGGTGGGCCATATGGGGCGCCTGGCCCCTGAAAAGAACCTGGAATTTCTCGCACGAGCGGTTGTAACCTTCTTGAAGGAACATGACGAAGCGGTTTTCCTGCTGGTTGGTGCCGGATCCTCGCAGGACGCGATCGAGAAGACTTTTGCCGGGGCAGGCATGAGCGAGAGGCTCTACATGTGCGGCGTGCTGGAGAATGAAGACCTCGCCGATGCGCTCAATGCGATGAGTGTATTCGCCTTTGCGTCGAAAACTGAAACCCAGGGCATGGTCCTGACCGAAGCAATGGCTGCCGGCCTGCCGGTGGTTGCGCTCGATGCGCCAGGTGTCAGGGAAGTCGTCGTGGACGCGGGCAACGGACGGGTGATCAGCGAGGAAACAAAGGAGGCCTTTGCCGCCGCGTTACAGTGGGTTTATGCGCGCTCGCGCGACGAGACGGACGCTCTGATCGCTGCCGCACGCGCCACGGCCGAAGCCTTTTCGATGACCGTTTCCGCGCGCAAGGCGCTGGCTGCGTATGAAAATCTTCAGCCCGATCTCGCCATCCGGCAGCACGAGGACGAACTTGGCTGGGACCACATCAGGGCCCGCATCAAGGCCGAGTGGGATATTTTGAAAACGGTTGCGCAGTCCGGCGACGAAGCCCTGAGTGAGAGCTTCTTCACCTCTGGCAAGGAGATGAAGCGATGATAAGGCCGAATTCCTTTGGCACTGCTTTTTCAGGGCGCGATATCTGTACCGTCAAGAGAGAAACGTCATGATCGGCAGGATCGAGGCGCGTCTTCGCCTGCTGCGCCGCAAGCTCAGTCGTACGCATTTGCTGCTGCGCTTCCTGCATCTGTCGGTTTCCGAGGGGCCTGCAAATCGGCCCGGCCTGGTGATGGTGCAGATCGACGGCCTTTCTCTGGAACAGTTCAATCTTGCCCTCGACAAGGGTAAGCTCCCCTTCCTGAAGCGCCTGATCAAACGGGAACATTATCAGGTACATACACAATATTCAGGCTTGCCCTCTTCAACACCTGCCGTGCAGGGGGAAATTTTTTACGGGATAAAAACCGTCGTGCCGGCTTTTTCGTTCCTGGATCGTAAGAAGGGTGAAATGGTCCGCATGTACGAGCCGACGGCGGCGCAGGAGCTGGAAGAAGAACTGCGCAAGCAGCTGGCCAGGGACGGCGTCGATTCGCTTTGCACGGGCGGCAGTTCGTACTCGAACATTTTCGGCGGCGGCGCGGACATGGATGAAGCGCACTTCTGCGCCTCGTCATTGGGCTGGGGTTCGGCGCTGCGGGCCGCCAATCCTTTCGCGTTGCTGTTCATGCTTGTCGCGAACATCAATAGTGTGATCCGGACCCTGATTCTGCTGGTCGTGGAACCTGTGATAGCACTGGTTGATTTGGTTCGCGGCCTTTACGAAGGCCGCAATTACATCAGGGAGCTCAAATTCATCCCGGCCCGGGTTGCGATCTGTGTCCTGCTGCGCGAGATGTGTGTGATTGGCGGCAAGATGGATATACAGCGCGGCCTGCCGATCGTGCACATCAACTTCCTGGGCTACGACGAACAGTCTCACCGCCGCGGCCCCGACTCCAAGTTTGCCCACTGGACCCTCAAGGGCATCGACAATGCCGTGGAGCGGCTTTGGAAAGAGGCAGCCCATGCGCACAGACGGCATTATGAGGTATGGGTCTATTCCGATCATGGCCAGAGTCGCACTACATCCTATTTCAAGCTGCAGGGCTACGATATTCTGGAGGCGGCCAATGCAGTGTATGACGGCCTCGATGAAGGCGTGCCGATTGCCTCAGCCAGCAAACGCGCGCCCAGTGTAGAGGCACAGCGAGCCAGGTTTCTCGGCGGCAGCAAGGCCGAACAGTTGTTCTCGATGGAGGCCAACGGTGGCGGGAATGGCTCTGACAAGGTGCGTGTCGCCGGGCTTGGCCCGGTAGGCTTTGTCTATTTTCCCGAAGTGCTGGAGCCGGCCGAACTGGTTCGTGCAGCGCGCGCCCTTGTCACCCGGCACAAAGTGCCTGCGGTTGTCATCAGCCGAGGGGATGAGCAGTTGCGAGTCTGGACCGCAGACGGGGAATTTATGCTGCCTGAGCAGTCCGCTGAGCTGTTTGGCGAGGATCATCCGTTCATCGATGTCATTGGTGAAGATCTGGAAAGACTGTGCCGGCATCGGCACGCAGGAGACCTGACCCTGCTCGGTTGGCGCAAGGGCGTTGCGCCGATCACCTTCACCACCGAAAACGGCTCGCATGCGGGGCTGACTCCTGAGGAAACACGGGCCTTCAGCCTGCTGCCCATTGATGCGCCGCTGCCGGACAGCACGCGTGGCTATTACCGGCCATCCGAGCTGCGTGAAGCGGCATTGCACCATCTTGGCCGACCGACACCGGCGACCTTCGCGAGACGGGCGGAGCCCAGGGGTGGGCGCAGTTCGGCTCTCCATTCGGAACAATTACGCGTGATGACGTATAACGTGCATAGTTGCATCGGTGTCGACGGCAAGCTGGCATCGGAACGCATTGCTCGTGTGATCGCTCGTGCCAAACCGGATGTGGTGGCCCTGCAGGAGCTTGATGCCGGTCGTACGCGAACGGCCGGCGAGAATCAGGCTGAACTGATCGCACACTATCTGGAGATGCAGTATCACTTCTATCCCCATATTCATGTCGAGGATGAAAAATATGGGGATGCGATACTTACGCACCTGCCCATGCGCATCGTCAAAACCGGGCAGTTGCCTGGATATCTGCCGGGCGAAACGCTGGAGCCGCGCGGTGCTCTCTGGGTTGCCATCGATCTGCACGGTACCGAGGTGAATGTCGTCAACACGCATCTGGGACTGACATCACGCGAACGCATACTTCAGATCAAGGCCCTGCTGGGCGACGAATGGCTGGGCCAACTGAACGCAGACCAGCCGGCGATCTTGTGCGGCGATTTTAATTGCGTGCCGTCATCAAAGGGATACAGGCTGTTGAGCAGCAGATTCCTCGACGCACAGGCGCAACTCAAAGAGCATCGGCCAGTGTGCACGTTCTACAGCCGCATGCCAAGCTTCCGGATAGACCATGTGTTCATCCAACCAGGAATCCGGGTAACCGGCATCACGGTGCCGTGCTCGGAACTGGCCAAGGTTGCATCCGACCATCTCCCGCTGATCGCCGATCTTACGATTCCCTGTTCGGATTCAGCGTTACGGGATGATCCACGCTGCGTGGACGACATACGCGGTATAGCCGCACGATCTCGGGAGTCACATCTTGAATTTTGAACTTGCTTTGGGATGTAGAGTTCAATTTTATCGCTTGAAAAAATATCAAAGCCCCTGAAGGACTCGTCAACGCAAATCAATTTCTTTTAAAAAAAACACTGCCTGACTGCCTTAAAAATTCAAAATTCGCAGGCCGTTTACCACATCGACGCTGATCTGTGGGCTGAGTCTTCGGGTCGCGAGGGCGGCGGACAGAGGCATGCCTTATTGTCCCTCCCCAATCTTCACGCCCACTGCCGCAAGCTCCGCCCTCAGCTCAGGCAGGGCTTTCCGCGCCTTGTCATAAAGGGCCTGCTGGGCCGCTTTTTCCTCGGCCTGCCGGGCCTTGAACTCGTCGTAGGCTATCTTGCTTTCCTTGAGGGCGGCTTCATATTGAAACTGGGTCATGCAGGGGGCGAAGTTGATTTTGAGGATGCCTTTGAGGAATTTTTGGGCATAGAATTCGGCTACGGCACCTTTTTCAGATTTGTTTTCGTCGTCCAGATATTCACCGTTGGTATTAAGCCTGGCCCTCAAGGCCGCATAGAAAAAAGCCTTTTTGCAGTCTTGCTCGGTCACGATACGTGTCCCGTAATCAGTATTTTCTCCATCGTCCAAGATGAGTGTCAACCACGCGGCTGCATTAGAGTAACCAAACCGAGCAGCCCGGTCCCAATAATACAAGACCATGCGACTGGTCTCCTCTACTGGCCAGTCAGGCTGCACATGCGCATACTTGTTGCCGACGAAAGCATTTGCCCACGCATCCCCCAACTCCGCGGCCCGCACCTTCCAATACCAGTTCTCCCGGTCCCCTTTCGCGATATAGTCCGCCATGGGGTGCTTCAGTTCCTGGCCTGGGGGGGTAAAATCGTCGCCCTTGGGCGCGTAATCGCTGGTGAAGAGCATGGACTTACGGTTACCGGCCAGGGCGCTTTTGCGAAAATGCTTCGGGGCGTTCACGTACACGGGCGCATAGCTCAGGGGCGGGGAACCGGAGAGCCAGTGCAGGTAGAACACGCCCAACAGCCAGTGGCCCTCGGCATCGCCCAGATGCCGGATGAGCCACGGTTCGATGGGGGTGACGTCAATTCCTTCGGAGAACTCCGGATCAACGTATGGCAGGACAGAGGCCATGGCCAGGGCGTGGATGTCACCTTGGAGGCCATTGGTGAGGAGTTCCTTGAACACGTATTGTTTTTCCGATGCATCCATGGACTTCCCGTCAAGACGGAAGAGCGACATTTTGTAGGCCGCACTCACAATTTTGACCTCGGAGGACAGTTCCGTGTCTGTGGGACCCGAAACAATGACGTCATAGAAATACTTGGCCTCCTCGGCCGGCGTGGCAAAGGCCACGGCCGTGAGGAGGGCCAGGCTGAACAGCACGGAAACAAGGCATAAAAGCTGGTTCATGGTTTTGTCCCGCATGGTTGAGATCACCTTGGCATCAGGCAAGAAGGCTCGCCTTCGTGATGCTGACGATATCCTGTTCGCAGAAGTCCGGCTCAAGGATGTCCCGCTTCGAAATGACCTGCCAGGTTCCATTGTATTTCGTG